>NZ_CP041360.1:0-313125 GCF_006965485.1 Spirosoma sp. KCTC 42546
CAGTATTCGAAACGCCTGCCCATTGGTACTGAACAGGTACTGACCACCTTTAAGCCTGAAGTTCTTCGACAATATTATAAGGACTGGTATCGTCCTGATTTGATGGCTGTTATCGCCGTAGGAGATTTCGATATAAAACAGGTAGAAGGAATTATTCGTGAAAAATTCGGACGGATTCCTGCCGTGAAAAATCCGAAGCCTCGCACAGAATATGACATTCCAGCCCATAAAGACACGAAAGTCGTTATCGTAACCGATCCTGAACAGCCTAATACGGTGGTGCAGGTGATTTACAAACGCCCCGAAATAAAAGAGAAAACATTGAATGATCTGCGGGAGAGTATCAAGCGCGGCTTGTTCAACACCATGCTAGGCAACCGGATTCAGGAACTAACCCAACGTGCCGACCCACCATTTTTGGGTGGTTACAGCAATTACAGCGATTTTCTGGGTAATCTGGACGCGTTTACATCCATTGCCGTAGCCAAAGAAGGAAACGTAGAAAAGGCCATTCGGGCGGTGTTAGACGAGAACGCCCGCGTTAAACAGTTCGGGTTCACGCCTACCGAATTGGCTCGTGCCAAACAGGAGTTCATGACCAATGTAGAACAGGCCTATAGTGAACGAAACAAGACCCGCTCGGTCAATTTCGTGAATGAATACGTTCAGAATTTCACGGATAAAGAGCCGTACACCAGCATTGAGTTTTATTATGATTTCCTGAAAAAAGAGCAGGACGGCATTAAACTGGCCGAAGTAAATGCGCTGGTCGATCAGTTCATCCACAATGATAACCGGGCGGTAATTGTCATGGCTCCCGAAAAGGACAAAGCTAAACTCCCGACCGAAGCGCAGATTCTGAGCTATGTGGACGATGCCGGAAAAGGCTTAACGGCCTACGAGGACAAAACTATCGATAGCCCGCTGCTGGCTACTCAACCAACTGGTTCACCTGTTGTCAGTGAAAAGAAAGTTGCTGATATCGGCGTAACAGAATGGACGCTCAAAAATGGCGTCCGAGTGATATTGAAACCCACGGACTTCAAGAACGACCAGATTCTGTTTTCGGCCAGTAGTTTTGGGGGCACGTCGCTCTATGACCTGAAGGATTTCCAGTCGGCGCGGTTTTCGTCTACGCTCACGGCTATGGGTGGTACGGGCGCTTACAACCAGATTCAACTGGGGAAATTCCTGTCGGGAAAGCAAGTGAGCGTATTTCCGTATGTGGGCGAATTGACCGAGGGTATTAATGGCAGTGCAGCGCCAAAAGATCTGGAAACAGCCCTGCAACTGCTGTATAGCTACTTTACCCAACCGCGTAAAGATGCCGATGTGGTAAAGGGCTTCCTCTCGAATCAGCGGAGTGCGTTGCAAAATCGGATCAATACACCTACACCACAGGGCGTATTTCAGGACACAGTTTCTGTAACGCTTGGTAATAACAATCCCCGTCGGCAACCGCTTAAACCTGATGATTTAGACAAAATCGACCTCGATCGCGCGCTGCAAATCTACCAGGAGCGATTTGCCAATGCGGGCGATTTCACGTTCTATTTTGTTGGTAATTTTAAAGAAGATCAACTGAAACCGTTGGTGGAGAAATATCTGGGCGGTTTACCTGCCACGGATAAACCCGAGAAATTCAAGGATTTAGGCATTCGTGCCCCGAAAGGAGAAGTCAGCAAAACCGTTTACAAAGGCCTTGATCCAAAAGCATCGGTACAGTTAGTCTACACGGGCGATATAAACTGGTCGCCAGAAACAGCTACTCAGTTGGATGCTCTGGCCGAGGTGCTTGAAATTAAGCTGATTGAAAAGCTGCGGGAAGAAGAAAGTGGTGTTTACGGTGTTGGTGCCAATGCGGCTTATGCTAAATACCCGGTGCCACGGTACACTTTCCGCATCAATTTCGGTTGTGCGCCTGAGAACGTCGAAAAACTCATTGCTAAAACGCAGGAGTTGATCAATGATCTAAAACAAAAGGGAGCACTACCCGCCGATATTGCCAAATTCAAAGCCGAAACCCGCCGGGAAACGGAGCTTCAACTGAAAGACAACCAATTCTGGCTCGGTTATCTCCAGAACCAATATTATAACGGCGATGCGCCCGACGAAGTCCTGCACGAAGCCGAGCAGTTGAACAAAGTAACCGTTGAAAGCACGAAGGCTGCTGCAAATCAATATTTTGGTTCGAATTATATTCGGCTCGTACTGATGCCGGAGAAGAAACAGTAAATGCGAACTTCAGTGGCTGGCAAGTAATGAACCAGCCACTGAGTATGTTTGTATATTTACCTAAAAACGCATAAGATATGGAAAGTACACTGCTTAAAACTTCAGGTCAAGATGCTGTAATTGGCATCCCGATGTCAAAGCAGCAGTTCCTAAACTGGAACCCTGATGATGGCTTTCTATATGAATTTGAGAATGGATTAGCCATACCCACCGATGGAATGAAGAAAGCAGAGCGCTATTTAGTAGTAAATATTCAGGATAAATTTGCTCAATTGAAGGCGTATCACGAAGGAGGACGGCTACTTGCTGAAACAGACTGTTGGTTGACGGACAATCAAATGCGTCGTCCTGACCTTGCTTTTTTTTCAAAAGAAGCGATTCGAGTAGTTGATGATAGTTCCGAGCCAATTCCTCCTTTCGTAATAGAAATTATTTCGCCTAGCGATACAGTTCAACATGTTGAGCAAAAAATAATCGAGTACTTCGAGGCTGGTGTGCAGGTGATCTGGCATATTCACCCAGAACTCCGGATGGTAAGGGTATTTACCTCACTCCGTCGGAATATTACGTGTTTCGAAAACGATGCCTTTGATGCAAGTCCAGCTATACCAGACTTGGAACTGACTGTTGAAGAGTTATTCACTCTATAAGCGTAACTCAAACGACTTTTAATGAGAAACGGGCGTATCGGCTGAAATCGGTACGCTCGTTTTTTTGATGGCAGCCATACCACCCTCCACATTGACAACATTATCGAAGCCCCGCGCTTTTAGGATTGAGTTGGCCACCATAGAACGGTAACCGCCTGCGCAATGGACATACACTGGTTCGTTACGGCTAATCTCGGCCATATGATCGTTGAGGTTATCTAAGGCCAGATTTTCGGCACCTGTAACGTGCTCACTGGCAAACTCACCTGGCTTCCGCACATCAACTACAATCATGTCAGGGTTTTGCTGCCATCGATTGGCGAACTCATCAGCCGAAATCGACTCAACCGTATCGACTTCCTTGCCTGATTCTTTCCAGGTCTCAAAACCACCTTCCAGAAAACCAATGCAATGATCATAACCAACACGGGCCAGTCGCAGAACGGTTTCACTTTCCTGACCTACTGGCGTAACCAATGCAATAGGCTGTACCAAATCTGGAATCAACGCTCCAACCCAGGGAGCAAACTGGCCATTCAGACCAATGTTGATGGAGTTCGGGATAAACCCTTTGGCAAAGTCAACGGCATCTCGTACATCTAAAATGAGTGCGCCTGTTTCATTAACCGCAGCCTCGAATGCATCGGGCGAAAGCGCCTGGCTACCTCGTTGCATCACGCGGTCAATAGATTCGTAGCCTTCTTTGTTGAGTCGGGCGTTTTTGGCAAAATAAGCGGGAGCGGTTGTTAATCCATCAAGGACTTTCTCAATAAACTCTTCCTTCGATTTCGCCCGTAGCGCGTAGTTAAAGCGTTTTTGGTTGCCGAGCGTATCGGTTGTTTCCTTACTCATGTTCTTGCCGCAAGCAGAACCAGCGCCATGAGCTGGGTAAACAATCACATCGTCGGCAAGGGGCATAATTTTGGTCTGAAGGCTAGTATAAAGCATACCTGCCAGGTCGCGTTCTGTCAGATCGCCTTTAATAGCTAAATCTGGGCGGCCAACATCGCCAATGAACAGCGTATCGCCCGTAAAAATAGCGCACTCTTTTCCTGTTTCGTCGATGAGCAAATAGGTTGTGGATTCCTGGGTGTGGCCGGGTGTGTGCAGCACTTTTATCATTACGTCACCCAGAGCAAACGTTTCACCATCTTTCGCATGATAAGCCTCGTAGCTCGTGTTCGCATTAGGGCCATACACGATGGTAGCCCCCGTTTTTTTTGCTAAGTCGATATGCCCCGATACGAAATCGGCATGAAAATGGGTCTCGAAAACATACTTGATTTGGGCACCTGCTTTCTCTGCTTTTCGGATATAGGGAGCCGTTTCGCGGAGTGGGTCAATGATGGCTACTTCGCCATTGCTTTCAATATAATACGCTCCCTGGGCCAGGCAGCCCGTATATAGTTGTTCGATGACCATGAATTACTGTGTCAAGTTTCAGATTCCAAATGAGTAGCCAGTGCCATTGATACGCCTGACCCTGGAACAGTAAGTGTGAACCAGTTTTACAAAATTTCCCGACCAATCATGTACAGGGCAATTGCCAATACAAACCAGCCGAATCCCTTTTTTAGTTTGTCGGGTGCTACGTAGCGGGCTAAATACATGCCCACAAAAATGCCGACGATAGATAAACCCGTGAAGGGTAGCAGAAAATTCCAGTTTAAATCGGTATGATGAATATCACCTAAAAAGCCGACGAACGAATTGACCGCAATAATGAGTACCGAAGTGGCCACGGCCCGATGAATGGGTAATCCGGCCATTAATACCAGCATCGGTACAATCAAAAAACCGCCCCCCGCGCCAATGGTGCCCGTTAACAAACCGACTGCTAGCCCATCTAATGCCAGGCTACCATACCGAGGACGCCCATCGGCGGCTTCGCCCTGCTCCGGCCGATCATTGCGAATCATGGCGCGGGCAGCAATAATCATAACGATGGCAAAGAAATACAGAATAGCATCGCTCTTCGGCAGCACAAATGTTTGGAACTGAAACAGTGGATCAGGCAAGGCGGGCACTAAATACCGCCGACTTAAATAAACCGACACAAAGGAGGGAAGCGCAAACGCTACTGTCACTGGAAGATCGACCCGCTTGTGCCAGACATGATGAATCGAACCAATCAGGGATGTTGAGCCCACCACAAACAGGGAATAAGTAGTCGCCAGAACGGTGGGAATATGAAAAACATAGACAAAAATAGGTACTGTCAGGATGGAGCCTCCGCCCCCGGCCAGGCCAATCACTAAGCCTACCAGTAGGGCCGAAGCGTATCCAAATAATTCCTGTCCACTCATTACAGGGCAAAACTACACTTGTTTAGTCTATAGACTAATGCAAATGCCCGCTAATGTTTCTGCATTAGCGGGCATTTGAGGTAAATACTAACAAGCTGAACGATCTATTGATGATCTTCAGGATTGTTCAGGTGGCTATGTTTACGGCTATAGGTGAAATAAACAATCAGACCGATGACACACCAAACCACAAATGATATTTTGGTATCCGTACGCAGATTGTACATCAGATACAGGTTCGCACAAATACCCAGCGTAGCGATCAATGGTAGCACGGGTGTTCTGTAAGGCCGTTCCAGGTTAGGCTCCCGAACACGCAATAACCAAACAGCTCCGCAAATCATGGCAAAAGCCAGCAGTGTTCCCGAACTGGTTAGCTCCGACACTTTATCGATTGGCGTTAAGGCAGCTACCACCGAAACAATAAGCCCTACCAGAATGGTACTTTTCCAGGGGGTCTTAAACTTAGGGTGAATAGAGGCAAACAGACTCGGAGGAATCAGACCATCTTTCGCCATACCCAGGAAAACCCGTGTTTGACCAAGCATCATCACCAGCATGACCGACGTTAGTCCGCCCAAAGCTGCAATCGTGATAATATATACGGCCCAGGTTAACCCTTTATCGGCGAATGCCTGCGCTACAGGAGCTTTCAGATCGAGGCTTTTAAACGGTACCATACCTGTTAGCACAAGTGATACCAGAATGTACAGCACGGTGCAAATAATCAGCGAGGCAATAATCGCGAAAGGAACATCTTTCTTGGGGTTGATCGCTTCGCCAGCCTGGGTAGACACGGCGTCGAATCCAATGTAGGCGAAAAACACGATACTGGCTGCCGTTACGATACCATTGAAGCCGTAGTGTTGTTGTCCACCGTTGTCAATAACGGGTTCTGGAAGAAATGGATGCCAGTTGGCTGTATCTACGTAAAAAGCACCGACGACAATCACGAAAATAACCACGGCTACTTTCACAATTACGATGATGTTATTCGTACTGGCTGCTTCTTTAATACCTCGAACCAGAATGTAGGTCACGACGAGTACGATCAGAAAAGCGGGCAGATTGAACGCGAATGTGAAGTCTGGAACCGCCACGCCAGCCGCCCGAAGTGCGGCTGCTTTTTCCTGAGCCGTAACCGGATCATTCATTAACCAGATAGGCGGCTCAATATGAAAGAGGTGAAGTAATTTCTCGAAATACCCCGACCAGCTCACCGCTACAGTTGTGGCTCCCATCATGTATTCCAGAATCAGGTTCCAGCCAATGAGCCAGGCAAAAATTTCACCAACGGTTCCGTAGGAGTAGGCATAAGCTGAGCCTTCTACGGGTAAGATCGACGCAAACTCGGCATAGCAAAGGGCGGCAAATGTACAGGCTACACCAGCCAGCACAAATGATAACGCCAAAGCAGGACCAGCCCAGTCATGAGCAGCAATACCGGTCAGTACAAAAATCCCGCCCCCAATTACGGCACCTATGCCCAGGGAGGTCAATCCCCAGCGCGTTAATACACGTTTGAGTTCACTTTTTTTCATGTCGGCTTCATAAGCCGCAAGGGGCTTCTTACGCCAGACACTGGTATCAACAGGTTTAAATTTGGTTTCCATGTAGGGAAATAGAGTTTGGTGATTGTGTCGTTTGGAGAAATATTCTTAGGTTAAACGTCGGGAAAGATACGAAATAAAATGAGTGAATGAGTGAATGAGTGATTGAGCGAATTATTTCCCGCTACATTTTATTCACTCAATCGCTCATTCACTCAATCACTCATTCACCCGTTAGCTTACGATTGTGAAGGCCGAATCAATGGCTTCTTCTCTTTCTTTTCCTTCTTGGCGGTAAACTCTTCTGGCGTAGCAGGAGCTGCCGTGGTGAAGTCAGCAGGAATGGCATCGAAGCCCGTTTTCTTTTCGCTGATAGTTGGCACAATGACTTCTTTTTCCTGATCGCGGCTTAACGAATCAACCACAATCGGGGTGGCTACGAACAGCGACGAATAGGTACCAACGATTACACCAATCAACATCGCGAACGAGAAACCACGAATGGTTTCACCACCGAAAATGAATAACACTAGTAAGACCAGAATCGTTGAGAAACCAGTTACCGCTGTGCGGCTCAATGTGCTGTTCAAGGCGTTGTTAATGATCGTGGCAATTGTTTCTTTCTTGCCTTTATTTTCGGCCAGATACTCACGTACCCGGTCAAAAACTACAACCGTATCGTTCATGGAATACCCCATAATCGTCAGCAAGGCACCCACAAAGGCCTGGTCAACGTCCAGCGAGAAAGGAAGGAACCCGTTGAAGATCGAGAAAATAGCCAGAATGATCAGTACATCGTGGAACATGGCCACAACCGCACCATAACCAAAGGCCAGTTTCTTGAACCGGATAAGAATGTACACAAACACGACCGCTACGGCTAGCAGAATAGACCATAATGCCGAGGTCAGTAAGTCATATGCAATGGTAGGCCCAACTTTTTGTGAACTCTCAATTTTCGCTGGATTTCCCTGAATGCTGCTCAGACCCTTATAAACTGTTGCTTCAGCTTTCTTATCAGCTCCCTGCGAATTATCGTCAACCAGATAAGGCGTCGTTACTTTAACCTGATTGGCACCAATACCCGTACCACCATAGGTTTTTACTTCTGGCGATCCACCTAACACCGGCTCTAAAGCATTCCGAACGTCGTCGGTACTTACTGTTTTTTCGAAACGAATTACGTACGAGCGACCACCTTTAAAGTCAACACCTAAGCCGAAGCCGCGGAAAATAGCGGAGATAATCCCTAAGCCAATGATTACCGACGAAACGGTGTAGTACAGTTTCCGACGTGATACAAAATCAAAATCAGAATCGGCAAACAGATTCTTAGCCCAGGATGAGGTAAAGCTTAACGTCTTGCCATTTCGGATGTAATATTCCAGCAACAGGCGGGTAATGAAGATAGCCGCGAACAGCGAGGTCAGAATACCAATGATCAGGGTTGTGGCAAAACCAAGAATCAGACCCGTACCAAAAATAAACAGAACGATACCCGTCAGGAAGGTCGTTACGTTTGAGTCGATAATCGACGACATCGCGTTTTTGAACCCGTCGGTAACGGCTACTTTAAAGCTCTTACCCAGCTCCAGTTCTTCCTTGATCCGTTCAAAAATAAGTACGTTCGCATCAACGGCCATACCAATCGAAAGTACGATACCGGCAATACCTGGCATCGTTAATACCGCTCCCAGAGAGGCCATAACGCCCATCAGGAAGAACAGGTTGACAATCAGAGCAATGTCGGCAATAAGGCCTGCACGATTGTAGTAGAATACCACAAAGCCCAGTACTAATAAAATACCGATGATTGAGGAGAGAACCCCCGCGCTAACGGCTTCTGAACCCAATGTGGCACCTACAACGCTTTCTTCAACGATGTTGGTTGGCGCGGGCAGTTTACCGGCTTTCAGCACGTTGGCCATGTCTTTGGTTTCTTCTACGGTGAAGTTACCCGAGATGCTCGAACGTCCGTTTGGAATTTCGTTTTGTACGTTAGGCGCTGTGTAAACCAGGTTATCCAGCAAAATAGCTACCGGGCGACCCACGTTTGCTGCCGTCAGGTTTTTCCATTTGCGGGCACCTTCTGGGTTCATGTTCATCGTTACTTCCGGCCGACCACGATCATCGTAGTCATTAGCAGCATCCGTAATCACATCGCCTTCAAGCGGAGCACGACCACCTGATTTTTTCAGGAAATAAAGCGGCAGAATTTCTTTGCCATCCGTTGCTTTGAATGTCTTACGATCCCACGCAAAGAAGGCATCAGCTGGGAACAGACCTTTTACTTCGGGAGCGTTCAGAACGGCATTGGCACGAGCGGTATCTTTCAAATAGACACCTAATTGATCCTGGCCAACGGGCAGGAATAACTGAGTCAGGGCTGTACCCTGAGCCGCAGCGGCAGCTGTATCGTTTTTCGCGGTCGAATCTTTCTTGCTACCCTGTGCTAATTGCGTCTCAAGGCTTGATGCTCCTTTAGCAGCCGAACCCGTAGTTGGTGCCGTAGTTTTGACAGCTGCTTTACGAGCAGCTTCCTGCGCTAATAAATAAGCACCGATACCTTCAATGGCAGGCGCCAGTTCATTCAGACGATAAACTTCCGTGAATTCGAGTTTAGCGGCACCCGTTAACAGACGACGAATACGCTCGGGATTATCAACACCCGGTAATTCAATCTGAATCCGACCTGAACCTGGCAACCGCTGAATGTTTGGGTTAGCCACACCAAATTTGTCGACACGTGCCTGAATGATCTGGAACGCACGAGTAGTTGCCCCGTTTACTTCATCATTCAACAACTTCCGGACTTCGGTATCCGACGATTGAAAATTGATTTTGCTGCGGTTTGCGCTGGTAGCGAACACAGAGGCCAGCTTGGTGTCTGGCGCCAGTTTCTTAAATGCACTGGCGAACAGGTCAACAAAGCTGGTATTGCTCGTTTTCTGATCTTCCAGTGCCTGCTTCAGCGCCTGATTGAATTTAGGGTCGCGGTTGTTGCCCGACAGGCTGCGAAGAATATCGGAAGGCGATACTTCCAGTACAACGTGCATACCACCTTGTAAGTCAAGACCTAAGCCTAATTCGCGCTCGGTAACTTCCTGGAGCGTGCTACCTAGATAAACGGGTTCTTTCCAGAGCGAATCAAGATAGTGCTGCTTTTTGTTACGGTCAACTACGCCCTGCTTGTTGGTGGCGTAGGCTTCGGCGTCGGATTTGATGTTCCGAGACACGAAGGTGAATGACAGAAAGTAAATGCATATGGCTGCAATAACCCCTGTCAGAATAAGAATTCCGGTTTTGTTTTGCATGAGTGACAACGAGACCAAAGCTCGTTTGTGAAGAAAAATGAACTACTTGAAAGGACAAAAAACGATCAGTTACCAGGCAGAAAACCTGGTAAAACGCTAGGGGGCGTTAGTGGCAATATGATGCCCGAAGACGTGCCTGAAATAGGAGAAATAGAAATGCGGAAGGGTGAAATGCCGGAGTAGCACAACGCTGAGCAACAGCAGAATCACAAGCGTGGGGGATGGCAACAGAAACGCTGTCTGACCTGAATCCCCTAACTGGATAGCTGGGGTAACAACGGCTTCAAACTGGGCTGCGCTCAGTTCAGCCGAGGAAGGAGCATCCGTCGCTTTACCGGACTTGGCCTGCTCAGCTACCGCTTTTTGGGCTAATGGCTTTGCCTGTGTCACATTACCATGCCCCCAAACGGCTGTAAACAGCAGCAGGGAGGCCAGTATAAAACTGGAAAGGCGTTGTATGACACGCGGTTGCTTCATATTATTCCTTAGCGGACGACAAATTTCGTACCAATTCGGGAGTAATGCAAGTGTAATTCGTATAGCTTTTAAAATCATAACGTATAACCTCCATAGTCATAGGATAAAGTATACATTTTTCAACATCGTGATTATCAAGGAGTTTGGTCACTTAATAAATCACATAATTTTTAAGATGAATGACTACTATTTTGTAGATAAGCCTTATTTTGTTGATGAATAGCTCCTCTAAATAACCACACATGATTAAATTACTACTTGCGTCCACACTGATGCTGGTGGCCATCGTTGCACAAACACAGTCACTCCCAGTCCGCCTATCGGTTGTATCGATCACTCCCAGTGAGAATACAGGCCAGGATTATTCGCCCTGGCTCTCTGACGATATTACTAATCTGGTACAGAGTGCCTGGTCAGACAATGCTAAATGGGTACAGGTAACGCTCAAGCTTGAGAAAAAAAGCTTGGTTTCCAGCCTATCGTTATATGACCATGAAGGCTCGTTTTCGGATAAACCTGCGCTACTATACGCTATGAATGGTACCCAGCGGGTGCTCATTGGCTCCTTCGATGGCTCTGCGTACAAAAGTTGGGTAACGCTTAAGCCATTTCAGGCACTCGTTGCCGATGCCATAATGATTTATAAGTATGGCAATAACATTCCCCAGAAAATCAACGTGTTTGGCCAGCCTATCACAGAGTCGACGTCTATCCCTCGTCCACTCGACTTGTTGAAGCTTGTATCTGCAAAAGACAATCCTGTAACGGGCGCAGATTATTCGGCTTACCTCAACAACGATATGAACAAGCTGGTACCTTCTTATTGGCAGCCTGAAAACTTCAAGTGGACCGACGTTACCATAAAATTTGACAAGAAGAGTTTGCTGACCAAACTAGACTTGTATGACACTGAAGGGTCTTTTGAATCGGCACCTGCCCAAGTATACGCATTGAATGGGAAAGAAAAAACCTTGATTGGGACCTTCACGGGCGACAGCTATTATGAGTTTAAATCGTATGCATTAACGGAACCGCTGGTTGCCGAAGGCATCATCATTCATAAATACTGTAATAATATACCCGTCAAGATACGTGCTTACGGTAAGGTGCTGCCAACCGATCCACTCGATGCGATTCTGTATGCGCAAGAGCGGGTGAACGTAACGAACGTTACATCGAACTTACCCACACCCCAGAACTATTCACCCTACCTGAATGATGATATGGGTAGCCTGGTGCAAACGGATTGGAGTGGGGATAATTGTCGATGGATGGATCTGACGCTCAAATTAGACATCAAAAGCACACTGACCAAACTGGAGCTATACGATGGCGAAGATGAGTTTTCGAGTACGCCAGCCCAGATTTATGCGCTCAACGGAACCAAAAAAACGCTGCTTGGTACGTTTACAGGACCTGCATATAAAGTCTGGCAGACACTTACGTTTCCGTCTGTAGTGGCCGAGGCTATTGTTATTCACAAATATTGTAACGCACTACCCATTAAAATCCGGGTGTATGGGCATCCGGTGGAAGAGGCTACAGTAACCCCTCCAGTTGTTTCACTAGGCAATAAAATTCCAATTGATGCGAGTCGCTGGTATCAGCTTAACAATACGAGCGGAGGGTTGGCCTCTCTGTTTGATGGGAACACCAACGACGAACTGCAATCGGGGTGGGGCAAAGTTCTGAATACGTATGATGCTTATTATCCGCTACAAGCTGGTGAGTCAATGGATATTAAAGCGGTTAAGTTTTACGATGGCAATGGCAGTAATTCCGCCAGCCCAATGAAGTTATCCATCATCACAAGCGATTGGAAACGGATTGAACTGGCTCAGTTTCAGGGCTTGGAATACAATGCCTGGGTGGGCCCGTACCCCACACGATCAACATCGGGAGATGCTAAATTTCTGCTCGATAATGTAGTAACCGGAGCACGATACCTGGTTATTAACACGTCGGATTTCTGGCCTCGGGAAATTGAACTCTATGGAACGTATCAGGCGGGAAATGTTGCCGCTAGTGGAGTGCCCAAAAAAAGCCCGACATTCAAAAAACTGCTCGGGGTAAACGCCTTCGAATGGGATTTTTATCAGTCAAATGTGCCGGGGATTTCAGCACCTAAACTAAAAGCACTTCAATCATTTGGTGTTATCCGGCACTATATGGATTGGGAAAAGCTGGAGCTCACTGAAGGCAATTACACGTTCAATCCAACCCATTCGGGCGGCTGGAATTATGACCTGATGTACGAACGCTGCAAAGCGGATGGCATTGAAGTAATGGCTTGTCTGAAAGACATGACCCCCTGGATGAACTCAACCTACCCAGCCGACCAACAGGGCAGTGATAATGTACCTGTACGATTTGGGAAAGATTATGCAAATCCACTCTCGTATATCGAACAGGCGAAGGTGGCGTTTCAGTATGCTGCCCGCTATGGAAAGAATCCATCAATCAATCCTGCATTAGTTAAGGTAAATACGAATGCCCGTTGGGCAAACGATCCAGCCAATGTGGTGAAAATTGGGTTAGGATTAATTAATTTCATTGAGTGCGATAATGAGCGTGACAAATGGTGGCGGGGACGAAAAGCGTACCAGACTGGTCGTGAGTACGCAGCGAATATGTCTGCGTTTTACGATGGGCATAAAAACACAATGGGGGAGGGCGTTGGGGTAAAAAATGCTGATCCAAGCATGACTGTGGTAATGGGGGGCTTATGTTCGATTGCTAACGGTACTGATTACATCAGGGGTATGATTGACTGGTGTAAAGAATTTCGGGGCTACAAGTCAGATGGGCGCGTTGACCTTTGCTGGGATGTTATCAATTATCACCTTTACCCCGATAATGGCCAATCCATGCAAAACGGTAACGGTGCCTCCTCCCGAGGGAAGGCTCCTGAACTATCGGTGGCCGCTCAGGTAGTCAGAAACGTCTTGAAGCTGGCGCATGAAGCCTGCTATGATATGCCGGTCTATGTGTCAGAAACGGGCTATGACCTGAACCAGGGAAGCCCACTTCACGCAATTTCCATTGGTAACAAATCGGTAACGACCACTCAGGCCGACTGGAACCTGCGGACGGCCCTGCTGTATGGCCGGGAGGGCGTAGATCGGGTCGACTTTTACCAGACTTACGACCTGAATTTGGATTGTGCCAATCAGTTTTGTTCAATGGGTTTTATGAACGCTGATTTCACCCGCAAACCGGCCGCCAACTATTTTTATCAGGCCAAAAAACTTATTGGTGATTATGTGTTCAAGGAGTCATTGAGCACAAACCCAAATGTTGATCGGTACGAAAGCAATGGTCAGTCAGCTTACGCGCTTTGGATTCCGGATGAAGTTGGCCGCACTGGTCAGTACACACTGAATTTGGGCGTTGGGACTGCCGCGAAGGTGTATACTCCTCAAACAGGATGCGATTCCATGGCGATACAAGTGCTGCCCGTTATCAATGGACAGCTTGCATTGACGCTGACCGAAACACCTATATTTGTTATACCTGCGTCGATCTCTGCGCGCTTAGCTGCCCAATCGCCTGAAAATGAGGAAGAATTGCTACGTGTTTACCCGAATCCATCGGCTGATAAAGTATCTGTTCAGCTTCGTAGTGCGTACGTGGGCGACGTAGAAATAAGTATAGCTGATGCCAACCTGGGCATAACCCGGCATCAAATCACGCGGCCAAAAAGCACAACCACATTTTCTGAAATGGTCGATTTGTCAGCACTACCGTACGGAATTTACCTCCTTGAGGTAAAACAAGGCACCACCCGAACGGTTAGGCGAATTTTGAAGGTGCATTAGCCCGTAGGCCTACAAACTAAAAGGACCCATCAATCGGTGGGTCTTTTTAGTTTAAAGGTGTTAAGATGGGATTGTCTGCCTGAATCCTTATCCTCAAAGACCCGGGGAATGAGAAACTGAGTCAATCAGAAACTCCATTCGGCTTGCGGATAATTCTGTCAAAAAAGAATAAACCATTACTTTCGCCCTATGAATCTGCACGAATTTATTCAATTGGCCTTGGCCGAAGATGTTGGCGACGGCGATCATACATCCTTATCGACCATACCCGCCGATGCGCAGAAGCGCGCCCGCTTGTTGGTGAAAGAAACGGGTATTCTGGCGGGAGTTGACGTAGCCAAAGCCATTTTTGCCGAAGTTGATCCAGCTTTTGAGGTCAACGTGCTCATGCACGATGGAGCCAGCATTAAGCCCGGCGACATTGTGCTAACAGTTAGCGGAAACGCCCGGAATATCCTGACTGCCGAACGGCTGGTATTGAATTGTATGCAACGTATGAGCGGCATTGCAACGCATACGCGTGAGTTGGTCAATCTATTGGAGGGAACCCGGGCGAAGCTGCTGGACACGCGCAAAACCACGCCAAATTTCCGCATCTGTGAGAAAATGGCAACCAAAATCGGGGGTGCTGTGAATCACCGCTTCGGGTTGTACGACATGATTTTGATTAAGGATAACCACGTCGATTACGCCGGAAGTATTGAAGCGGCCATCACTAAGGCGGTCACGTATCTGAAGGAAACCGGTCGGCAGTTGCGCATCGAGGTAGAAACCCGAAACCGCGCTGAAGTGGAGGAAGTCCTGCGAGTTGGTCAGGTAGATGTGATTTTGTTAGACAATTTTACGCCCGATGGCATTCGTGATATGGTTCGGCTAATTAATGGTAAGTTCGTTACCGAAGCATCGGGCGGCATTGATGAAACGAACCTGCGCGCCTATGCCGAAACAGGCGTAGATTTTATTTCATCGGGCGCACTAACGCACCAGATCAAGAGCCTGGACTTGAGTTTAAAGGCGTATTAACTAGTTGTCAGGTACCGTAAAGGGTTGTCAGGTGTAGTCAGGGTTTGTGGTTTTATCGACCATTCTTGACTATCTCTGACCTTTTATTTGGCTGGGTTTTCATCAATCCCCAATCTGGGCAAAGCTGGGTTTAAAATTCGGGGAACTATTTTAATTCGGAAAACCCGCATGTCGGCCATATGGAAATCGCAGCTGTAGAACTCCCGCTGCTTAACTCCTCTGTACACCGCCATATAGTTAACTTTTGGGGGCCAGTTATTCAGCGCCAGCTCCGCTGTGATCGCATCCACGGCCTTTCGGAGATTAGAAAAAAATATGACCGTTGGCTCTCGCTGCCGAATGGTCATTAAGGAGCCGACATACTGAATTGTTACTTCATAAATCGTTCGGCCGGTAGGGCGCATTCCGATAGTTTTGGCCAATCGATTGAGGTTTATGCGTAAATATAGATAAAATGAAAAACTATTCTACTATTTTTCAATGTCTAAACTAAAGTTATACCTCAGGCGTTTTACCTACAATTGCATCAATCAACACCCGGCCGCTTTAAACGACCGGGTGTTTTTGTTTCCAAACAAAAAAGCGCTGGCCAATAAGACCAACGCTTTTTTGCTTGAGTAAGGCGGCCGCCGGGCTGGCGTATCAGTGGAAACCCGCGTTACACTTACTTCTTATACATTACCGTTTCGACGGCCTGTAGTGTACGCTTTACGTTTGGTAAAATAGCTTCGATGAGCGTTGGCGCATATGGAAGTGGTAAATCCATGCTGTTCACACGAACAACCGGTGAGTCCAGATAATCGAAGGCATTCCGTTGAATGTTGTAGGTCAACTCCGACGAAATAGCCGCCAATGGCCAGGCTTCTTCTACTATAACGCATCGATTCGTTTTCTTCACCGAATTGATAATTGTTGCGTAGTCAATGGGGCGAACTGAACGCAGGTCGATAACCTCCGCCGAAACGCCATTCTTCGCTAACTCATCGGCGGCTGCAAGAGCCACTTTCATGATTTTGCCGAACGATACGATCGTTACGTCGTTGCCTTCGCGAACTACTTTGGCCTGCCCAATTGGAATCAGGTACTCTTCTTCAGGTACTTGACCTTTGTCGCCATACATCAACTCCGACTCCATAAAAATAACGGGGTCGTTATCTCGGATACAGGATTTAAGAAGCCCTTTGGCGTCGTAGGGGTTTGATGGGACAACAACTTTCAGTCCTGATGTATTGGCAAACCAATTCTCGAAGTTCTGCGAGTGTTGCGATGAAAGCATACCCGCATTACCGGTTGGTCCCCGGAAAACAATTGGGCATGAATATTGGCCACCCGACATCGACATCACTTTGGCCGCTGAGTTAATGACCTGGTCAATCGCCACAAGCGAGAAGTTAAAGGTCATGAATTCAATGATTGGCCGTAGTCCGTTAATGGCTGAGCCAACGCCAATACCGGCAAAGCCAAGTTCGGCAATGGGGGTATCAATTACGCGCTCCGGACCGAATTCGTCCAGCATACCCTGGCTAACTTTATAAGCCCCATTGTATTCGGCGACTTCTTCGCCCATCAGATAGACCAGCGGGTCCCGGCGCATTTCTTCCGTCATGGCCTCCCGCAGGGCTTCGCGGAACTGTATTTCTCTCATGCTGAGTGTGTTGCTTTCGGTTAGTTACCTGCCCAAGCTAAATTAGGCGAGATGGCTGAAAAATTGGTCAAAAGTAGGCAAAATGCCCTGATTCATCAAATGAACCTCAATAGCTTCTTTCAGTACGCTGGAAAATTCATGATTAACTGCCAGGGAGGGGTCTAATTAAAAAAACGAACCGCAGTGGCAAACCACCAAATTCGTCACGACCGCCCGGCGGCCCGGTCGCTCAAACAGTCATAAAGCTGGGTTTACCGATGAATACATGACTGTTAAAGGCTTTAAAACGTCCGTTTTTTAGATGTACTCACAGTTGTCAAGTTGGGCAAGTGACGGATTGTGTACGATTCGACAAGCAGAACCGATTGCTCCGTTTTTTTTGACAAAGAATCTTTAAAAATAAAAATGAATACTAATAAAGTCAAATTATAATTTTTCTGTTTATTTGTTGCCACTATCTACATGCTGGCCAGCGGTTTGATAGAGGTGGATTCAGTCGGCCTACACTAACAGACTGAGATAAACAATTGCAGATATGAAAACAACTTTTTTCAAGCGGCTACTGGTATCTGGTCTGCTGGTCGGAATTCCGTTACTGGGTTTTTCTCAGGCATATTGTAAAAAACATGCTGTACAGTATTCACGTGGCCTCGTACTCGTTTGGACTACTTGTAATAATCCCGAAAGCAACACTTGGTGGTTTGAGTAGTTATGACAGGTTAGAGTGATTGCTTAACCTGTGGTTGTGATGAGATTAAAATGGATAGTTTCCAGAAAAGCTACGTTTAGCTTTTCTGGAAACTAAAACAAATTTCATAGATGAAATTTACTTATGCTTACAGTTGATAGCTTAACTGTCCGTAAAGGAGAGATCGATATTTTATTGGACGTAAGCTTTAGGGTAAACCCTGGTGAAACGGTTTGTATATTGGGGCGCAACGGAGCTGGTAAAACTACACTACTACGAGCTATCGTAGGCGCTGAACTAACGTCAGCAGGCCAATCTGTAATACAAGGCTGTGATATGCATCAGCCCGAACGTCAAAAGGTATTGTCTGATATAGGGGCTGCTATTTACCCCAATTCTTTTTACGCTTATCTGTCAGCCTTTGAGAATCTTCGTCTTACACAACGCTACTATGGAGTAACCCGTTTTTCGGTGAATGAGATTTTGCACCTATTTGAATTGCACGAAGTTGGGAAACGACCTGCTAATCAACTTTCGGCGGGCATGAAACAACGGTTACTATTGGCATTGGCATTTATCAACAAGCCCATGCTATTACTACTTGATGAACCTTTTAATGCAGTTGACCGTGATAACACACGTTTTATTCTACGTCTACTTGCCGAATTACAACGTGAATATCAGACAACTGTCATATTAACGAGCCACTCGTTGCCTGACGTAGAAGCGTTCTACAGCCGTATTTTGCTACTGAAAGCAGGCCAATTGGTTGCCGACCGAACTAAGGACGAAGTAAGGGCTAGCGGAATCTCATTAACCGAACTATACGACGACTACGCCTGATGCTTCCAGTTCTGCAAAATGAATGGCTTAAACTCCATCGCCACTTACAACTATTTTGGGCTGGCGCACTTGCTTTTGTAGTGAGTGGTTTTATGATTCAACGATTTTGCGTGACGGCATTGCGGGTCTATACATTTTGGGCTGACGGTCATCCGGGCCGCACATTCGCGTTTTTCTTTTACGAGCAGGTTAACTTCACCTTATCATTCCTGCAATTTTTATTGGCTTGTCTGGCTACAGTTGCTGTCTTTGACACAGAAACGTCTGAATCCTTACTTCGACTCACGCGATTATTACCCATATCAGGTTGGAAAATTCTGGTTGCTAAGCTTTTATACAGCATGAGTTTTCTGTTGGTGAGTAGTGGCTTTATCGCTGGGCTGTTGGTGTTGTTACAACAGCCATTCTTATCTTATATGAATGAACACGAACGGTTAGGAATTGCTGAATTAGGCTGGCACTATGGTCTAAGAGCTTTGCTTATGCTACCCGTTACATTACTGGCTGCACTCATTACAACCCGTTTTTTTGGTAAGCCCCTGGCAGTGCTGGCCCTGAGTATGTTGGCTGCACTTGCACTGATGGCTGTACCCGCGTTGCCGTATTCACATCTATTTTGGTTTTCGGCTGTCAATGCTGTTCCTTTCGATTTGATAGATATCTTGGTTTCAGTCGGCTGGACGGTGGCATTAAGCAGGTTGTTGTATAAACAATACAGAACATGAACATTTGGCGCACTTATTACAAAAATGAATGGATAAAGCTAATCCGACAGCCGCAGGTAGTTTGGATATTGCTGATTGGCGGCTGGACACTGGTAGGTTGGGCATGGCTTCTTGGACAAGGGTCAATGACCAGTAAGCACACTCTCACCTTCGACGATTACTTTTTCGGCTTTTTCTTACCTGTCCAACTCATTTCACTCCCTATTTTTTCACTTGTTTTCTTCGTTATTCTGTATGCCGAACGGCAAAATCAGACGGTTTCATGGCTGTATCGCTTGCCTGTTCGGGCGGTTCAATGGTATGCAGCTAAGTTTTTGACTGCCTGGCTGCTTTGCCTGTTGGCATTGTTTGTTGGTTTAATATTAGCGAGTTTTGTTATGTATTGGCACGCAGTAGATGTTATTAATAATCTGACAATGAGTCAGTTTTTTGGGCATCTGATGTTTATTTCGGCTCATTTAGTGCTACTGACAGTTCCAATGTGGCTAACCTTTTTCCTACTATCATTCATTATCCGAACGCCCACCATTGCCGTACTGGTCTTACTAGTGTTACAAATTCTGACTAGTTTTAGCAATGACTTTCCAAATCCATTTGCCACATTAAGGCTTGCAATCAGTTATGCCTCAGCCAGTGGGCCAATTTCGTATCAGCCAGAACTTCAGTCTCAATATCTAATTGCTGGCGTTTACGTACTGTTAGTAGTTTTGGCCGTGTGGCTATATAGCCGTCGGAGACCCAATGGATTGGTACATCATCTATTAAACTAACGCGCTTATGTCTGCTCGTTTTGTTCCAACGGTACTATTTTTGGCTACTCTTTATGCGGTGATTCTTATCTTTTTGGAAACGGTCGCTTACATAGCAGAGCAGACACATACCGCTTTGCCCAATTTCAGTCTTTTGAGCCTGTTACTTTCGTGGGGAGGGATAGTAGTTGGATTTCATCGTTTCGGCAAATCGATTCTACGTTCAATTGAAAAAACTATTCTGGCTGTACTTGGCGTAGTAATTCTGGGTGGAATTCTGATAACGGGTTTCAATATTGGGCTACACCACTACATTGATCCAGATTATAAAAACAGACTGGCTATTGAACGATTGGAGGTAAGTCAACAAAAAGCGAGAGAGATTGAAGCCGAGAAAAATGTAGTTTTTAACGATGATAAAACTGAAGACCTACAAACATTTAGAGACTTCTTTAGTGTCAAAGGGATAATACAAACGCATATAATTGGAGGACTTATTTCGTCGGTATTGCTTGCCTTCATAGTGCTTTTATCTTCGTCATCGTCCGAAAAGTTTCAAGAATGAGTATGCAAGTAACAGGGGACTAAGAAAAATGGGATCGTTCTCCAGGCGCTACCGTACCACCGCCAGTTTCCCTGCCAACCCTTCCAATCCATCCGCTGTGACGACCACAACCAAATAAATGCCCGTTTGAGCCTGACGGCCCCGATAGTCCTGAAGATTCCAGGTTGCTGTGCCCCCCTGCGACCGGGTTTCATAAACCAATTGCCCCCCTGCATCAAGAATTTTCACGGTTGCGTTTTCAGTCAGCCCTTTAATTCCGACGGTACCGCTGAAATCAGGCCGGACGGGGTTCGGGAAAATGGTTAGGCCACTAAGGGCTTCTACAGGTTCAGTGGCAGGTCCCTGATAAGATACCAGGCCATTGGGCTGAACTGAGGTTCCGGTTTCGATAAATACCTTTCCACTAGTGGGTTCAATGGCAATAGCCTGAACAACATTGTTTGGTAATGGGCTATTCTCTGCTGTAAATGTGTCCAACAATTGCGAGCCATCGGGTGCGACATGATAAACACCTTTTTGCGTACCTATCCATTTTCGATTACCGCCATCAACGGTAATCGCAGTAATGAGTTCATTGGCCAGTAACCGACGTCGGTTGAGTAAGGGAGGTTGGGCATCAATGGTTGCATCGAATGCCGCGTATGGGCTATCAAATACAGTTGGCCCCAGATCTGTACCAACCCAGATTGCTCCATTCCGGTCTTTGACCAGTGCCCGTATGCTGTTTGAAAGAAGACTACCCTGCCCAGCTTGGGTTGAGAGAAAACGACTGCGATTGCCTTGGGGATCAATAACAAGTAAACCCCCACCGAGGTCAGGCCGAAGCCAGAGAAATCCATTATCGTCAGGAACAACCTGTACAATGTTTGTCTGACTGACTAGTGGGAACGATTGGAATGTTCCGTCGGCCCGTCGGACGTGTAGGGTGGCTTGTTGAGGAGGAACGGCTCGTCCAGTTGTTATCCAGATATTACCATCACTATCTGTTGCCAGACTGCTGATAAACGGACTGATGGTAGCGGGCAATGTAACGGCTGTAGGCGCTTGTCCTTCTGCCTGGCTCCATAATCCACTACCAAAACTACCCAGATAAAGCTGTTGCTCTGTGGCTAAATAGGCTGCTGAATTAAAGCCGCGAGTTAAGCCTGTAGGTATTGTACTGATCCATCGGCCATTCGGAACTGAAAAAACCTCATAGGGTGGCTGATTGGTAACTAGTAACGTAGCATCCAGTGGCCCATTAGGCAATGCCACTAGGGCTTGTGGATAGGTATATAAACTAGCAAATTGATCTCGGGTTGGGCCTTCAGGAGCAATACGCTGAAACTGGCCTGCATTTCCGAACAGTAGCCCACTCTTTGTATCTGCAATCCATACTGAATTACCATCTGCCATAACCTCCCGGGGATCAGCGAGCAACGAACCAGAAAATTGACCAGAACCGGGTAAGGTTATTGCTTTGTCTGTTGCCAGAATTATACCGGTAGACGCTGGAAATTGCCGAACTGTCGGGTTTGCTAATGATTGTGTTAAAATCCATTTTCCGCCCTGACGTTCGTAAATCCCGAGACCATTGACCGTAGCTGACAATCGCCCCTGATTGGCTATAATCGACTCCAATTGCTGCCCCGGCTCAGTAACCAATCGCCAGTTAGCGGGGTCTACAATATTGACGTTTGAGGCAAAACGAATAGCTCGTAATCGAAGCCCTGTATCGGTTGAACGAAGCGGAGCTGTTAACGCATATAGACTATCGTTAGCGCTAGCGGTCTGGTAAATTGGTAAAGGTGTGCCGTCTGGTCGTTGACTAAAATACGTATCCCGAATCTCATTCTTAAGTAGATCCAGCACAACCAGCCCAAAGTCGGTACTGAGGTAAGCGTTGTTGCCAATGCGATTCAGATGATTGATACCTCTGGAAACCGGTAGGCCTGAGGCAGAAACAATTGTGTTGACGTTAGTAACAGCACCCGGTTCCCCCGTATCCGTGAGCGTCAGAAAGTCTAGATTGCCGTTTCGATAGGCAATGAGCAATTTGTTCTGATCGGCCAGGTAAAGCAACCGACTGATGCCTACATCACTCAGACCCAATGTCTTGCTGAGCGTTGTTGTTTCACTGGTAGCTTTATCGTAGTAGAAGAAACCGTTTTGGGTAGCGGCATAAATTTTAGATCCAGCTACCACAACAGACTGGCCAGTCTGATAACTAACGTGCGTTTGCCAGGTTCCAATCTGAGCGAATGATGAATGATGAATGATGAATGACAAATAGTAAAATATAAATAAATAGCAGGATTTAGACGGTGAAATTGATTCCCACCCTTTCTTTCCTAAACTATTTTTTTTACAATTCATCACTCATCGTTATTAACGTCTTCGTAAGCCCATTCTTTTTGCCCAGCTTCATCGCCAAGGTTAAAACAGCGCCGACAGCGAGCTTCGTAACTATCTGTTTCACCCAACAATACGCGTTCCTGCGAAGGGACAAGCCGATATGAGTACTGAGCTATATCCCCACAAACGACACAGATGGCGTGCACTTTGGTTACGTATTCGGCAACACTTAGCAAGTGAGGCATACAACCAAACGGCTTCCCGGAAAAATCCATATCCAGGCCCGCTACAATGACTCGTTTACCCTGATTGGCTAATTCATTACAGACATCTGCAATGTCTTTATCGAAAAACTGAGCTTCATCTACCCCAACTACATCACAATCACCCGCTAACATGAGAATCTGGCCCGCTGTTTGCACAGGCGTTGAGTGAATGGCCACGGCAGAGTGAGAAACAATATTTTCTTCGTGATAGCGAGTGTCTAGGGCAGGTTTAAAAATGCGGACATTCAATTTGGCAATACGGGCCCGAATGAGCCGACGAATTAATTCTTCGGTTTTACCAGAGAACATAGAACCACAGATTACTTCAATCCAACCAGTACGGAGATGGGGCGGTTCGCGTCGTCGGGAGGGTTCAATAAACATCTGGTAAAAGTAGTAAAGGCAGTATTGTTGAGTAAAAAAAGCTAAATCAAGTACAACCTACCGTGAACAACAGGAACGAATATTGTTTTATCTATCCACACGGTTTACCCGTGGTTGGACTAAATCATGGAGCGCATCCCGCTGCATTTGATTTCTTCATTGACAACAGTCGGTTTGTAGCCGAAAGTTATATATTTACAAAACAAAGGCTTTTCCTAATGTCGAACAAGTTTAACGCCAACGCCCTTGCTGAATATAGCAAATCCTACGCTCGTCGGATTGCCTCTGATTTTTACCAGCAACATGCGACCATGAATGGTCGGCAGATTCTCTCGCTTACACCTATTAGTCAGATTAATCTGTTTGTCATCAGTAGTTTATCAGATAAATGGCAGGCCGATGCGGCTAAGTTTCGGAGCCCTTATTTTGACTTCACCAATGATGAGGTGCAGGAAGCATTGCAGAATTTCATGAATGTTGTGTCGCAGTATATTTCGGTCCGGCGTGAACACCTCGAACCGTTGCTGGCCGATGCCACACGCCGAACCATCATCATGATTTTTGACCCTCGTGCTTATTTTGATGATGTTTTGCGCGGCCAACCCGATTTTACGGTGACGGCAGCTGCACTCAAGCAAATTACACGCTACACAAAGATCAATCAGTTTATCCCTGCCCATATTACGCAACGGATGAATGGAAAGGCGTTTATTTATGTCAATCAGGCACTCATCTATCTGGATGAAGCGCTGACTCAGCGAGGGCATGAAATAGAACATTATGATAAGTTTGTAGCCCAGTTTTCGGAGAAATTACCGATGGATGTGTCGGCGTTGCTGCGTAGTCATGTACCTGATAGTATTCCTGCCGCTCCATTACGATCATTCTTTGATACGGCCATTGAAACGTCAGTCCCACCTGCACCGTTAGTAGCTATGGATTCCCTCGCCGAAACCGTTGCTCCAGCTATACCGCCTAAGCCTGACCCAACACCTGTTCCAGAATTGGTAGATGATTCCAGCTCAATGGGTGTTAAGTTTATTGATGATAACAGCATGAGTGGTCCAGAGCCTGTAGCTCCTATTAGTCAGCCGTCGCCTTTACAGACGGGCGCGATTACCACCCCTACAGACACAAAGCAGCCAATCATTGCCATCGAAGCAACACCATCGCTAAACGATACCCTGCGGGAAACGACTCCTGCTGAGCCAGCCACTGTTGCTGAAACATTCCATCGCGCACCTATCGAAAGTGTTGCCCGTAGTATTTCCTTAAATCAGAAATTTCGATTCATTAACCAACTCTTCAATGGTAATTCAAGCGCTTACAATCAGGCTGTTGAGGAAATTGATACCCTGAACAACTATGGGCAGGCGCTGGACCTGATCTCTTACCGGTATGCTTCCCAGTATTTATGGGATATGAGCAGCGATGAAGTTAGTGAGTTGGTTGAAATTTTGAAACGACGTTTCTCCTAAAAAAACCTCACATCAACTTTATGTGCCTTTTTGTTTGTTAAATGTATCTTTCCGATACTGATTTCGTCTTACTTATCGTCAGCCTTTTCCGGCGATTAAGTTCAATAGATGGATGACTTATTAGGAAGGGTTTTATACGTTTAGCATTTGAACAACAAGGATTTTGCGAATTGCTTCCCTACTCATAGTGGTCGGATGGCTGGCCACTATTCCTGCATTCTGCCAACTCAGCACGCCTTCAAGCCGAAGAATAGATCGGTCGGGCGATATTAGCCGATATTTACAGGATTTGTTTCCCGTACAAACGGAGGGTATTGACTATGAGTCTGTATACGATGCGCTGACGCAACTCTATGCCAATCCCATCGATCTGAATACAGCAACTCGGGACGAGCTTCAGACAACGTATCTTTTGTCCGAGCGCCAATTGACTAGTTTGGCAAACTACCGTGCTGAGTTCGGGGATCTTTTATCCATTTACGAGTTACAGGCCGTACCTGGATTCGACTTACCAACAATTCGGCGTTTGTTGCCTTTCGTATTGGTAGCCGGAATCCCTGGTCTGTTTGGTGCTTTACCGACACCAACTGATAACTACCTTATTTTGCGCTATGAGCAGATTCTGGAACAGCAAAAGGGTTTTTCAGAAGCTACTCCCGACAAAAAAGGAAACCTCCCGACGCGCTATCTGGGTAATTCCGGACAGTGGTATGCTCGTTATCGGTACAGCCGGCCTCGTGCTTTCAGTATTGGGTTCACGATGGAGAAAGACCCCGGTGAGCGAATAAACTGGCAGCCTTCGGTGCATCGTTATGGTGCTGATTATAGTTCGTTTCACGCTCAGGTACAAAATCGGGGCCGCTGGCGAAATATCTTACTGGGCGATTATCAAATGCAGGTTGGGCAAGGTTTGGTCTTATCTGCCGGATTTGTTCTAGGTAAAAGTGCCGAGACAGTACAGACCGTTCGTAGACCAACGCTTGGGGCACGTCCCTATACCTCACTAACGGAATATGGCTACTTCCGGGGTGCAACAGCCACCTATGCTTTACACAAAACAATGGATCTAACGCTGTTAGTCGCTCGGAACCAGCGTGATGCCAACCTGGCACAGGATAGTTTGGGAACGGGAGTTATAGCGACCTCCCTGCAAACGTCCGGTCTTCATCGGACGCAATCTGAGATTGATGATCAGGGTAGTTTAGTAGAGACTAATCTTGGGGCGCATCTATTGTATCATAACCGCCACCAGTTTCAACTGGGCCTAACTATACTCCGTACCTCTTTCGATAAATTTCTGCAGAAGCGCGACTTAGCCTACAACCAATATGAATTTACTGGAAAGCACAACCTGGTTGTTGGCCTTCACGGGGGCTACATCTGGCATAACTGGAACCTATTTGGTGAAATAGCACGTAGTAGCGGTTCTGCAACGAATTCAGGAGGTGTTGGCGCAATAGGCGGTGCTTTAGCGAGCCTGACTAAAAAGCTGGATATGGCCGTCGTACTGCGGCATTACGACCGCAATTTCCATAGTTTTTATAGCAATGCGTTCAGCGAAGGAAGTCGAAGCATAAACGAGTCAGGAGCGTATCTGGGATTGAAATACACTATTTACCGCAAGCTGACAGTTGGTGGATTTTTGGACTACTTCAATTTTCCCTGGCTAAAATATTTGGTTGATAAGCCATCCAACGGGTTCGATTATCTGCTCCAGGCCCGCTACACGCCAAATCGAAAAACGGCGTTTTATGCCGTCTACCATGAAGAACATAAGCAGAAGAACTTAACGATTGATAAGATCAAAGATGTGGTCGGAACAATCCGCCGGAATTACGCACTCAATGCCGAATACACATTGGTGCGAGGGGTATCGTTACGCTCACGAGTGCAGTGGGGCGGATTTGCTTACTCAGGCCAACCCGTTTCTCGTGGGTTTGCACTAGTGCAGGATGCAACGCTGGATTACCGGCGGCTGAGCATTAGTGGGCGAGTAGCGCTGTTTGGCACCGATGATTACGATAGTCGGCAGTATGTATATGAGCGTGATGTACTTTATGCATTTTCATTTCCGGCCTACTTCAACCGAGGTGTCCGGCATTATTTATTAGCGCAGTATAGCTTAAGCCGTCATTTGGATATCTGGATGCGTTGGGCCAGAACCGACCTTACCAACCAGGATACCGTTGGCTCCGATCTCGACCAGATTGATGCTCCACACAAAACGGAAGTAAAGGTACAGGCACGGTGGCGATTCTAAACAATTCATTCCTGGACCTATTATCTTTATAAAAATGCCCAATCCTACGCCGATGAAGAAAGCCAAAGAGATCGAATTGAACGACTTCCACAAAGCGCGGAACGAGCGATTAGTCAGGAAAGTCTCCGAGCAGCCCTCGATGTCACCCGAAGAGTCCATAGAGCAAATCAAACGTATAGCCGAACAGAGCCGCCAGGCAGTGAAAGTTGGTGGGCATTGAACGAGTATATCCGGAAGCAAGAGGCTTCAGCTTTGTTCGAGTTGGCTACTCACGATGACCTGTTATTAATAATGAAGCGTTTACGAATCGGTGGATAGACTATGGGCGCATTGAAGGTGGTGAGCATCAGATTTTTCAACAGAATGGCGTTTTCTACAAACGCAACAACTTAGCTTTTCACACAAGCTATCTGGAATATTTTGAGCGCTTGGCCTTGCATAATTGGCTCTTCCCTGATACGATTTATTGGTTGGAAGGCTTGATGCTGGTCGTTGAGCCAGGTGATGAATTTCCTCAATTACGCCCTGTTCTTTCCCAGAAAGCCTTGCGAGCAGTTCGAGGTGCTACCCAAAATGAGGTTGAAGCATTAATGAATAAGCTAGGCTTTGTGCGCCGGTATGAAGATAATTATACAAACGCTGATCAGACCCTCTTTATCGAAGATTTGCATGACCAGAATGTCCTGGTAGATGCCACGGGTGATTTGCTCGTTTTTGATCCGGTTATTTATCTCACCAAGCCAGGGGTATAGGAGGAGTTATATAGCATCCTCACTTTTCCATTTCCCGGATGAGTTTATTGGCGTTGATAAACTCGTTTAGTTCCTTCACGTTCGAATGGATAAGCGTGTCACTGTTGCCTTCCCAGAGTTTTTTGCCCTGATATAAAAACATGATTTGTTCACCAATCTCCATCATTGAGTTCATATCATGCGTGATGACTACCGTTGTAATCTTAAATTCATCCGTGATTTCGGAGATTAGCTGATCAATCTTAATGGATGTTAGCGGGTCAAGACCTGAGTTGGGCTCATCGCAAAATAGGTACTTAGGGTTCAGAACGATAGCTCGGGCAATGCCAACGCGCTTTTTCATACCACCACTGATTTCCGACGGCATACGGTCGGCGGCAGCCTCCAACCCAACCCGACGCAAACACTCATAAGCGCGTTCTAGTTTTTCATCTTCGGGCTGACTGGTCAGCATGTCGAGCGGAAACCGAACATTTTCCAGAACGGTCTTCGAGTCAAATAGAGCTGACCCCTGAAACAGGACACCCATCTCCCGCCGAATGGCCTTCTGTTCCTCAAGGTTACTTGTTAAAAAATCACGGCCATCATAGAGGACTTCGCCTGTATCGGGCTTAATTAGGCCAATCATGCATTTAAGCAGTACACTTTTTCCGGTCCCACTACCACCAATAATCAAACTTGTGTCGCCAGGTTTGAACGATCCGTTGATGCTCGTCAAAATCTGCCGATCACCGAAGGTTTTCGATATGTTTTTTATATCAATCATGATAAAGAGCGAAAGAGCGAAAGAGGGAGTGAGCGGAAATGGACGCGTCAGCCACTCTTTCGCTCATTCCCTCTTTCACTCTTTAAGTTAGCAGCATTTGAGTCAGGATAAAGTCGGCGGCCACAATGGCAATACAACTATTGGTAACAGCCGCAGTAGAAGCTGCGCCAACTTCGAGCGCACCACCGCTCACCCGATAGCCCTGATAAGCTGAAATGGTAGAGACAAGAAAGGCAAATACGACCGTCTTAATGAGCGCAAACGTAACGCCGAACGGCTTGTACTCGAAACGTAGACCAGATACATAATCTTCCGACGATATGACACCAGCTAGCGTTCCGGCAATATAACCACCCAAAATGGCTAAAAAACCAGCCATGATGACCAGGAGGGGGAACATTAGTATAGACGCGATAACCTTTGGTAAAATGAGATACGAACTGGAATTGATTCCCATAACTTCAAGCGCATCAACCTGTTCTGTAATTCGCATAGTACCTATCTCGCTGGCGATGTTTGATCCTACCTTGCCCGCCAGTACAATACAGGATAGTGTTGGGGCTAATTCCAGGATGGAACTGTCGCGTACAATAAGCGCGATTATATTTCTAGGTACGAAAGGATTGGTAAGGTTATAGGCCGTTTGTACGCAGGTTACCGCTCCAATGAATGTATTAACCAACGCGACAATAAATACAGAGCCGACACCAATAGAAGTGCATTCGTTCAGAATAAGGCTCAAATAAACGCGGAGTTTCTCCCGGTTGCGGAAGAGAGTGCCCAGAAAAATGAAGTAATTACCTAATCGAGACATAAATCGTGTAGCAAAACAAACCGACCTTACTCTTGCCAAGTCGGTATTATCTACCGGGAAGAACCCCTGTAAAGATAGAATGGTTTCTACGTAACTTGCGCCGTAGGCTAAACCTTATTGGTCTCTCTGACTTTAAGGATAAAACTGACTAAAATTTTAATGAATCCACTAATTGTAGTAACTGGCGGAACCAAAGGGATTGGCCGCGCCATTGCCGACCGGTTTATAGCTGAAGGTTTCGACGCTATTATCTGCGCCCGTTCTGTTGAAGGACTAGAAAATTCATTTGAATCGACGTCTAAATTACTACCTATTGCCGCTGACCTGTCAACAAGAGCTGGAGTCAATGTGCTGCTTGGCTATATTCAATCGCTCAACCGTCCTGTAGATGTACTGGTTAATAATACGGGCGTTTTTCAGCCGGGACAAATTCATAATGAGGCCGAAGGAACCTTTGAACAATTGATGAATACCAATGTTGCCAGTGCATATCACCTCACCCGTGGGTTGGTTGGAGACATGATTTCGCGTCGGCAGGGGCATATTTTCATGATGTGCTCCACGGCCAGCATTACACCTTATACTAATGGTGGCTCATACTGCATCTCTAAATTTGCCCTATTAGGAATGAGCCGCGTGCTACGAGAGGAGCTAAAACCGCATAGCGTGAAAGTGACAGCTATTTTGCCTGGCGCAACACTCACGGCCAGCTGGGAAGGCACCGACCTGCCCGAAGAGCGATTTATGAAGCCCGAAGATGTGGCTAACAGCGCCTGGGCTGCCTACTCGCTTTCGCCTGGTGCCGTAATGGAAGAAATTCTTATTCGCCCTCAGTTGGGTGATATTTAGTGGTAGCTATAAAGTGGGTAACCAATGACTATGTGGGGTACGGGAGGTCCCGTAACTACTTTTTCGTATCTTGCACCCTGCTTCACGTTCCTAATCTCTGCTAATTGTTCACTGTTAAACTGATTATTGCTACGAATGGCTTCCGTTGAGTATTTAGGTATTGACGTCGGCGGTACGAACGTCAAAATGGGTATTGTCGATGCGAATACCGGTAAGATTTCCAATTTTTATAGCCACGACACCATCAGCTGGCGCGAATCAGGCCATTTTGTCGAGCGATTTGGTGATGCGGTTGCTCTGCAATTGTTAAGCAATAAAGATGTAAAAAAAGTAGGGATTGGTTTGCCGGGTATGCTCAATCGCGAGCGAACGGTTCCACTTGAAATTACGGCTATTCCAGAAATCAATGGTATTCCCATGGTGGAATTGCTAAGTAAACGGTTTCCGGGCACCCAATTTTTTCTGGCAAATGATGCCAATGCTGCGGCTTTGGGAGAATACTACTTTGCCGAAGAAAAAATTACCGAAAACTACATTTTCATTACGCTTGGTACTGGCGTAGGCGGTGCTGCTATCATCAACAAGAAAATATTTACCGGAGGGGATGGCAACGCTATGGAGCCAGGTCATATACCTTCTCGCAATGGCCGTGTACTCGAACGTAATATTGGCAAAAAAGAACTCCTTGACTTAGCTAATGAACGTCGGAGTGAATTTAAGGGTGAAACTCATTTAGCGGATGATGGTAGTATCTCAACAACCGGCTTGGTAGCAGCTGCGGCCGAAGGTGATGAGTTGGCTTTACAAATCTGGACGGAAGTCGGAGAGATGTTGGGCGAGGGCCTGGCTGCGCTCATTAAAATTCTGGACATCAAGCAGGTGCTAATTGGCGGAGGCTTGTCAGCTTCATTTGATTACATTATACCTGCCGTTACTAAAACACTCGATTATTGGCTCAATCCTTATTATAAAAATGGCTTGAGCATCAAGAAGGCCACGCTCGGAAATGATGCTGGCTTGCTTGGTGCCGCTTCGCTTTGTTTTGAGTAAGGGAGTTGTGAAATGAGTGGCGTGAGTGTAGTAAGTTCATTTTCAGGACACTTACTACACTCACGCCACTCATTTGACTATATTGACTTCAGGCGAGATAGATATCCCAAACTTCTCCTGAACGGACTCCTGCACCAGTTTGGCAAGAGCCAGAATTTCCTCACCTGTGGCATTGCCGTAGTTGACTAACACTAATGCCTGTTTGGCATGAACACCTGCATCGCCAGAGCGATAGCCTTTCCAACCCGCCTGCTCAATCAGCCAACCTGCTGGCACTTTCACCAGCTCATCACTAACAGGATAACCGGGAAGGGCTGGATATTGATCGTTTAATGAATCAAACTGGGATTTGGGAATTTCCGGATTTTTGAAAAAACTGCCTGCATTACCAATTTGTGCCGGATCAGGGAGTTTACTACGACGAATATGAATAACAGCCTCACTAATTGCCTTAATGCTTAGTTTATCTTCTGATACACCCATAGTCGTCAACGTTTCCTGAATAGCCCCGTAACGCGTGTGAAACGTTGGATGCTTGTTTAATTGAAATGTGACGCTTGTAATGATGTACTGGCCTTTCAGCTCCCGTTTGAAAACACTTTCCCGATAGCCAAATGCGCAGTGGGCATGGGTAAAGGTTTGTTTTTTTCCGGTTAGTACATGGACCGCAGTGAGCGATTCGAATACCTGCTCCAACTCCACCCCATAGGCACCAATATTTTGCATAGGAGCTGCGCCAACTGTACCCGGAATGAGGGATAGGTTTTCCATGCCGGCATAGCCCTTTCCTACACAAAATAGAACTAACTGATGCCAGTTGACCCCTGCACCCACTGTTAGATAAACATGATCGTCGTCTTCCCGACTAATGTCGATTCCCTGAATGTTAATTTTAACCACCAAACCCTCAAAATTCTGGCATAGCAATACATTGCTTCCTCCCCCAAGAATCAGTTTAGGTGTATCAATATAGTCAGACAATTGAAGTAAGGTCTGGAGGTCTTCTTCGTTACTAATCTCAACCCAATACCGCGCGTTGGCATCAATCCGGAATGTATTGTAGGGTTTGAGCGATACGTGGCTTTGTATATTCAGCATGGAATAGTTCTGGTGAATAGCCAAAATTAGCTAAAATCCGGCACGGGTTAGTACCTGAGTGTATGGGATTCAGGTATTGAAATGACAAAATGGCTATTTTAGCGTTTTATTTATCGATGAGTATGTATTACAACGTGAGTGGATTGTTCTTACTGGGTATATTGACACTGGCTGGTTGTGCAGGTAGCCGTTCAGTTACCTCAGGCCGCTCGACCACCGATTATAACAGCTACAACGAAGATTTAGCTTCGGTACGTCCTGTGTATGGTGTAGCTGCAAGTAGTGCGCCCGTTGCAAATCGCCCAACTGCATCAGCCACAACGCCCACAACTACAACCCGCCGACCTGACAGCCGTAAATCGAATGCACCGGTCGAAGCTCTGCATATTAACCGGCGGCTTGATCTGGTGCTAGATACAATTGCCACTCATAATCGAACGATTCGTTATGCACCAGGCTATAGGATTCAGGTTTATGTTGGCAATCAGCGTCAGGAAGCCGATGCGGCTAAATTGATGATTTCCCAGAATTTCCCTGAACTGAGCCCCTACCTAAGCTACAACCAGCCGACTTACAAGCTTAAAGTCGGTGACTTTATGCGTCGTTTAGATGCCGAACGATACTATACATCAATCCGTCGGTTGATTACATCAGCGCAGTTACAGCCTGATAAAGTGGACATTCGACGTAGCCTAATAATAAAGTAAGTGATAAGATTTAATGGTGATCCATTAACTTTGATTAGTTTTCCACAATTTCAAGTGTTGGACAAGACCTGTTTAGGATGATATGAAAAAAGCGCTGATTACCGGGATTACCGGACAAGATGGGGCCTATCTGGCCGAATTGCTGTTGGAGAAAGGCTATGAAGTTCACGGAATTAAGCGCCGTAGCTCGCTTTTTAACACACAGCGGATTGACCATATGTATGAAGATCCACATGAGAAAAAAGTGCCTTTAAAGCTTCATTATGGAGACCTGTCTGATTCAGCGAATATTATCCGCATAATCCAGGAAGTACAGCCTGACGAGATTTATAATCTTGGTGCAATGTCGCACGTACGGGTGAGCTTCGATGAACCTGAATATACCGCTCAGGTTGATGGCATTGGGACACTCCGCATTTTGGAAGCCGTTCGGTTATTAGGCCTGACAGAAAAGACCCGTATTTATCAGGCTTCGACATCTGAACTTTATGGTGGTGTTCAAGGACACGCCCAGTCAGAAACAACCCCGTTTTATCCCCGGTCTCCTTATGCTGTAGCTAAATTGTACGGCTATTGGATTACAGTTAACTATCGGGAGGCATACAATATGTTTGCCTGTAACGGAATTCTATTCAACCACGAGTCGCCACTACGGGGTGAAACCTTCGTGACACGTAAGATCACTCGTGCAGTATCGCGTATTGGACTTGGCCTGCAAGACAAGGTGTATCTGGGTAATATGGATTCCCTGCGCGACTGGGGTCATGCTAAAGACTACGTCGAAGCCATGTACCTTATTCTGCAACAAGACAAGCCTGAAGATTATGTGATTGCAACCGGTGTAACCACCAGCGTTCGGGATTTTGTACGGATGGCATTTGCTGAAATCGGTGTTGAACTAGCCTTCAATGGCGAAGGCGTTGAGGAAGTTGGAACGGTTGTAAGTTCGACCAACCCGGAGTTTCCAGTTGAAGTAGGCAAAGCGGTTGTTTGTATCGATCCACGGTATTTCCGCCCAACGGAGGTTGACCTGTTACTTGGCGATCCAACGAAAGCCATGACACAGTTGAACTGGAAACCAAAATATGATTTACCTGCTCTGGTGAAAGATATGATGACGGCTGATATTGATCTCTTCCGACGTGACCAACTGCTTGCTAAGAGCGGTCATCAGATCTTAAATTACTTCGAATAGAGTAAGGAATAAAAGGGAGTACAGAGAAGAGGGGGAGTAAAGGGAATGCTGTTTCCCTTTACTCCCCCTCTTCTCTGTACTCCCTTTTATTCCTTAAACAGGCACTGCATAGTAGTACATCCGTGAACTATTAGGGTACATACCAATGAGCATTAGCCCTTCCCCTTCCTTCACGGCCGACATGATGGCTTGAAGATCTTTCGTGCTTTTAACGTTTTTACCGTTTGCTTTCACGATTATAAAACCTTCCTCAACATCAGTTTCTGCCAACTTGCCATCCATGATTTTTTTCACCCGAACACCACCACTTACGCCTAATTGTTTAGCATCTTGAGCAGATAGTTCTTCAAACTGAGCACCGAGTGTGCTCAACGATGCAGTCGACGCCGTAACTTCTTCTTTCTTGATAAGCTCCCGCCCACCATTCCGGTTACGAAGTTCAACTTTAACATCACGTTCGGTACCATCTCGGTTGATCGTAACTGTAATTGCATCTCCTGGACGACGACGACCAATGATTTCACGCATTTGCGCATCAGAATCAAGGGGTTGGCCTTCCATTTTTACGATAACATCCCCTTTCTTAAGACCAGCGGCTTCAGCGGCACCTTTTTCAACCACGTTCTCTACATAGATACCACGGCCTACTTTCGCACCTTTTTCTTTAGCTACCGTGCTGTTCAATTCAACAGGCAGGATGCCAAGGTAACCACGTTGTACGTTACCATACTTGAGCAAATCAGCTGATACTTTCTTCACAAGTGACACAGGTACTGCGAAACCATAGCCGCTGTAATAACCCGTAGCTGATGCGATAGCCGAGTTGATACCAACTAGTTCGCCACGCAAGTTCACTAAGGCACCGCCCGAGTTACCAGGGTTGATGGCTGCATCCGTTTGAATAAAGGCCTCTACGGGTGTATCCCCTTGCTTTTCTGTCCGTCCCTGCTGGCCCTGGCGTTGGGCAAAATCCTGATCCAGAATACCAATCCGGCGTCCTTTGGCACTTACAATACCGGCTGTAACAGTCGATTCCAAGTCAAGCGGATAACCAACAGCGAGCACCCATTCGCCTAATTTAAGTGCATCCGAATCACCAAGTGTAATTGCTGGCAGGTTATTGGCTTCTACTTTAATGACAGCAAGATCCGTCAGTGGGTCGGTACCAATCACTTTCGCTTTAAAGCTGCGCTTATCAGTCATGATAACTTCAACCTCATCAGCATCCTGAACAACGTGATTATTAGTAACAATGTAGCCGTCTTTACTAATAATTACACCCGAGCCAGAGGCTTGTCCCTGTTGACGGCGAGGCTGACGCTGGCCACCAAACTCATCACCAAAGAACTCCCGGAAAATGTCGGGCATTTGCTGCTGACGAACCGTGCGAGTCATTGTCGTGCGGATGTGAACAACCATTGGTGTAACGGCTTCTGCTGCGGTAGAGAAATCGCCAGGTACAGCTGATGGTCCACCTGGCATAGAGGCCAGACGACCCGTAATTGTGGGTATTGGCGACGATTCGTTAAAAATTACATCCCGGTTGTTGAATCCCAACAGGTTGTAAGCGGCCAGCGTTATTGCACTCGACAGGAGGGCCATCAACGCTAATAATTTCCAGTTGCTTTTCATGTTTAAATGGGAAAATCTAATTGCTTTCTTTTTGTGTTGACGACGGTTTTACTGCGTCTGTTGGTATAACGGAAAGTCGCTTCCGAAAAATCCAGGCCTTGTGGGTCCTTAACAAAATTTAACAAGGCTTTGTTAGGCTAAATTTACTCTAAAACAAAGCCCGTGAGAACTCCCTCACGGGCTTTGTCAGGAGGTACTTTATCAACGCATTATCCACCAATCTCAATCTGCCTTGATGGCTTTATTTTGGCTTCTTCTCGTTTGGGAATCTCAATCTTCAACAAGCCATCTGTATAAGACGCCCGGATGTTGTCGGCATCAACAGATGTTGGTAGTGTAAACGTCCGTTGAAAGGATGAATAGCTGAACTCCCGGCGAGTGTACCGCTCCCGATTTGCTCCCTGGTTGCTTGTGTCCGGTTCCTCCTTATGCGTTTCCTGAGAACCCGAAATTGTAAGGTTGTTGTGGTTCAGGTTGAGTTTAAAATCCTCTTTCTTTAACCCAGGTGCAGCTACTTCAATCCGAAAGCCGTCCTGATGTTCTACTACATTGACAGCTGGAACGTTGCTGAGGGAGGACGAACTAGTGTTAAAAAAGTCGTTCACGTCGCGGCCAAAAAAGTTTTCGATCAACGACGGATAGCTGTTGTTCGAGCGCACTAACGTATTCATGACTATCTGTTGGTTTTAGTGTTAAACAATAAGTTAAACAGATTATACCTGTCATTTTTCAAACTTTATGCCAACTAAAACGCAAGGGCTATTCCAGTCATTTTGTCATTCTAAATGCCAGGAAATGGCCTTTTTGTTGACAAGATGTCGCAAAACAAAACAACTAAGGATACTTTAAGAAAGAATATTAATGGAGGTGGCTGGGTGAGCTATAGCTCAAAATCTACAAAAAATGTAGCGTAAAGAAGACTTACTTAAGGGCTAGGAGTTCAAATGCCTTTTCGGCGGCAGCCTGTTCGGCTTTTTTCTTGCTGTAGCCGCTACCGGTAGCGAATGCTTCATCATCGACAAGTACCTGGGCAATAAACTCACGGAAGTGGCTATTACCTTTTTCCGAAACGATCTCAAAGCGAATTTCTTTGCCCTCCCGTTGCGCCCACTCAATCAGGCGGCTTTTGTAGTTACCATTGTTCTGCACGACCGATTCGATATCATAGTGCGAGAGCAGGTCTTTTAGGATAAATTGACGCGAGAACCGAAATCCTTTATCTAAATACACGGCTCCCACTAAGGCTTCGAGCGCATCGCCATACATAGAGGTGCGGGCGGGTAAGCTACGTGTCCGGCTTCCGTCGTATTCAATCAACTGATCGAGGCCAATTTTACGGGCAATGCCGTTTAGTGTTTCCCGATTTACAATTCGGGAGCGAATTTCGGTTAAGAAACCTTCGTCTTTGTAGGGGTATTTTTTGAAGAGAAACTCGGCAATAACCATGCCCAGTACGGCATCACCTAAATATTCGAGCCGTTCGTTCGATTCCCGAAATCCTTCAATAGCGGTTGCTTTTGACGCTGACGTGTGCCGTAGTGCCAATTGGTACAGCCCTAGATTTGATGGTCGGGCACCAATGATATGGGCAATTGAGCGACGCAGATTTTTGCGCGGATCGCTGTTGCCAGACCGAAACCACTCTAGTGGATTGAATAAACTACGGGGCAGAGCGAGTTGCACGACTCAGCTAAGTTTACGGAAAATGATGATGGCATTATGTCCTCCAAACCCAAACGCATTGCTCATCACGGTTGTTATAGATCGCTCCTGAGCCGTATTGAACGTTAAATTAAAGCGTGGGTCAATTTCTTCATCGTCAGTGAAATGATTGATTGTTGGAGGAACCAGTTGATGTTCCATCGCTTTTAAACAGGCAATCGCTTCAACGGCACCCGCTGCCCCCAGCAAATGACCAGTCATAGACTTGGTTGAGCTGATATTTAGCTTGAATGAATGCTCTCCAAATAATTGATGGATCGCTTTCAGTTCCTGTGGGTCACCAATTGGTGTTGAGGTGCCGTGGGTATTAATGTAATCAATATCGGTAGGCGCAATACCTGCATCATTGAGCGCGTCTTCCATGGCCAAAAAGGCACCTAAGCCATCGGGGTGTGGCGCTGTGATGTGATACGCATCAGAAGACATGCCACCGCCAATTAATTCGGCATAAATTTTGGCTCCGCGCTCCAGAGCATGCTCATATTCTTCCAGAATAATTGCTCCAGCCCCTTCACCTAACACAAACCCATCCCGATCCTTGTCATAAGGCCGAGAAGCCGTTTCAGGAGAGTCGTTGCGTTCTGATAAGGCTCGGTTGGCATTGAAACCACCAATACCCGCTTTAGTCACAGCCGCTTCGGAACCACCCACAACGCACATTTTCAACCGACCCAAACGAATGTAGTTCAGGGCATCAATGATTGCGTTGTTGGTTGAGGCACAGGCTGAAACAGTTACGTAGTTTGTACCCCGAAACCCGTAGCGCATCGAAATCTGCCCCGAAGCACTGTCGGCGATCATGCGAACAATAAAGAACGGATTGATACGAGGTGTGCCGTCGCCTTGGGCGTAGCCGATCATTTCGTCCTCGAACGATTTGAGACCGCCAATACCCGAACCCCAAATAACACCAACTTTGTTTTTGTCGAGCGTGTCGAGGTTCAGATTGGCATCACGAACGGCTTCTTCGGTAGCAATAAGCGCATAATGGGTAAACGCGTCCATCTTACGAGCTTCCTGCCGAGGAATAAACTGCGTGACATCCAGACCCTTTACTTCACAAGCGAACTGCGTACGAAACTTGCTGGCGTCAAACTTCGTAATGGGACCGGCCCCGCTTACACCGGCGGCTAAGTTGTTCCAATAGGTGGGTACATCATTGCCAATGGGTGTCAACGCACCGAGGCCGGTCACTACTACTCGTTTGAATGTCATACAGCTATACTGCGTAATGAAAAAAGAAAAACAACGCCAAGCCTGAAATTGTTGGTGTTGGCTTCCAGATACTTAATGGATTTGCTGATCGGAATGAACAATTCGATGTTGGGCCGGTAGCCTTACTTCCGAATCAGGTTTCCGTAAAGAGGTTTACTTCCCGATGTGTTTTTCCAGGTATTCGATGGCCAAACCAACGGTAGAGATTTTTTCAGCCTCGTCGTCAGGAATTGGCAAATTGAATTCTTTTTCAAATTCCATGATTAGCTCAACTGTATCGAGCGAATCGGCACCCAGATCGTTGGTAAAGCTTGCTTCTGGCGTCACTTCTGACTCTTCAACACCCAGTTTCTCAACAATGATATTCTTAACTTTTTGTGCAATGTCCGACATTTTAGTAGCCTGTTCTAGTTAAAAAACTGCGCAAAGAAACGTATTTACCTTTGTATTATCAAACAATTTTTTGGGTTATCAATCGTTCGATATTGCTACGTATATAGATTTATGCTTTTGAAAATCAATTAATTATGAATAGAAATCAATTGAAAAGCTAGCTTTGCTCTGATAGGAGCATTCTATAAAAAACTAGTCTATCTAGCGAATCACAACCGACTTACAGACATAAGTCGGAATAATACCCGTGCTTCGAATTAACACTTCGGCATCTTGAGGTTGGGTGTTACCCGTTAATACAAGGGCAGTATCTAAGCCAAATTTGTTACCGCCCAGAATATCAGTTCGTAAGGTATCACCTACCATCAAAATATCCCGTTTGCTGATATGAGCTGCATTTTCGAGTCGCTCATAGGCAAACATAAACAACTGGGCATCGGGCTTCCCGAAACGAATGAATTGCTTACCTACTATGTTTTCAATCATTTTGGCAATAGCACCTATGGCAATAGCAATACGGGTTTTTGAAACAGGATAGGTGTTATCGGTATTGGCGACAATAACTGGGATATTACGTTTTCTAAGCAAATTCACCGTCTTGGTTAAATCTGTATTCCAGTCAAAACCCTCATCGTCCAGCAGGACTAAGGCGTTTATGTCGGCTACATCTTTTAGATCTACCTGACTGATGGGAAGCGTTTTAAGGCCAGTCGTTTCAAGGTAATGAGCGGATTTTTCAGTGCCTAAGTAGGCTACTGTGCCATTGTGTACTTTCAAATCCAAATATTCCCGAGCCAACATTCCTGACGAAATAATACGCTCTGGGTTAATGGCATAGAATCCCTGTCGATAATAAGACTCGGCTAGTTCATGCGGCCCACGGGAGGCATCGTTGGTCAGGACGTAATAATCTCTACCCGTTTCCCGAAGCCAGTCGAACGTTTTTTCAATACCTGGCAAAAGACCTTCTGAGTTTTTCAGGACACCAAATGCATCGAAGAAAATGACTTTATAGTTTTCTGCTACGGTTTTGAAATCGGCAAGTTGCATAAAAGGAATAAACGGAGTAGTAGGTTTGTTTCTAACCTATAGATTATTGGTAAAAATACGATTCGAGCCGAATTTCCAATTAGTTTTCTTTATACATAGTCTGCATATAAGCAATTCATTTGCCAATAGTCAGAAATAACGGTCATCATAGAGAGGCCAAATCTGGCCGGTTTTAGAAAGGTTAGGCAGGTTCGAAGCCAATAAGATTTCCTGAAAGCTAGGGATGGGGTGGTAAATTCTCAGGTGATTCATCTGGGCGACCTTCGGGTGGTCCATCTGGACTCCGCCTTGGGGGGCGTTGCTGACGACCAAATAAACGGGCCAAATCCTTGGCCAATTCGGTGAAATCACCCTGTTGGTCAGGCCGGCAAAGGGCTTTGATTTGCTTGAAATGAGTGAAATTGAGCTGCGCCTGTGCTCGCTGATTATTCGCAATCTGCTGACTTAATGTATTCGCCCGTGCTGAATCTGGCGGACTCATTGCCAATAAGCCATAATAATCGCGATACAACTGCACCATTTCCTCATTGAGTGCTCGGGTTTGTTCCTGATGGTTCGTTATTAATCCACGATATACCTTTTGCTGACCTGCGTCGAAGCGAAGGCGCCCGATAATTACCGTAGCGGGTTCTTCTGCACCGCCAGGGCCACCAGGATGAGGTGGCCGATTAGGTTTGAGTAACAGAAAACCGATCGTTATAAGATTGAGCAGAAAAAGGCCGATAACGGCAATCGTTAGTAGTTTTGTCCGCTCCATAGGCCGTAGAGTTGGTTATTGGCTGGATAAAGCTGCATAGCTGAAACAACCGTACCTAAATCGGTTGCATTAGTTGCCTCAGGACGGACAAATCGGCTGATCACTTGCCAATTAAGGGCCAGCAGCAGAACAAACGAAACGGCCATACCCCACACTACGCGCATCGATACATAAGCCTTAGGTGGTTCTGTATGAAGTCGATTCCGAATTTTTGCGAATAGAAACGGACTTGGTTCTGCTCGTTGAACATTATTTAAACTGCCAAGTACATCGTTTATCCATTTATCTTCTTTAGGTTCCATACTGATTGAGACGACAGGTGTTGAGGATTCCTACGGATTCTGTAGAGTTTTATATAAACCAGCTAATTGTTTTTTTAAATTTTCGGTAGCCCGTTGCAAAAGTGATTCAACGGCCCCAACACTTACAGCCATTACGCCAGCTGTTTCAATATTGTTCAATCCCTCGACCTTTGTTAGTAGATAGGCTGTCTTTTGCTTATCGGGGAGTTTGCCAACCGCTCGGAAGAGGATAGCAGCCTGTTCCTGGTTTTCGAGCGCAATACCAGGATGGAAAAAGTCGGTGGGTTGGTGGAGGAGTTCGCCGGTAGACGTGTCGAACAGGCTGGTAAAGAAAGCAAACCGCTTTTGCCGTTTCTGGTGTTTCAAAAAATCCAGCGATTTATTGACGGCAATGCGGTAGAGCCAGGTTGTTACGCTAGCGTCGCCTTTGAATGTGCCTGCCGACCGAAACACCTCTACAAATACGTCCTGCGTGATTTCTTCCGCATCTTCCCGATTACGGACGTAGCCCAGGGCTAGCGTAAATACGCGACTTTTGGTTTGGTCATAGAATTCCCTGAAGGCTGATTCGCTGCCTTTCTGAATCTCCCTGAGTAATAATGGCAAGTCGTACAAATTAGTCATCATTAAGCAGTATGCCCAATGCTTAGGATGGTACTTTGACGCCTTGCGTAGGCTAAAGTCATTTCTGGGAAACCTATATTCCTAGCGCCCGCAGGATTTTGTCTGCGTCGAACTGTTCAATAGACGGGAAGTAAATCTCGTAGGCCTCGCGTTGCAACTTGATCGCGTAAGTGCGGTGGAAGAAATAACGACCGTATTTAATGACGTAGTTGAGTATAAAAAAGCGATAGGCTTCGGGCAAGAACCGAATCTCGTTTTCGGTAAGCGGGAATACCTTATGGTATTCTTTTAAAAACAGCAGGAAGCGGTCTTCCATCAACGGGCCGATGACATAGCTAAATACCGTTCGATCGCCAGCATTGGAAACCACCCGACTGAAAAAGTAGAAATCCAGAACCCGATAACTGATTCGGAACCAGTCGTAATCCCAACGTGAGTAGAGTTCCAGATTCTGCGTGACCGAAAAGTTGCCGATGTTCCAATCGACGAAGACGGGCATGGTTTCGACGGTGCCTGCTACGAGTTTCTGGCGGTTTGTCAGAAATAATTCACACTGGCGTTTTAATTCATCGATATGCAACCGATGCTCAAACTGGCCAACTTCGGTCTCTAACAAATCAAGCAGATCCCAAACATCCGAACGTAGTGTTTTTGACGATTTAGGAAGCACCGTACTCACACGCGAGCATGCTTTATGAAACTTCGCTATTTGCCGCCCCAGCATCTGAATATGATGTTCTTCTAACCGGCGGGGGAGTTTTAACTGAATTCGAATTGGGTTATAAAATACCACCCACGCATCGACAAAGCTGTCTTTCTGTCGGTAGGTATAAACCTGTCCATCCCGCACCAGCGACTTTGCCAGTACATTCTCAAACGGATAGAGCAGGTTGTTAGCCAAAGCATGAATAATACGATGGTCTTCCAGAAAGTGCTCATACTTGCCGAAGTAAGACAGTTTGGCAATAATATGCTCGCCATCTTCAAACGTAACTTTGAAGACGTGATTAGTGGAAACCCGTGCACTAATGTCTTCAATAGTCTGAATTTGTACAGACCCATCAAACTCCGCCCAGGCTTTTTTTATGATGGTAGGATAATCAACAAGACGCATATGCTACGGTTGTCAGTTTACGGTTCATTGTTTATGGTTGGCGGACGTATTGACCACAAGAGCGGCCCCGCGCTTCGCGTAGCTGTAAACAATAGACCGTAAACTGAAAACTCTTTAAATAATTTCAAAATATCGTTTCAGTTCCCAGTCGCTAACCTGACGAATGTATTGTCGCCATTCCCAATCGCGGGTGCGCGTGAAATGGTCAACAAATTCAGGGCCAAACAGTTCGGCGGCTACTGGCGAATTGGCCATTGCCCGTGTGGCTTCATCCAGATTTGTTGGTAAAATTCCGTTGCGCTTATCGGCGTACCCATTCCCAACCGAAGCCGGGATATCGAGCGTTAGTTTATGCCGAATACCGTATAAGCCCGAAGCCAACGATGCAGCTATCGCCAGATAAGGATTTGTGTCCGACCCCGATACGCGGTGTTCCACTCGTGTATAGGCTTCTTTATGGTTCAACACGCGAAGGGCAGTTGTGCGATTATCTACTGACCAGGTTAAGGTAGTAGGTGCCCAGGCACCTTCAACCAGGCGTTTATAGCTATTAATCGTCGGCGCGAACATCGGCGTAATGTGCGGTAAACAGTAGAGCTGGCCAGCTATGAACTGACGCATCAACTCGCTCATGTTATTAGGCTTAGCTGGATCGTAAAACAGATTCTGCGTCTGTTCTGGATTCCAGAGACTTTGGTGAATATGACCGCTACAACCGGGTAGTTCAGCATTCCATTTGGCCATGAATGTAGCCACGACCCCGTGTCGATAGGCAATTTCCTTCACGGCTGTTTTAAACAAAGTTGCCTTATCAGCCGCCCGGACAACCTCATCATGCATGATTGCTGCTTCATACACCCCCGGCCCGGTTTCGGTATGAAGACCTTCGAGCGGTATATCGAACTGAGCCAGCAAATCGAATAGATCGTGGTAAAAGGCACTTTCGATGGAAGGGCGTAGGATAGAATACCCGAACATGCCGGGCGTTAGCGGCTCCAGCTTACGAAAGTCTTTTTCTAGCAGACTTTGGGGCGTTTCGCGAAAATTGAACCACTCGAATTCCTGCGCAAATTCAGCATGAAAGCCCAGTTCCTGACACTGGCTGGCAATGCGTTTGAGCAGGCTGCGTGGGCAAGCGGCTAAGGCGTAATTGCTTGGTTCGGCATTTGAGGCAGGACTAAAATCAGCCAGAAAAAAGGGAATGTTATCTTCCCAGGGAAGCTGACGAAAGGTGGAAACATCAAGCCTGACGGGCGCGTCAGGATAGCCCGACTGCCAGCCCGTTGTTTTGCCATTATCGTAAGGTGTATCGGAGGAATCCCACCCCCAAACAACGTCACAAAAACCGAAGCCATCGGTTAATCCATCCAGGAATTTCTGTCGGTGAATGATCTTTCCGCGCAGGACTCCATCAATATCGGTAAAGGCATATTTAATTTTGGGACTGTCGCTTTGATTGATGAAGTCGATAATGTCTTGCTGATTCATGGCAGTAAGGCTTATTCTTCCGAATAATGCCCGAATAACAGCTTTACGGTGTTATTCGGGCAGGGATACTATCTCGGATTCTTGCGGGTAAAGCTACTTATTCTCGCGCAACCTTCCGCGTGTTTATAAAATCCGTTCAGCAAGTTTGACTGGATTACATAGGCCTACTTTACATTATCCAGATTAAAATGCAGGCCGCTGTTCTCCCGCCGGGCCATAGCCATCTTAATCACCAGATAAGCAACTTCAATCATGTTGCGGAGTTCGCAAATGGGAACCGATACTTTCGACTGGCGATAGAGTTCTTCGTGTTCTAAATAAATCAATTCAAGCCGGTCCATTGCCCGCTTCAAACGCCGGTTCGTACGTACAATACCGACGTAGTTCGACATGATCGACTCCAGTTCTTTCTTCATTTCGGTTACCAGAACCAACTCTTCGGGGTGAGTGGTGCCTGCATCGTTCCAGGCTGGAATGTTCTCGGGCATCACGGCCTGATCGAGTAGCTCAACCGTTTTCTCGTAGGCACGATGGCCAAATACAACAGCTTCGAGGAGTGAATTGGACGCTAGCCGATTGGCTCCGTGCAGACCCGTACAGGAACATTCGCCGACCGCGTACAGGAACTGAATATTCGTTTGGCCCCACTCGTTTACCCGAACACCTCCGCAGAGGTAGTGTTGGGCAGGCACAACTGGAATATAATCTTTTCGTAAATCCAGGCCTAAATGATCGCGACAGTAAGCGGTTATGTTTGGAAAGTGTTCGACAAAACGTTCATAATCACAATGGGTCACGTCTAAGTAAACGTGGGGATCGCCCGCTTTTTTCATTTCGGAGTCGATGGCGCGGGCCACAATGTCGCGCGGGGCCAGCGATAGGCGGGGGTCGTAGTTTTCCATGAACGTCTCACCTTTGCGCGTACGGAGTACACCCCCAAATCCGCGTACCGCTTCTGAAATCAGGAAGTTGGGCTTTTTGCCTGGCTCATACAGCGCCGTTGGGTGGAACTGGATGAACTCCATATCTTTCCCTATACCCTTAGCTCGGTATGCCATCGCAATGCCGTCGCCGGTAGCAATGTTCGGGTTGGTTGTATTTTGGTAGATGTTCCCAATTCCCCCCGTTGCCAGCAGTGTCGTTTTGGCTAAAAACTGCTCAACCTCACCTGTTCGGGTATTCAGTACATAAGCTCCAAAGCACTTATTATCAGCGTCGTATCGGTGAACAGTTTCGCCGAGTTGGTGACGCGTGATGAGTTCAACAGCGTAGAAATGCGTAAAAATCTCAATAGATTTCAGCGAGTTTGCCTTTTCGAGTAACGCCCGTTCAATTTCGGCCCCAGTTATGTCTTTAAAGTGCAGAATCCGGAAATCGGAGTGGCCGCCTTCTTTCGCAAGGTCATAATCGGTACCACCATGTTCCTTATCGAAACGGGTGCCGTAGTCAATCAACTCCTGAATACGACCGGGGGCCTCGCGCACAACGATTTCGACAATATGACGGTCGCTCAGGAAGTCGCCTGCTACCATTGTATCATCGATATGTTTTTCAAATGAATCACCTTCCGACCAGACCGCTGCAATACCGCCCTGAGCGTATTTGGTGTTGGTTTCTTCGGCCTGCACTTTGGTGATTACACCAATTTTTACATTCTGTTGTAGTTTCTCAAAATGCATCGCCAGCTTGGTGGCGTAACTCAGGCCCGCAATGCCGGAGCCGATAACCAGAAAATCGAATTGATGGGGCATTATTCAGGGATATTCAGAAGTCGATCGTTTAAGTCACTTTCGGCAATAGTGTCAGTTTCGCTTTTATCATATAGTGCAACTAGATAAACAATCTCGTTAACTATTTTAACACACGTTATGATTCTGGCTCCCCCACGTTTGCCTTTATTTTTACTGGATATTGCTAAGCGAACTTTATAGCAATCTTTGCCAAGGGATTCGCCTTACTGTGGTTCTTCCTGTAGGGACTCGATAAGTTTCTCTAAATCATTTTTGAAAGAAGGATACTTCTTCCTTAGTTTTTTGGTGTCACGCAGGCCGTCAGATGTAAAAATCACCTTATAGCTCATCGAGTACCTCGCGGGCTGATTTAAGCGTAATCTTTCCTTCCTGATGAAGTTTTATTTCAGCTAAACCTCGTTCAATACTGTCTAAAATCTCCCTTTTCTTTCGTGCTTTGGGGGTCTCTTTTAGAGTTGTCGCCTTAATCTTCATCACTTTGGCAAACTGCTTCACTAAGTGTAGCTCATCGGGTGTTTGGGGTTGCAAAATAATCTGTTGCATAATTTTAATTGTTACTTGCTCAATTCCAGCATTCTCGCCACAGATTCATAGGCCTTCAATCGCACATCTTCCGGTACAATAATCTCCGGTTGTTCGTAGAGCATGGCGTTATATACCTTCTCCATCGTATTCATTTTCATGTACGGACACTCTGAGCAGGCGCAGGTATTATTCTGACTAGCGGGCGCTGGAATTATTTTCTTGTGCGGAACGGCCTGCTTCATCTTGTGCAGAATACCCGCTTCGGTACCAACGATAAACGTCTGCTCGGGACTATCGACTACATATTTGAGCAACGCGGTTGTAGAACCCACATAATCGGCTTCACTTAAAATATGCTCCTGGCATTCGGGATGGGCAATGAACTTGGCTTCGGGGTACTCAATTCGTAGTTTGTGCAGCTTTTCCAGCGAAATATCGATGTGGACAATGCAGGCACCATCCCACAGTACCATGTCACGACCGGTTTTCTTCGAAACGAAACGGCCAAGGTTCGCATCCGGGGCGAAGATGATTTTCTGATCCTTCGGCAGGCTTTCAACGATCTTCAGCGCGTTCGACGAGGTAACAATAATATCAGACAGCGCCTTGATTTCAGCCGAGCAATTAATATACGACAGGACGATATGATCGGGATACTGCGCTTTGAATTCCGCGAATTTATCGGCCGGGGCTGAGTCTGCGAGTGAACAACCCGCATTCAGGTCGGGAATAACTACCTTTTTCTCGGGTGAAAGTACTTTTGCCGTTTCGCCCATAAAATGTACCCCGCAGAACACAATCATATCGGCGGGGGTAGCGGCTGCCTGCTGCGACAACCCCAGACTGTCGCCAATGTAATCGGCAATGTCCTGAATGGCTCCATCTACATAATAGTGAGCCAGGATAACCGCATTTTTTTCTTTTTTCAGCCTGTTAATTTCGGCCACTAAATCTATGTCTTCAGCGACTGGTTTATTGACATAACCAACGCGTTGAACTTCTTCCAGGAGTGCTTCCATTGAGGGTATTGACAGGTGGTTTTATAGGTAACAACGAATACGAACAAAATGTCACTAGATAACTTTAGCCTATATTGGATGAACCTAGCTCACAGACAGGGATGTCCTTCCGACTGGCCGAATTTCAGGAAATCGATTGGGCTTTCAAACAACAGGCCTTAATTGGTTAGTTTTGACATAAAGCAAACCTGTTTATGACCGACGATTTTCTTCAGCTACGCATTATTCGCATTGTTCCTGAAACCGCCGAAGCCAATAGCTATTTTCTCGAACCGCTGGATGAACAACCCGTTTCCTACACTGCCGGACAGTTTCTGACCGTAATCCTGTTGCATAACGGGCATGAAGTTCGCCGATCTTACTCCATTAGTTCTATTCCTGCAGAAGCCCTCCGTATCACCATTAAGCGGGTTCAAAATGGGGAGATTTCCCGCTTCCTGCTTGATACCTTACGCGTTGGAGATATTCTGACCAGCTTACATCCTGCCGGGCGATTTACATTCGATGAACATGAGGCTGGTGATGTCGTGCTTTTGGGGGCTGGGAGTGGGATAACTCCTTTGTTTGCGCTGGCGAAGCAGGTTTTATTGACAACCTCTACTCGTAGCTTAACCTTACTTTATAGTAGCCCCAATGAGCGGACTATTATTTTCCGGGAAGAGCTAGATGAACTGCAACGCCAATTTCCTGATCGCTTTCGGATTTTGTATTTACTAAGTAATCCGGCTGAAGATTGGAATGGCTTGCGGGGGCGGCTAAATAACGTGATGCTCGAACGGCTGCTACCGACGTTGGTGGGCGCATCAGATCCGGAATCAGTCCATTTTTATATCTGCGGACCGGGAGATTATATGCGCATGGCACAATTTACACTAGTGTTCAGCGGATTTCGACTCGACCAGATTCGGCGGGAGAATTTTGTGGTCGAGCCTGTTGTGTTAACCCCACCACCGACTTCTGCGCAGGATCGAAGTGTGCTGCTCCGTTTTAAAGGTCGTGAGGTCGAAATTCAGGTGCCAGCCTATAAATCCATTTTGCAGGCGGCATTGGACGAAGGCATCCATTTACCGTACAGTTGCCGGGGTGGACGATGCTCTACCTGTGTGGCCCGTTGCGTATCAGGTAGTATCCATATGACAATCAATGACGTGTTAACCGAGCGAGACCTTGCCGAAGGCTGGGTACTTACCTGTACGGGCTACCCGGAAAGCGATGGAGTAGTGATTGATGTGTAAAAGGGAGAAAGGGGAGGAGAGGGAGTAAAGGGAGGATGGAAAATACCTTCTCCCTTTACTCCCCCTCCTCCCTTTTCTCCCCTTTCTTACACCTTAGTCTTCAAAAACTCAATAACTACATCCAGACCTCTCTGGTAGTGATGGTTATTCGGAATTACAATATCGGCTTCGGCACGGTAGGGTTTGATAAACTGCCGGTAGGTTGGCTTGACGTGGTATTTCCAGCGATACATCACATCATCCAGATCATAACCACGTTCTTCGGCATCGCGCTTAACCCGTCGTTCGAGTTTGATGCTATTCTTGGCGTCGATGAAAATTTTCAGATCCATCTGATCGGCCAACTCCCGGAAGTGAAAAACGAAAATTCCTTCAACAATGATGATTGGTGCAGGCTTAAACGTCAACATCCTGGGTACAATGGCCGGATTATTGAACGTGTACTCTTTTTGCGTAACAATCTCCCCATTATGGAGTTGCCCGATATGTTTAGCGTAGAGATGATGGTCAATGGTTTCGGGTAAATCGAAGTTATGAATACCCTGGTCATCCACTGGAATTACGTCGCGGCTGAGGTAATAATTATCCTGCGAAATCAGGCAGATCTGATCGTCGGAGAAGGCACTCAGGACGCCTTTCAAAAAAGACGTTTTACCCGAAGCACTGCCGCCGGTAATACCGACGATAAACGGTTTGGTAGCCATGATGAAGTAAGAGAAATAACAAAGAAAGCAGGAAAACGAAAACGGCCAATAAAAAAGCGGTTCACTTACTAAGTGAATCGCTCTTAAATCAATGGCTAGACTAGTTTAAACAACTACGGCTTCGGCAAGCACCAGTACTTTGTTCTGGAGTACTTCAACGACGCCACCGTCAACGATGAAGGTTTGTTCACCGGATGCCGTTTGCACGATAAGTTTTCCTTTATCTAACGTGCTCACCAGGGGTGCGTGGTTGTTCAGAACCTGAAACTGTCCTTCGCTACCTGGAAACGTAACCGCACTGGCTTCGCCAGAAAAAACCTTACGGTCGGGAGTGATAATATCTAATGTCATGATAATGTACAATGAATAATGGTTAATGTATAATGAATTTGTAATCTATATTATTCATTGTACATTATTCATTTGTTTACAAGGCTCCTTTTACAAAATTAAGAACGCTGCTAATTTGAGTCTTTGCGGCAGGTTCAGCTGCTTTCGCAACTAAGCCACCCTGGTCCAGTTTGCCAACGCTTGCCAGTGCTGTCGACACCAGCGATTGGCCTGTCGATTGAGTTCCTCCGCCAAGCGACGACAAGGCACCGCTAATACCGCTCAGGCCACTCGTGAGTTGACTGCCTTTGCCCAGTAATGAACCCGCAGCCAGAATACCTTCAAGTTGATTGCCACCTGAGGCAAGTTTGGCTAAGCTAACGGCTTTCCCTAAAGCACCACTTCCCAAAGCACCGGTTGGAATTAAGGGAAGCAACGCTTTCAGTTTACTTGCCTGGGCTAGTACTTTATCCTTAAATGAAGTTGGCTTCGCCTGTGCTTCGGCTTCCAGACCCGCAATGCCTGTTTTCAGTTCCTGCGTCGTGGTTGCTTTATCGCCTTTGTCAAGAGCAGCTACCGCATTATCCAAATGGGAAGTGACAGAGCCATCCTGCACAGTCGTGGCCGATGCACCTGGCATCACCGTCGAGTCCTTAATAGCGCCCCCTACAATAGGTTTTGTGGGGATTGCTGGAACTTCGGGTGTTGTAACCTGGGCCGATGTAGCCACTGTTGTCGCTAAGCTGAATGACACAAGGGCTATTCCTACTCTCAATCGAATCGTTTTCATAAAACTAAGTGCGTTTAGTATCGAACTATCAGACTTGAGGAAGGAGTGTTGGTTTCCAGAATACGGTTAATAAACCATTAAATCGTAGTCTGGAAACCAGAAATAGCGCTTATTGACCCGCTTCTTTCAGCATTTTTTCTCCCTTCGCAACGGCATCTTCAATGGTGCCAACTAGGTTGAACGCTGCTTCGGGTAGGTGGTCATACTTACCGTCGATGATCAGATTGAAGCCTTTGATGGTATCTTCAATCGGTACCAGAACGCCTTTCAAACCGGTGAACTGTTCAGCCACAAAGAACGGCTGCGACAGGAAGCGTTGCACACGACGAGCGCGGCTTACAACCAGTTTATCTTCTTCAGAAAGTTCTTCCAGACCCAGAATGGCGATGATATCCTGCAATTCTTTGTAGCGTTGCAGAATCTCTTTCACACGTTGAGCTGTGTTGTAGTGCTCATCACCCAGGATTTCGGCAGATAGAATCCGCGAGGTCGAATCAAGAGGGTCAACCGCAGGATAGATACCCAGCTCGGAAATTTTCCGGCTTAATACCGTCGTAGCATCTAAGTGAGCAAATGTCGTAGCCGGAGCCGGGTCAGTCAAGTCATCGGCAGGTACGTAAACGGCCTGTACCGATGTGATCGAACCCCGTTTGGTTGAGGTGATCCGCTCCTGCATGACACCCATTTCGGTAGCCAGCGTAGGCTGGTAACCCACGGCTGATGGCATCCGACCTAACAGAGCCGATACCTCAGAACCTGCTTGGGTAAAGCGGAAAATGTTATCAACGAAGAACAGAATGTCACGACCAGCGCCTTCACCGTCGCCATCGCGGAAGTGTTCAGCAATGGTCAGACCCGACAGGGCTACCCGAGCACGTGCTCCTGGGGGCTCGTTCATCTGTCCGAATACGAAAGTAGCCTGGCTTTTGGTCATCTCTTCCAAATCTACTTTGGTCAGATCCCAGCCACCTTCTTCCATCGAATGTTTAAATGCGTCGCCGTATTTAATAATACCGGCTTCGATCATTTCGCGAAGCAAGTCATTTCCTTCGCGGGTACGTTCGCCCACGCCAGCAAATACTGACAGACCCGAATAGGCCTTCGCGATATTGTTGATCAATTCCTGAATCAATACGGTTTTACCTACACCGGCGCCACCGAAGAGACCGATTTTACCACCTTTCGCGTAAGGCTCCAGCAGGTCAATTACTTTGATACCTGTGAACAGTACTTCGGTTGAGGTAGCGAGGTCTTCAAATTTAGGGGCAGCCCGGTGAATGGGCAGGCCAGTACCGGTTGTCTTTGGCTGTGGAATACCGTCGATAGCATCGCCAACAACGTTGAACAAACGACCCCGGATGCCTTCGCCGGTTGGCATGGTAATTTGAGCACGAAGGTCAATAACATCTAAGCCGCGATACAGCCCGTCGGTCGAATCCATCGCAATTGCGCGTACACGGTCTTCGCCGAGGTGTTGCTGAACCTCCAGAATGACCGTCTGGCCATTGGATTTTGTTACTTTGAGGGCGTCCAGAATGGCGGGAATCCGGGAACCTTCGCCCTCGAAACTCACGTCCACGACCGGCCCGATTATTTGCGTAATCTTACCCGTATTGACTGCCGTTGCCTTACTCATTTGTATGTGGTATTTCTTTATTGAAATGTTGCCCATTGTTTGGGACTGCAAAAGTAGGAGAAAAACAGCGTAAGGTCAAGGAACAACGTAGTCATTTTCCTGTTGATTCATAACGAAATAGGTTTGGCAGTTAGCTTTTTACGTGAAAAGCTAAACAAAAATAGCCTAGAGCGGATTTGTACAAAAACAAGTCGATAGTCAACAGTCGTTAGTTGGGCGTGATTAATAAATGGTTGCTATTCAACTAATCGAATAGCTATCGACTAGCGACGTAGTGACTATCGACGCTGACTCAACGACTCTTTTTTATGCTCCAACAACGCTCAAGTGGCTTATTGCTTCATATTACATCATTGCCTTCTGCACACGGTGTAGGTGATTTAGGTCCAGAAGCCTACCGTTTCGCCGATTTTCTGGAAGCATCCGGACAAACATACTGGCAAATCCTTCCGCTCACACCCGTTGATCCTGGTTCCGGGTTTTCACCTTATAGCAGTCCATCGGCTTTTGCAGGAAACATCCTGATGATCAGTCTGGAGAAGTTGGTCGGGGAGAATTTACTCAGTCAGCATGACCTGGACGTATTTAATGAACAGCCGGTTCATGACGTAACCGTGACAGAACCGCCTAGTGTATCGGGTAACACCATCCTGGCCGGACCACTTGTACTGGCACCGAATACAATGCACGCGGCCTGGATAAAAAAGCGCCCCCTTTTGCAACAGGCGGCAGAAACATTTCTGCGTGATGCGGCTCCTGCCCAGCGTAGTGATTATGACCGTTTTTGTGCCTGGCAGGCCGATTGGCTAATTGATTACGCCCTTTTCTCTGCCTTGCAAGAGTCTACCGGCGAACCGACCTGGGTGCGCTGGCCTGAAGAACTCGTCCGTCGTGAGCCCGCTGCGTTAGCTCGCCAGACCGAACTGCTGCATGACCGGATTGAGGTTATCAAAGTGCTACAGTACTTTTTCATGCGTCAGTGGAACGAGTTAACCGCTTACTGTTACGGAAAAAAGATCCATCTGATGGGCGATATTCCCATTTACATTCAGTTCAATAGTGCCGATGTCTGGGCTAATCCAACGTTGTTCAAGCTGGATGCAAATCTTCAACCTCTATTTGTCGCTGGTGCACCGCCCGATTATTTTAGCGAATATGGTCAGCGCTGGGGTAATCCAATTTATGACTGGGCTGAACACGAACGCACTGGATTTGCCTGGTGGATGCATCGCTTACGACATCAAATGTCGCTCTATAGCCTGACCCGACTAGATCATTTTCTTGGTTTCGCGGTGTATTGGGAAATTCCAGCCAATGAGCCAACTGCTAAAGTAGGGGAGTGGGTAAAAGCGCCCATCGAAGCGTTTATGCACGCCATGCACCGGCAGTTTGTTCAGTTACCTATTATTGCCGAAGATTTAGGGGCCAAAGCCGCTGAAATACAGCCTTATCTACGTCACTATGGCATTCCCGGCATGCGTGTTGTGCAATTCGGGTTCGGGCACGACATGCCAACCTCGACCCATGCCGTCCATAACCATACCGAGAATTTTGTGGTGTATTCCGGCACGCATGATAATAATACAACATTAGGTTGGTTTCATGAATCGGATGAGATTCACCGACTGCGAATGAATGACTATCTGGGGTTTAAAATCACGGATAAGAATGTAGTCGATCAGATTTGCCGCCTAACCATGCAGTCGGTGGCAAGGTTGGCCATTATGCCCGTTCAGGATATTCTAAATCTGGATGAAACGCATCGGATGAATACACCTGGTTTAGGGGGCCGGAGCTGGCAGTGGCGTTTGCAACCCGGTCAATTAACGAATAGGGTGGCTGAAAGACTATTGAACCTGACCAGGATGACGGGGCGAGCCTAATAAGTCGGAGAGGTGTATAATGATCTTTATATTGTTCAGTGAAAGTGCCTAAATGCACTAGATTGTGGAACAGGAGGAACATTGTAGTAAAAAAATACAATTACTTACAGATGAAGTTTAGCAAAAACTAAGACTTTAAAGCTCGCATGCTCTGCCAGAGGTATAAAATAAGTATTCCTGCTGAATTTCTTGGATGTACTTCTTTTGATTCATTAAATCTATAAAAGTTACTTTGGCATTATTAATGTTCTGAATTAGTAGTTGAGGTTACCTATCATTGTCGATCTAGTCAAGTATAAGAAATGATCGGGTAAGAGACAGATCTACAAAATAGACGTCTCAGTAAGCAAATGCCGGATAGCTAACATGCCCGGCTTTTACGCCTATTTACTACTGATAACTCTACATTGGTTATGTTCCGAAATGTATTGAACTCATGCCTGCAACTGATTGGCTTCTCTCTACTTGTTGTAGCTTGTAAAAATTCGGTCGATACGCTACCAGTCAGCACAGGTAAGTCTATTGAAGCATTCGTATTTGCTAGTCTTACCCCACCCGTTACAGGCGTTGTTGACTCAGTCGTTCATACCGTTAGGGCAACTGTGCCTGTTGGAACGGACTTAACCAAACTTTTGCCCAGCATAACACTATCATCCAACGCGGTTATAACCCCGGCACCAAGTGCTGCTCAGAACTTTAGTAAACCTGTTTCGTACACCGTTACAGGAATGAACAGTACTACCCAGTCTTATATCGTTACGGTCAGCGTAGCCAGCACAATAGCCAATGGAGGCACGCTTGTGTATATCGGCAACGGAGTGGGTAACTTCTTTGCAGTCGATGGGGGGACGGGTGCTATTAAATGGCGGGTGTCTACAGGGTCGTCAATTACATCCAGCGCTTTTGTAGCGGCTGGTATTGCATTTACAGGAAGTGAAAACGGAAACCTCTATGCCTTTGACGCCCAAACAGGCGACCAACGCTGGAAATTCAGTACGGGTAATAGCATTCTATCGAGCCCGGTGGCTTCGGGGACACTGGTATTTGCGGGTAGTGAAGACCAGAATTTATATGCGCTGGATGTAGTAACGGGTGCCTTACGCTGGAAGTTTGGCACAGCTGGTGGAGTTTCCTCTAGTCCAGTAGTGGTTAACGGATCGGTGTATTTTGGGAGTAAAGACCAGACTCTGTATGCACTTAATGCGGCTACGGGAAGTCAGCGCTGGAAATTCGGTGCCGGCGACAAGATTACGTCCAGTCCGGCGGTGGTTGGTGGGTTGGTTTACATTGGTACTAACGATTACAACCTGTATGCACTGGATGTAGCTACAGGGGCAATTAAGTGGAAATTCAGCACAGGCGGCCTGGTCACATCCAGCCCTACGGTTGTTGATGGCATTGTCTATATCGGTAGCGAAGACAAAACATTTTACGCGCTGGACGCCAGTACAGGTACGCTCCGCTGGAAATACAGTACGGGCGGACGATTAACGGCTAGTGCGGCCGTTGTCAATGGCATCGTTTACATTGGCAGTGAAGATAAAACCTTCTATTCACTCGAGGCCAGTACGGGTACGCTCCGTTGGAAATACAGTACGGGTGGGATTATTAGCTCAAGTGCAGTTGTATACAATGGCTTTGTCTATTTGGGTAGTCAGGATACCAGTTTATACTGTCTCAATGCAACCAGCGGTGTATTGCGGTGGCGTACTCCACTCGATGCAAAGCTATTGTCGAGCCCCTGTCTGGCCAATACCGATTTAGTGCCTTTTGCATCCGGGATTAGCGGAGGGCAACAGTAAACACAGGCACTAACCTCCTGTTTACTACGTTTCTCTTTCATGTCATTCTTATTTTTCTGGAAAAGCTGGAGTCGACCTTACCGACTGACCTATCTGATTAGCTTTAGTGCCTTACTGATCAGCGCCTTTTTGTTCATCATTGCATGGGCACGAGGGCTAGGTAATGTTGTTCGCTGGGACGTGCTGAGTGAACTGAACGAATTGCCGGTTATTCTTCATTCGTTCTCCGACGGACTTCTCGATTATGCCGTAAACGGGAAAGCCTATGCCGTCTCCGAACAATTTGTGGCGTCGGCTATGCAGGTTCGGCCAGGTATGGCTACGGCTTTTTTAGTAGGTATTTGTGTCGCTTTCGTATTGCTGATTAGTGCTATTACCCGCTTCGACCGAATCCGGTATTTAATCAGTATGGCCATTCTTATTCTTGGACTGGCCTTTTTTCGCTGGGAAATGCTGGAGGTTCCGGGGCTGGGCAGTAATTACCTGTTTTTATTACTGGCCTTTTTGTTTGGATCAGTAAGCTATTATTTCCACGCCTTCCGGCCCGATTATCCAATCCCCGTTCGCCTATGTGTTTTTGGCCTGATGACGATTAGTGCAGCCATTGGACTGGATAGCCTATCGCCCATGCGGTTTCCCGCCTTGATCGTGGTCAGTTATGGCATGCCCGTGTTGCTCGTGTTGGGCAGTGGTTTTATCTTTTTCATTGCCACAGAAATTGTAGCCGGTTTAGTCTGGCTAACCTCTGCCGGACGTTCGGAGGAGGGTAAGACGCCAGTAAATTCTCGTCGGACATTAGGTATCAATAATTTCTTATTTGTTAGCTTTTTATACCTGATTAATCTGGCCCTTGTCTGGCTCAAAAACACGAAATATATTGATTGGGATGTGCTGGCCGTTAGCCCGTTCATTCTTTATCTGGTTTCGGTAACGCTGGGTATTTGGGGATTTCGTCGGTTGGTTCAGCAGCAGGAAGCATTCTCATTTCGGGATTCGGGGGCTTATTTATATACCGGTTTGGCTTTGCTTACGACGCTTACCATCACGTATGCGTTCGCTACGGCAAATGACCCCTTGGTGGAGGTATTCGAAGATGTGATTACTTATACGCATTTGGCGGTGGGCGTATGTTTTATGGCCTATGTAGTTATTAATTTTCTACCTATTTACCAACAGAACCTGCCGGTTTATCGGATTCTTTACAAGCCTAAACGGCTCGAATTAAGTTTATTCCGAATTGTTGGTGTGGTTGGCGTAATCGCTTTATTTGCTTCAGGTGGGCTAATTACCGTTCGGCAGTCAATAGCGGGGTATTACAACGGGTTAGGTGACTATTATATAGCCAGCAACGAGCCCACGTCGGCCAATGCGTTTTATCAACTTGCACTGGAGCAGGAGTTTCAGAATCATAAATCCAATTACGGACTAGCCTCGCTGGCGCTGGCGCAAAATAACCAGACGGCGGCTGCTTTTTACTTCCAGCAGGCACTTCTGAAACAGCCCAGCCCGCAGGACTATGCCGGTTTGAGCCAGACATACTTAAAAACAGACTTGTTTTTCGAGGCTGTCAAGGCGTTGCAACGCGGTATTCGGGCGTTTCCGAACAGTGGCGAATTGCAGAATAACCTGGGTTATCTCTACGCCCGCACCAGCGTTGCCGATTCGGCCTATTATTATTTCAAATCGGCAACGGCTACTGCCGATCGTACCGAAGTGCCGGAGTCGAATTTGTTGGCGTTTTATGCCCGCAACCCAAACGTATTAGCCGCTGATTCGACCCTGGCTACTAGTGCAACCGAATCATCGTACGAATCCTATCAGGCAAATGCATTGGTGTTGCGGATTGTGGCTAACCGAGATACCGCACAGGCGCAAAAACCAACCTGGTTATCTGGCGAAGCCGTAAATCAGGGGTTAAGTGTAGGGCGTTTTGCCAGTTTGTATAATTATGCACTAGCAACTCAACAAGCCGATAGCACAGAAACAAACCTGTTCCGAAACCTCTCAGAAAATCCAGCGAACCAGGACTTTACCGATGATCTGTTGTTAGCCCGTGCCGTTGTCGAGTATAAACGACATAACCATTCGGATGCGTTTGGCCTGATGGGGCAGTTGGCTGAGGGCAATCAGCAAAACGGGTCGCCTTACCGGTCTGTTGCTGGTTTGTGGTTACTAGAGCAAGGCTTATACCATAAAGCCGCCGAAACGTTTGGGTATAATTCGGATACAACGTCCATTTACTACCGGGCTGTTGCCTACACGAAAGCCAATGATCTGGCTATTGCGCAGGGATTATGGGAAACCGCAGCTAAAAACGATCCCGCCGTAGCCGCGTTGAAGCAAGTACTTTATCAGGAACATAAACCCGAATCGGATCTGGAAAAAGCCTTCTATGCTACCTATCGACTTGATGACCCCAATCGGGGTGCCTATTGGGAAACGATTCAGGAGCCTAGTCTAAAGACAGTAGCGGGTGTAGCCTTGGCCAACGATTTTCTCGACCATTTACAGTGGCGCAATGCGCAGCTAGTCCTGTCTGGCTTACCTGACTCAAAGCAGGTAAGTCCAGTGGCCATGTCTTTACGAACTGTTGCGGCTATTCGACTATCTGCTTTTCGACGCAGTGTTGGTTCGGCAGAAACAATGGCAAAGAAGATGATTCTGCCCCAACATCAGGCTGATCGTGACTATTGGCTGGGACAAACCTATGAACGAACTCATCGAATTGCCCAGGCGAAGCAGAGTTATCTAAGTGCCCTTCAACAAGCTCCGCTGGCCGCCAGGCTGGTTACAGCAACCGCTCAATTAGACCGGCAACAGAAACAGACAAAACAGGCTTACGATCTGGTTTTAAAGGCTTTATTTTATAATGACGATAATGCCGAACTCCTAAAAATGTACGTCAACTTGTGTCTGGATTTAAGCCTGTTCGACTACGCCGAAAGTGGCCTGTTCCGACTTCGAGCTGCTACTACACCCGCCGATTATCAGGCATTTCAGTTGACTTATCAGGAAAAACTAGCGTCAATCGAAAAGAATAAGGAGAAATTTCTGCAATGAAGTAGCTTTGTTAATCAACCCTAAGCTATGGACCGGAAATTAAATTGGCTCAAAGAAGCCTTCAGCCGCGACCTGAGGATTATGCAGCAAGGTCAGGTAGTAGGTGGTATGCATCGTGATGTATTGAGTCGTGATGTAGAGGCTTATCTGAATAGTACCCGCCTGCGATTTGACGTAACCGGTTTTCTTATTCATTCGGTCAATATTCACGACCTGAATGCCGGCAACCAGATTATTGGGCATATTGCATTTAGTTTCGGAAAACGGGCTGAACTTAAACTGACATCAGGTGAAAGCTACCTCTGGAAACGCCCTAATATGCTTATGCGGGAGTGGGACATGATCCGCGAAGCCCCCGACGGCTCACCTGAAAAAGAATTGGTCAGTTATGACTTAACCCGCCAATTTTTTAAAGAAGCTGGCGATATTAGCGTGAATGAGGATGAGCAGTCCACAGCTACTGTTGATATCATTATTTTAACCGGATTATTCATCCGAAATTATTTTCAGCGCCGTCGCCGGATAGCCGCAGGAGCTATAGCTGCAACCACATAAGCCTACTAGACAACCTGTTATGAATATTATAGAAACGCGCAATATTGCCAAACGCTACGTAATGGGTACCGAAGTAGTTGATGCCCTTAAGTCAATTACGATCAGCATTAAAAAAGGAGAATACGTTGCATTTATGGGACCATCGGGGTCGGGTAAATCAACGCTGATGAATATTGTTGGTTGCCTGGATTCGCCTACGTCGGGCCAGTATATTCTGAATAATCAGGATGTGAGTAGTATGGGCGAAAACGAACTGGCCGAAGTTCGGAATAAAGAAATAGGCTTCGTCTTCCAGACCTTTAACCTGTTGCCCCGACAAACATCGCTCGAAAACGTAGCCTTGCCACTCATTTATGCGGGCTACAGCAAAGCGGATCGTACCGAGAAAGCGATGCTGGCACTCAAAAACGTTGGTCTGGAGAATCGGGCTGGTCACCGGCCGAATGAGCTTTCCGGTGGGCAACGTCAGCGTGTGGCTGTGGCCCGTGCGTTGGTTAATGACCCCAGCATTCTGCTCGCCGATGAGCCAACGGGTAACCTCGATACGAAAACGTCTTATGAAATCATGGATCTCTTCGACCAGATACACAGTAAAGGCAATACTGTAATTATGGTAACTCACGAAGAGGATATCGCTGAATATGCCCACCGTATTGTTCGGCTTCGTGATGGCCTGGTTGAAACGGATCGCTTGAACGCAAACATCCGAAAGGCGCAGGCGCTGATGCAATCGTTAGAGTAAGGCCGAAGTGGATGATTAGGGGTAAATAGTCTATATTTAGCCCATTCCTAACTTATCTTTCTTACCTGGATGTTCCGTAAAATTCTTCTCGCTCTACTGGTTGTTCTGGTCGTGATTCAATTTATACGGCCTGAAAAGAACCAGTCAACAGGCGTATCGGCAAACGACATCACGACGAAATATGCTGTTCCTGCCGATGTGCATGCCGTTCTCAAACGGTCCTGTTTCGATTGCCATTCCAACAATACCGTTTATCCGTGGTACGATAACATCCAGCCGGTCGCTTGGTTTCTCAATCACCATGTTGACGAAGGTAAGGGTGAGCTCAACTTTTCGGAGTTTGCAACCTATACACCTAAGCGGGCTCGTCATAAGCTGGAAGAAATAGGCGAGACGATCTCAGAAGGCGAAATGCCTTTAGACTCATACCTCTGGATTCACCATGATGCCAAACTCAAGCCTGAAGAAGCAAAACTTGTAACTGATTGGGCTAAAGGATTACAGGCGCAGATTCAGGTGCCGCCCGGAGAAGACAAAGAAGGCGAGCATCATCATGAAGAGCATTAAGTAAAGGTCAGTTGTTTAAACTTTTTCCTTTATAGAAAAATCTAGGCTGCTTTTTTGTCATCCCGACGCCAGGAGGGATCTCAAGCTTCTGTGTTAGTTAAGCTTGAGATCCCTCCTGGCGTCGGGATGACAAAAAAGTGTAAACAGCTTCAAGGTTAAAGATCAGCCCTTCTTATTTTTTTACGATTACTTCTCCCGGCAGCAACCACACACCACGAGCAGACTGCCCATAAAACGACGTGCCGAAGGGAATCTCTTCCCGGCGGGTACGCCCATTTTTCAACCGAATACTAACGACGGTTGTGCGGGCATCTACAGGTGTAAATGTTTGTGGTTGTTCCACCGAAAATACACGGAGTGGTCCCCGGTTTTCGGTGACGGCTAATCGGCAACGCCCTTGAGCATTCGGTAAACTAGCCAATGCTTTGGCATTACCCGGTACATAGAAGCCAGTTTGGTCAATCGTGAGTGCTGAAAAGCCACCTTTCCCGTCGCCTTTTAGCACCAGGCCATTGAAGGCATCCATACGCCCGGCAACCATATCGCTTCCGTGCTCATTGCCAACCAGAATGGCATCCAGATTGCCATCCCCATCTACGTCCTGAGCAAGCATACCGAATACGGGGGCTGTTTGTGCCATGATCGGCAATGGGCGAACCTCAAACTTGCCATTCCCTTTATTTTCGATATAGCTACTCATTGTATACGTGGCCGTAAGTTTCAATGCCTGGTTTCGCTCGTCTTCGGTTAAAATCTGGCTTATGGTTGCTTCACCGAATGGGCCGTACTTAATATATCGTTTCTTAATGCCGATCATTTGCTTCACCATATCGTCCCAACCGAAGTAGGGGTATTCTTCGTACTGGCCTTTGGCATTTTTGAAATAGACCGTCGGGAAAGCGTCGTAGAATCCGTTATTATCGAAGTCGCCTGCATAAATCCGTACAGGGTGTTCAGTAGTGGCCCGGAGCAGGGTGTTCTGTCCCATATTTCCCGCCAGATAATCCACATCGCCGTCATTATCGAAATCACCGGGTGTCAACGAGTTCCAGAACCCTAGTTTATCGGTCAACCCGCTATTGCCGAGTGGCTGGAAATGGCCCTTTTCATTCCGAAGCATCGTTAAGGGCGCCCATTCGCTGGCTAGTAGTAAATCAACATAACCGTCGTTATCATAATCCGTCCAGAGCGCGTCGCAGGTTAGGCCGCTTTTGGCGAGCGTTGGGGCCAGTTGAGCCGTTACATCTGTAAAACGTGGCTTCCCTTTCTGGCTATCATTTCGAAGCAGAAAGCTGGGTACGCCCATTGGATATTTATAGGGCTCAACACGCCCGCCAACAAATAAATCGAGGTCACCGTCCTTATCGAAGTCGGCGGCTTTTACACAGGAACCATTGACCCGGAACGGAGGCAATGCATTTGGGTCCAGCGTAAAATTGCCTTTCCCATCATTCACGTAAAGTCGATGGCGTAATGCCTGCTCTAATTGATCGGCTGGGAATTCGGTGCTTCCACTGACGGCATATAAATCTAAATCTCCATCCGCATCGGCATCGAATAGCAGGAGTCCGGCATCTTCAGACAGTTTAGTGGGCAATGGTTTGAGTACAAAATGCCCGTTGGGTTGCTGCAACAGCGCTTCTGTTGAATATTTGGAACTCCCACCAACAACCATATCCACCAGGCCATCACCGTTTACATCGCCGGTAGCCAGGGCTGGGCCGTATTCCGTTAGTTTGTGCAATAAGGTTTTTTGCAGGTTAAAATCAATAATGTCTGTTTCTTCGTGTCGATAGGTGATGCCCAAATCAGCCGTTACATCCTTCAGCAACGTTTTGTACGTTGGAATGGCTTCGTTTGCTTCACCGGGTTTGGCGTCAACTGCTTTGACGATGATTGTCTGATCGGCCTTAACGTTCGGGATAATCTGAATCCGACCACCGGGCCAGGTTACTTTCAGGCTTTTGATACTGGTAACTTTCCCTAAACCAAAATGAGCAATGGGCTCAACGCTCGATAAAAAGCCCCGGTAAGGCGTATGTTCATAAAACTCTTTTCGGCCATCGGGCAGCTCATATTCCACAAGGGCACCAAGCCCCATAATATTAGCTCCGTCGCCCTGAAACTGGATACGCAGATAATGCGACTGTTCGGATTTTTTATCCGTCAGCGTATTTCGATAGACAAAAGCCTCATCGTCGATATTATTGACAATATAATCCAGATCACCATCGCCATCGAAATCCGCGTAGGCGGCACCATTCGCAAAATTTGGTTCGCTTAGGCCCCAGAGGTCTGTTACATTCTCGAAGGCCGGGCCGCCCGCATTGCCCCGATTCCGATAGGCATAGTCACTAACCTTTACCTGGGGAATTTTTGCGGTTAATTCTTTACGGAGTGCGTCTGTCAGATAGGTATTCACGGAACTGTAGTAGTTCGTAAAATCCCGATCTGTTACATCGCGCGGGAAGCCGTTAGTAATCATCAAATCCCGATACCCATCGTGGTCAAAATCGGCTAACAAGGGCGACCAGCTCCATTCGGTTTCGGCTACACCCGCCAGCATGCTGATTTCACTGAAAATGGGCATGCCAGCATGCGATGTATCTGTGGGCCGGACTCCTTGATTGAGTTGCAATGTATTACGGGCATACTGATGCTCATACCCCAGGCGGTCCCATTCCTGATAGGCAAAATAACTGCTGGGGCCCATGAGGCTCTTTTTACGAAGATTATCCTCAGGAAGCATATCTACCGCAATTATGTCGGCCAGGCCATCGCCGTTAATATCGGCCACGTCATTTCCCATGGCTGATGAACTGGTATGCTTAAACGACTCGTGAGCGCGGTTTGTGAACGTACCATCGTGGTTATTGACGTATAGCACATCACTACTGGCGAAGTCATTGGTCACGTAAATATCTTTCCAACCATCGCGGTTGATATCGCAGATGTTTATGCCTAGCCCAAATCCCTCTGCCACTGTGCCTGCCTGCTTGGTTACGTCGGTAAAGAAGGCGTGACCACGTTTTGGATCAAAGTCGTTGCGATAGAGCCGGTCCGTGTTAGGTGATGTACCGTCATCTACTCGAGCACGCAGGTTATTCGGATTTTTTGGATCGGCAATCTGATCAACCAATACGTACAGGTCCAGGTCGCCATCGTTGTCGTAATCAAAAAAGGCGGAGTGAGTCGAAAATGTAGTATCGGCAATGCCATAATCGGCGGCCATTTCGCGGAATTTGGGAGCGCCATCGGCATCATTTCCCTGATTGACATATAATAAGTTGGTTCGTTGGGTCGCCTTTTTCTGGAGTGTGGTTGATATATACACATCCAGCTTGCCATCAGCATTGATGTCAACTATTGATACGCCAGAACACCAGCGTCCCCCGCCCCCTACACCGGCAGATTCCGTAACGTCTTTAAAATGCAGTTTGCTCGTGGCCGATTCAGTTTCGTTGATATAGAGTTTGTTCGAAACCTGATTTCCGGCAAAGAATACGTCCGGTTTTTTGTCCCCATTAAAATCACCAACCCCAACGCCCCCACCATTATAGATATATTGGTAATTGAGAATATTTAGCGTATCGCTATCAGTTATGGTATTAGCGAACGTGATGCCTGTTTCAGAAGAATCGAGTCGCTCGAAAAGGGGTTTCTCGCGACAGGCTGAAAGTACAAATAGAAATGCGACGGGTAAGAGCCAGACGCCATTTCGAGAGGTTGGTTTCATGAATAGGGTTATGCCGTTTTACGGTGGCAGAATAAGCAGATTATCTTGCAATTTACCCATAAAAAATGCCCCGAATACAAGTCTGAGCATTTTTAACATAGTTAGTCTACGGATTGACCCCCGCAGGTTTATTTTTACGGTTTCGGAAGCGAACTAGTGCTGGCTGAAAGGTATCTCGTTCAACGAAAATCACTATACCCAAAAAGAGACCGAATAAAGCCATGTGTACAGGCACCGCGACCCAAAGGTTGGGGATCGGAAATTGCCAGGATGCATAAATCAGTAGACCCGCGCCAAGCAGGTAGCCAATTGCCGAAAGAACATGATAAGGAACGGGATAATACTTCTCGCCCAACCAATAACATAGTACCATCATAACCAGGCTGGATATTGAAAAGGCCACTGCACAGCCCATATAGCCAATAATTGGGATGAGAAGCAGATTGAGGCCAATGGTTACGCCTGTTCCAATAACGGTAATAAGGGTGCCATAGCTCGTTTTGTCGCTCAATTTGAACCAGAAGGAAATATTATAATAAACGCCCAGCAACAGGTTACCCAACAAGAGTAATGGAACTACATCTAACCCAACACGGTACGCCTTCGACCGTAAAAATAGTTGGCCAAGCAGATCAAGGTTCAGGCTCACGCCAACCCAGATCAGCACGCAAACGATAATAAACCATTTTGTAACATTGGCCAGTAAGGTTGGTGCGTTTTTGTCTTCGGCCTGCGAGAAAAAGAAAGGATCGGCGGCAAACTTGAACGATTGAATCGCTAACGCCATAAAAACGGACAATTTGAGGCAGTTACCGTAAATGCCCAATACCGCTTCGGACGATAGACCTGGATAAAAACCCGGTGGCAGCAAATGACGAAGAAACAGTCGGTCGGTGAGTAAATTAAGTACGCTTGCCAGATTGGTAAGCATAATTGGGAACGCGTAAACGATCAAAGCTCGGCTCTGTGATCCATTAAGTTGGAATTGGAAGCCTGAAAATGCTTTCCGGATGATAATAAAGTAAAGGGCATTGCCGATTAGGTTGGCTAAAAAGGTGTAGCCCGGCCCTATTTTCGGGCTGTAAATCAAATCAGCCAGGGGCTGTAATGATGTGAGGTATTTGCCTTCGTAAATGTCTTTGGCAAAAATCAGAAAGAAGACATTTAACGCAACCACAATAACAATGTTCGTGATTTTTGCCCCAACAAACTCACGGGCTCGGTTCTCAACCCGCAACCGGGCAAATGGAATCGCCACGATGGCATCAATGGCAACTAATAACGCCGACCACTGGATAAATCGCTCCTGACCAGGGTAGTTGAGCCAATTGGTTATTGGTGTTGCCAGACTGAACAGGACGATAGAGGACGATACACTGATGCAGATAACAATACTTAGTGATTGGTTGAAAATGCGGTTCTTTTCTTCGACAGGTTGGTTTTTGGAACGAGCAATAAATCGGAAAAACGCGGTTTCCAACCCCAGAGTGTACACAACGAGCAAGACACCAATCCAACCATAAAGCTCAACGTTTGAGGCCATGGCAGCTGGTTTAGCAAATGCATAGGTTTGAATAGGTACCAGCGCGTAGTTGAGTAACCGACCCAGAATTGTACTAATGCCGTAGAGCGCCGTGTCGCCCGCTAATTTTTTAAATGTACCCATTGATAAAAGAATGTCCGGCCAGTAGTAGCCTGCCTTGTTCGGGCAGACAAAGTTAAGACCTTTGGTTATCTTTGCACTTCCAGTCGAAACAGGCTACCGGCTGTTTCGCGTAACTTGCACTTATTCTACTGAAACAGCCGGAGCCTGTTTCGGCCAAGTCCATGTCTCTCAAAATCTCCTCTGCGCTGATTTCCGTTTTTTATAAAGACGGTCTCGAGCCTCTGGTTCGTTTGTTAAACGAACAGAACGTCAAAATTTATTCGACGGGCGGCACCCAGGCATTTATTGAACAACTCGGTATCCCGGTTACGGCCGTTGAAGATATCACCGGCTATCCGTCTATTTTTGGTGGGCGTGTTAAAACGTTGCACCCAGGTGTAATGGGCGGTATCCTGTATCGTCGTGACGTACCCGAAGACCTTGCACAGGCTGAGCGTCACCAGATTCCACCGATCGATCTAGTCGTTGTCGATTTATATCCTTTTGAGGAAACGGTGGCATCAGGTGCTTTGGATGAGGACGTTATTGAGAAAATTGACATTGGCGGTATTTCGCTCATTCGGGCTGCTGCCAAGAATTACAACGATGTGCTGATTGTATCATCGCGCAGTCAATATGCTGAAGTTGTAGCGTTGTTGAGCGAGAAAAATGGCGCTACTGACATTAAGGATCGCCGGGAATATGCGGGTAAAGCGTTCGCGGTTACGTCGCACTATGATTCGGCCATTCAGTCTTATTTTGCCGGAACTACACAACGTGCGGGCACAACCGGGCCCATTTATGATTTCAAAACCCTCCCACCCAATCACCTGCGCTATGGCGAAAATCCGCATCAGCAGGCAACGTTTTACGGTGACCTGGAGGCTATGTTCGATAAGCTCCATGGTAAGGAGTTGTCTTATAATAACCTCGTGGATGTTGATGCCTGCGTGAGTTTGATTGATGAATTTTCTCATGATGAAGCCAAGGCGTTTGCCATCATAAAACATACCAATGCCTGCGGGATTGCTACCGCTCCAACAAGTAAAGGGGCATATCTAAGTGCACTCGCCTGCGATCCGGTATCGGCTTTTGGCGGTGTGGTAATCACCAACGTGCCGGTTGATCTGGAAACCGCCGAAGAACTGAATAAGCTCTTCATGGAAATTCTGATTGCGCCCGATTATGCACCCGAAGCACTGAGCCTGCTCAAGTCGAAAAAGAACCGAATATTGCTCAAACGCAACGCTGTGGCACTACCCACGGTCATGTTCAAAACGATTTTGAACGGAGTATTAGAGCAGGATAAGGACAACCAGACCGAAACAACCGACCAATTCAAGGTTGTTACGCAGAAAGCTCCAACCGATAGTGAAAACCGAGCTCTGGAATTTGCTTTGAAAGTGTGTAAGCACACGAAGTCAAACACAATCGTTCTGGCGAAAGAAGGTCAGCTTTTAGCTAGTGGTGTTGGGCAAACGTCACGCGTGGATGCGTTGAAGCAAGCGATTGAAAAAGCACACTCGTTTGGATTCGATCTGAATGGGTCGGTTATGGCTTCAGATGCATTTTTCCCGTTCCCGGACTGTGTTGAAATTGCGGGTCAGGCGGGAATTACGGCGGTTGTACAACCCGGCGGCTCTATTCGCGATCAGGATTCGATTGATTATTGCAATCAGAACGGTCTGGCCATGGTCACGACTGGGGTAAGGCATTTTAAACACTGACTTTTTTGTCATGCTGAGGAACGAAGCATCTTAAGGCGTCAAAACTTGAGAGTCAACTTACATTAAGATACTTCGTTCCTCAGCATGACAAAAACTAGACTTTATGCGACTCCTTTACACAATCTGGTGCGCTATTTGTTTGATAGTGCTGTACATCGTGCTGTTCCCGTTCCAGTTTGTGTTTTTGCAACGCGACTCATGGAAACCCATCGCCCATAAAATCAACTCAATCTGGGGGATGTTGTTTTTTGTCGGAATAGGGATTCCGGTTCGGATTGATCGCCGGTTTCGACCCGATCCTGACCGAACCTATGTATTCTGCGCGAACCATTTTTCGTATCTGGACATAGCCGTAATGGGCGTGGTTGTGAAAAACTACTACGCGTTCGTTGGTAAAAGCGACGTGAAGCATATTCCCCTGTTGGGCTATATGTTCGCTAAGTTGCACGTTCAGGTGGACCGAAGCCAGCCGAACAGTCGGGCTTATTCATTAGCTAAATCGATTCGGACGTTGGCATCGGGACGGAGCATTATGATTTTTCCGGAAGGAGGCATCAAAGCTCCCGAACCACCCCAGATGGTACCTTTTAAAGACGGTGCGTTTACGATGGCCATTCAGCAACAAGTACCGATTGTGCCGGTTTCGCTGCTGAATAATTATCAGATTCTACCTGATAAAAGTCCGGTTCGGTTTCATTGGCATCCGCTTCGGGCCGTTATTCATCCCCCTATCGAAACAAAAGGGATGACATCAGACGACATAGAACGCTTAAAAGAAGAAACGTATAAAATTATAAACGCTGAATTAATGAGCGGAAAGAAAGTAGTGGCTTAACATTCGCTCTTTCAGTCATTCGCTCTTTCGCTATGAAAGTAGATCACGAAACATTGCAGAAAATTGCCCATCTGGCCCGGCTGGACGTAAAACCAGAAGAGGAAGCCGATCTGCTCAACAGTCTGAATGGCGTATTGACCTGGATGGAGCAACTCAACGAAATTGACACCACGGGCGTTGAACCGTTAACGCATATTTCAATGGAAACTAATGTGTTGCGTGACGATGTGGTAGGTAATCAATTGTCTCGCGAACGGGCGCTTTCCAATGCTCCTCAGCACGACGAGCAGTTTTTTGAAGTCCCTAAGGTGTTGGAATAGAAGAAATAATTAGGGGTTAACATCGGCTGGACCGACCATCCGTAGGCCAATAATGCCTACGGTAATCAGGAGAATAAAAAATAATTCACCCCACGACCAGCTGATCTTCAGCCAGATCACATCGGCCGCTTTGATAAATACCAGTGAGACGGCCATCCAGACCGCAAAAGCGGTTGTTGTGGATATGGTGCGCATGGCAGCTGCCAGCATTACTGTATTAACTATACCGAAAACAACATAGGCTATCCAGGGTAGCAAGGCAGGCATTCCCCCATCGAGTCGGTAAAATGTGGTCCAGCGAAGGGCTTTCAAATCATCCCATCGCATATATTTGAGCGAATACGTCCAGGCCATTTCGCAGGCTGCTGCACCAAATAGATACAGCCACGATAGGATATTTTGCTTTATCACGGCTTTTTCTAAAAAGGCGAAAGAAACGAGTATTCATCCCTGAATCCAACCGTCTCTGGTTAACAAATTGTTTCTATTTTACCATAACAGTTAAGAATGGAATTTGTCTAAAAACCCGTTGTAAGAGCCTAATAATGCGCATAAAATGAATCATTTATTGCATAAAAAAGGACCGAGGTTAGCTCGGTCCTTTTTTAGTATTGGCTAAGGTAGTTACGCCAAGATAGGTTTTACAATCTTGCCCGCCACGTCTGTCAATCTAAAGGGACGGCCCTGGAACTGGTAGGTAAGTTTTGTATGGTCGAAGCCGAGCAAATGTAAAATAGTGGCCTGAAGGTCGTGGACGTGTACTTTATCTTTTACCCCATAATAGCCAATATCGTCGGTTTCACCATAGGAGAATCCTTTTTTAACGCCACCGCCCGCCATCCAAACCGTAAAGGCATCAAGATGGTGATCGCGTCCCATGAAAGGAAGCACCTGCCCGTCGCGATTTTCCTGCATGGGTGTTCTGCCAAACTCGCCCCCCCAAACTACCAGCGTATCATCTAACAAGCCCCGCTGCTTGAGGTCTTGCAGTAGCGCAACAACAGCTTGGTCTGATTCTTTACACTTTGTGTGAAGACCAATGTCAATTGAGCCGTCGGCACTGGTGCCGTGGGTATCCCAACCCCAGTCAAAAAGCTGTACAAACCGTACTCCACGTTCAACCAGCCGACGGGCCAACAGGCAGTTCCGGGCAAACGAGCCTTTGTTTGGATCGACGCCGTAACTTTCCAGAATATACTGTGGCTCGCTCTTAATGTCCATTGCATCAGGTACGGACATTTGCATCCGAAACGCTAATTCGTATTGGGCAATACGGGTCAGGATTTCGGGATCTTTAACATCGTCGTACTGCTGTTGATTGATCTGGCTGATGGCGTCGATGGTTTGCTTCCGAACATCCCGGTTCATGCCACTAGGATCTGATGCGTACAGCACCGGATCGCCATCGGTACGGCATTGAACACCCTGATACACCGTTGGTAAAAAGCCACTGCCCCAGATGGACTTACCTGCATCGGGCTGTTTGCCGCCCGATGCCAAGACGATATAACCCGGCAGATTATCGTTTTCAGTGCCAAGCCCATACGTTACCCAAGATCCCATACTTGGGCGACCCAGCCGGGCACTTCCCGTATGCATAAGCAACTGGGCAGGCGCATGGTTAAACTGGTCGGTGTGCATGGCTTTCAGGAAGGTGATATCGTCTACAACACCCTGCAAATGGGGCAAATAGTCAGACACCCACGCACCCGATTGCCCGTGTTGGGCGAATTTGCCCTGTGGGCCCAGCATTTTCGGAACCCCCCGAATAAAGGCAAACTTTTTGCCTTCGAGCAATTCCTGCGGACAGTCTTTACCATTATACTTAGCTAGTTCAGGCTTATAGTCGAACAACTCCAACTGACTCGGCGACCCAGCCATATGGATGTAAATGACCCGTTGTGCTTTGGGTAAGAACTGCGATGGGTGAGGGGCTGTCGGTTCTCCAGAAGGCAAAGCACTCCCAACGGTATTATTTTGAGGGTCGTTTTTCCCGAAAAAGCCGCAGCTTTCTAAAACAGAGCTAAGTGCCATAGCACCCAGTCCTGTTGAACAGGTATGCAGAAAATGCCGCCTTGTTTCGCGTTCGGCCGCTGCCTGTTGGAGTTCCTGAAGGAGTTTGTTCATTGTGTAATGCGGGTGGAAACCCGCTTTTTGTCACTATGAAATGTAAAAGTGGGTTTCCACCGCACGGACCGCCCGCGTTGCTTATTCTTTCGTAATCACTTCATCCAGATTCAACATCGTATTGGCCGTTACGGTTAAAGCGGCTAACTCAGGCGAAACCTTTTTACAATCGAAGCCCAGTCGATCTAGTAAGTTCTCTGCTTCACCGGGTTTCTGGCGGTAGTATTGCTCGGTATTTTGGTAAAGCCGAAGCAGTACGGCCAGCTTTTTCTGATGTAGGTCGCGGAGCATAACTCGCCGGAAACCGGCTTGAATCTGTCGTTCTGGCGATGAACCATGAGCCTGCATGAAGTCCGCTAAATTCTGGGCGGCTTCAACATAAACAGGGTCGTTGAGGGTCACTAAAGCCTGTAAAGGCGTATTAGTCCGAAGTCGGCGTAGTTGACAGAATTCCCGACTGGGGCTATCGAACGTTACCATCGACGGATAAGGTGCGGTTCGTTTCCAGTAGGTGTACAAAGCGCGTCGGTGCAGGTCTTCTCCCGTGCTTTGTTTCCAGCTTTCGCCATCGTAGGGCGACTGCCAGATGCCGTCGGGCTGCATGGGCATTACGCTGGGCCCGTATAATTTACGGCTCAACAGGCCACTCACGGCTAGGGCCTGATCGTGTACCGCTTCGGAAGATAAACGAACGCGTGGCCCACGAGCCAATAGTTTGTTATAAGGGTCTTTGGCGATCAGTTCCGGCGAAGCATTCGATTGTTGCCGATACGTAGCCGACATCACCATCCTTTTTAAGAGTTTTTTTACACTCCACTGGTCTGTTTCCATGAACTCTACCGCCAAATAGTCGAGTAGTTCCTGATGGGTGGGTTGAATGCCCTGCGTACCCATATCTTCCACGGTTTCAACAATACCCGTACCGAACAGCTGTTCCCAAAACCGGTTCACGGCCACGCGCGCCGTTAGCGGGTGCTCCCGACTCACCATCCAGCGGGCCAGACCAAGTCGGTTTTTAGGCTGGTTAGGGTCCATGGCTGGGAATGATTTTGGTACATCAGGGGTCACCTGTTTTCCCTTCACCATCCAATTGCCTCGTTCAAAAACGTGTGTTTGCCGGGCCAGATCGCCCGAACCATCGAGCATAATTGGCGTTTGCTCCGTGTCTGTATTCAGAAGGTCCAACAGCACTTTAGATTTCTCCCCAATAGCGTTCTGTGGCTGACCGGGTAGGACAGCAACAAAAGCCACCCACTTTATCTGCACCCAGTCTTTTGGTTTTTCGGGACTATTCAGCGATAGATACAAACTATGCCGTCCCTGAATAGGTGGCAGCAGAATCATCTGAACGGTATCTTTCCCCGGCTTGGGTGTGGGAAATTGCGCTAGAACAGGACCATCCAGCTTATCCTGGTGAAGTGTAACTGTAGCATTGGTTGCTTTTGTACCCCATTTTAGTAGTAGTCGTGGTCGTCCGGTTAGCGTTACGTTTTTGATCCGGCATGAGCCTTTATCCTGAAAACCAAAATACTTCGCATCAAGAAGAGACGCATTCACATATTGATCGAAATCGTGCGAATTAATTTTAGGCTCAACCGTTCGAACCAGATGGGTAAACTGATTGATGCTGGCCTTGGCTTGTTGCGGATTACGGAGGGTACTGGCTATGTAGTGTTGTAAACCAACAAGTTTGAGTGAGTCGGCGGGTTTGTAAAAGCGGAGTGTTGGGGTGTCGCTCGTTACATCTTCGTCGCGGGTATTGTTGAAAAACGCGAGGTATTTGTAATATTCGTCGTGCGTAAATGGGTCGTAAGGGTGACTATGGCATTGGATGCAGGCAAAAGTTGTTCCCCCAAATACATCCCAGGTTGTGTTCACCCGGTCGATCACGGCCGCCGTGCGAAACTCTTCGTCCTGCGTTCCGCCCTCGTCATTCGTCATGGTATTGCGATGGAAGCCCGTTGCAATGAGCTGATCATCAGTAGGATCGGGTAACAAATCGCCCGCCAGTTGCTCAATCGTGAATTGATCGAAGGGTTTGTCCTGATTAAAGGCTTTGATGAGCCAATCCCGATAGCGCCATATTTTACGGCCTGGATCGCGTTCATACCCTTTGGTATCGGCGTAACGGGCCAAATCAAGCCACATACCAGTCCAGCGTTCGCCGTAAGCCGGTGACTTAAGCAGCCGGTCAACAACTTTTTCGTAGGCATCCGGCGATTTATCACCCAAAAAATCGGCTACTTCCTTTTCGGTAGGTGGGAGGCCTGTCAGGTCAAGCGATACCCGCCGGATCAACGTTGCCCGATCGGCTTCGGGAGAGGGTTTTAAGCCATCCTGTTTCAGTTTATCAAGAATAAAATTGTCGATTTCATTCGTTGCCCAATCGGTTTCATCATTTGCTGAGATACCCAGCCGACTCAAAAACGTACCAATTGCGGGAACAGCTGGTTTTTGAACAGGTTGGTACGCCCAATGGTCACCCCACTCGGCTCCCTGGTCAATCCATTTTCGAAGTAGATCGATTTCGTCGGGTTTCAGAGCCGGATGATCGAGTGGCATTCGTTCGTCAGGGTCGGTCAGCGTAAGCCGACGGATCATTTCACTGGCATCGGCATCGCCGGGAACAATGGCGAGTTTACCCGATTTGGCTGGAGCAAGGGCTTCCTGCTTAAACAGGAGCGAAAAGCCGGCTGCTTTTTTTACGCCCCCGTGACAGATAATGCAGTTTTTGTTGAGTAAAGGCTTAATTTGGGTATTGTAGTCCACTCGCTTCTCGAAAATTCCGAGAAATGATGAAAGTAGTAAGGCCATTGCCAAGCCTGCCACGCCAACAAGTATCCATTGAGTTCTCATAAAATTGATACAGGCACATCGCCAGCTACTAAAAGCAGATGAACTCGTTTTTGTACTAGTCAACTCACTGAGGAATGTAATTTTAACGAAGAATTAGCCTAAACCGTTCAGGTTGAGCGGCTACGTTACCGCACACGGACGTCTACCTGAGCTGTATCATCTTCGCCATTCGTAGTGCCGTTTCCTGGAACGGAGTCTGGGTCAGATGTTGTAGCAGCCACAATCTGGGCTGTGCACACTCCTCGCCCAACAGCTGTTGCTGTTGCTCGAAAAATCAACGTAAAGCTACTGCCAGCAGGCAAACTGCTTATACCACTTGTAGGATTGCCGCCTGATAAACCAAAGTCGTCACCCGGTAAGAATGCCTGGCCAGCAGGCAAGTAAGCCGTTATACTTAATCCCGTTGCCGATAAACCGCCTTGATTGGTAATAGTCAGTGAGTAACTAATCACTTCATTCAATCTTGGGGTTCGATTATTGACCGACAGGCGTATGCTCACATCGGCTTTGGCGGGGTCGGGTACAGGCTGATTGCTAATGACATTAGGTAATGGAACCTGATTTGGGTTAGGGGACACGAACACAGAGCCACCAACCTGACGGGTTCGGAAGTCTACCTGAGCAGCATCATCCTGACCATCGCCTGTACCAGAATTGGGCTGGCTATCAGGATCGTTGGACGTAGCCTGCGAAATTTCCGCTGCGTTTTGGTAGGTGCCGCTAGCCGTTGGCTGAGCCACAAAACTCAGTGATTGCGTGGTGCCCGCCGGTATATTCATGACCGAACTGGTCAGTACGGAGCCATTAGCCGAAAAATTTGCGGATGATACAAAGGTTAAATTAGTTGGCAACCGATTTTTAACCAGTACATTAGTTGCCTGTCCTGGTCCATTATTACGAACGAGTAAACTGATTGTAACAGGTGTATTCAGGTCTGGCGTTCGTTGCGAAACAGCCATCTCCAGGCTCAAATCTGCCTGCGTTTGGGTGGTTATCTGAAATAGGTTGGACGGTACGGCGGGTATAGCCGGTGATGTCGATACGACCCGAATCTGAAAATGCCCACTTTGCAAATTGCTGGGCAATGTTACCTGAATCGGGCTGGTGGAGCCGCTACCCAGAACACTTTTATATTGCCCCAGCGAATCGAGCAGTTGCACCTGCCATTGGTTACCTGAATTGAATGTGCCGAGCGTAACGAAGGATACCGCTACTGTAGAGCCGGGTAGTACATAATTCGCCAGATTTCCCGTAGCTGCAAATTGAATGGGTGTAATTGGCTGTGCGTTCTGAAAAAATGCATTGTTCAGACTATTATTCCAGTTGCGGGCAAATCGAGACAAACCCATGGTCAGAGGAACTGAAGCTGGGTTCAGGTAATATTGCGGATGGGGAGAAGGACGACTGCTGTTACGAAAGTGTACATCATTTGTCCCTGCATTTCGGAGTTGGATTGTATCATTGTAGGGCCCCTGAAACACGTTTAAACCCGACGTATTAATGACCTGCTGTTGCTTCATGATTACATCAGGCCGTGTTACACTCCCGTCAAAAGAAACACGGGCTACCATCCAGGGTAGATTCCGCCCTCCAAAATCCTGTCGTGACTTTTGAATAAGATTGGTTAAATTAGTTGCGTATGCAGGAATACTACCAGATGATAGATCGCCATATTCTGCTTCTCCCTGATGCCAAAGCACTGCCCGAGCTCCCGACACGGACAGATAATACTGCATTACATTTTTAAGATTTGTGTATGGTTGCAGATTAGGCCAGTTCCCGCTGTCGCAATTATACCGATTGCAGGTTGGAATGCCGTTGGCCGAGTTAATCCAGTTTTCTATCGTTGAGCCGTCCCAGCCTGTCACATAGAAGGCCACCGGAACATTGTACCGATTGACAATGTAATCACCTAATTCACCCCAGCCCCATGAACTCTCGGCCATAGGAAATACACGTCGTTTGGCCGTAAGGGCTTTAAAGACTGGCACTGGAGAAGGATCACCCGATGAGAAAAGGGCAACATTACCCGGCGGATAGTAATGATTGATGGAATCAATAGCGTTGACCCGGTCAGTATTTGTACCAAGGTCATTATCGCCAATGCCCAAACCTCGTGCGTTTGATTGACCAGCTGTAACAAACACTTCGCCAATGCCAACTGGCTGCACGGTGGCTTGTGCTGTTACAACATTGTTTACAATGCTCCTCACTGTAAGTACATACCAGCCGCCAGTGCCAGTTATGTACCCCAGAAAAAGATTATTGGCCGGATTGGTCTGCACGGTTTGCCAGGCCGTTGTTGTGCCCTGCCCTGCTGCAACTGGTGTTAACTGGGCTTCTACCCGATCAACTGTGCTTGTTAACCTGCCTGCTATATAAAGGCGTCCGTTGCCGTCTGCCCCACGTTGCACCACAAGGCGCGACATAGGGTGCGAAATCTGGAGTTGGGCTACACCCAACAACGGAGATAAAATTAGGAGTAAAGCCCATTTAAGAAATGTGGACATGAAGCAACAGGTACATTTACTGCTGCGAAATTACGGGAAAGTTCGTTTGTAGCCTAGAACTACATTTTTGATACCCTAAAGCTCTAGGCCACAATAGATATTAAACTTTCCCCTTCAGATACTCCGCCGTATAATTCCCATCAGTCAGTTTTACCATTTCTTCGGGAGTGCCGGTAAAGGTCACGTAGCCACCTGTTTCGCCACCTTCCGGGCCGAGGTCAATAATGTGGTCGGCATTTTTGATGACTTCCATATTATGCTCGATGATGATGACCGAATCTCCCTGATCGACCAGCGCGTTGATGGCAGAAAGCAATTTACGGATGTCATGGAAGTGCAGACCCGTAGTGGGCTCGTCAAAAATGAATAGGGTACCGCCTTTGTTTGGATTTCCTTTTCCTAAGAACGATGCCAGTTTAACACGCTGGGCCTCACCGCCAGAAAGTGTATTTGCCGATTGCCCCAGCCCAATATAACCCAGGCCTACATCCTGTAGCGGTTGTAGTTTATCAGCCATTTTAGGCTCGAATGTTCGGAAGAAGTCAATAGCTTCATCAACCGTCATAGCCAGAATATCCGACACGTTTTTGTCGTGCAACGTTACTTCCAGGACTTCCTGCTTGAACCGTTTTCCGCCACAACCTTCGCACTTGAGATAAATGTCGGCCATGAACTGCATCTCGATCTTCACTTCGCCTTCGCCCTGACACACCTCACAGCGGCCACCATCCACGTTGAACGAGAAATGGCTCGGTTTATACCCCCGCGATTTTGATACTGGCTGATCGGCCATCACCTGTCGCAGATAATCATAGGCTTTGATATAGGTAACTGGATTCGAACGGCTCGATTTGCCAATCGGATTCTGGTCAATCATTTCAATAGCCGCAATCCGGTCAAGTGAACCCGTCAGGGCATCATATTTACCTGCTTCTTCGGCTGCGTCGCCTTTTTGCCGCATCAGCGCTGGATACAGCACTTTCCGGATCAGTGTACTTTTACCCGACCCTGATACGCCCGTTACAACTGTTAGCGTATTAAGCGGGAAGCGTACATCTACGTCCTTAAGGTTGTTTTCCCGCGCGCCTTTCAGTTCAATAAAGTTGGTTGCTTTCCTTCGAAAAGTAGGCACAGGTACGATCTCGCGGCCTGTGAGGAAGTCGAGGGTGTGGGACTGAAATGGATAATGATTAATGGCTAATGGATAATGCTCGGAGTCTGATGGTCTATTATCTGACGCCCCCTGTTCATTATTCATTAGCCATTTTGCATTATCAACTTCATCCCACGTTCCCTGAAATACCAGATGGCCGCCTAGTGAACCGGCATCAGGACCAATGTCGATGAGCTGGTCGGCGGCCCGCATCACTTCTTCTTCGTGTTCAACCACAATGACTGTATTGCCCATATCACGTAGCGATTCCAGGACACTGACCAGGCGTTTCGTGTCGCGGGGATGCAGACCAATACTGGGCTCATCCAGAATATACATGGAGCCAACCAGTGCTGAACCCAGTGAAGTAGCCAGCTTGATGCGTTGATATTCACCACCCGAAAGTGTGTTGGTGAGTCGATTTAGGGTAAGGTAGCCCAGACCGACGCGTTCCATATAATCCAGGCGATTTCGAATTTCGATCAGTATCCGATTCGCAACCTGCTGCTGCGTTTGAGGAAGTTCGAGCGTCCGAAAAAAGGCTGTTACCTGCGTAATAGGCATCAGTACCAGATCGGTAATGGACTTACCAGCCACTTTTACGTAGCCCGCATCTTTGCGTAACCGTGATCCCCGGCATTCCGGACAGGTCGTTTTACCCCGATAGCGGGAGAGCATAACCCGATACTGTACTTTGAAGGTCTGACTTTCAACAAAGTCAAAGAAGGCGTTCAGCCCATCGAAATAGGTATTGCCCGTCCACAGCAATTCCTGTTCGGCGGGCGTGAGATCTTTGTACGGCCGGTGAATGGGGAAATCAAAACGAATCCCATTTTTAAGTAAAGGACGCAAAAACTCCTCGCTCATTTTCTCGCTTCGCCAGGGGGCAATGGCTCCTTCAAAAACAGAAAGGTTTTTATCGGGAATAACTAAATCAGGATCAATGCCCAGCACTTTCCCAAATCCATCGCACCGGCGGCAGGCACCATAGGGGTTGTTAAACGTGAACAGATTGACACTTGGCTCTTCAAAGACAATGCCATCCAACTCAAATTTATCGGAGAAGATGCGTGATTCCTTCCCAACTATATCGACCCGGCAACTGCCTTCTCCCTCGCTGAAAGCGGTTTGGACGGAGTCGGAGAATCGGTACTGGTTGTCTTCGTCAGGCTGACCGTTCTCGTCGTAAAGTACGGTTCCCCGGTCAACGAGGATTTCCAGATCGTTGGCAGAGAGTTGCTGCTCAACAAGCGTGTCCAGCGGCTGTTGTCCGTCAGTAGCAAACGCTAAAATATCCTCAATTTGTAGCACGTTGCCATCAGCAACAATACGGGTGTAGCCTTTTTGAAGCAGGATATTCAGCTCATACGCCAGTGTCCGGCCTTCGCGAACCCGCAACGGAGCCATAATCATGACCCGCTGACCCGCTTCGTAACCGTACATGTAATTGACAACATCCGTAACCGTATCTTTCCGAACTTCGTGGCCCGAAATAGGAGAATACGTAACGCCTGCCCGACCAAAAAGTAATTTCAGGTAGTCATAAATTTCGGTAGAAGTGCCTACGGTAGAGCGAGGGTTTCGGGTCGATACTTTTTGCTCGATGGCAATGGCTGGCGAAACCCCTTTTATATATTCGACTTCGGGTTTCTCCATCCGGCCCAAAAACTGCCGGGCATAACTGCTCAGACTTTCGACATACATGCGCTGGCCTTCAGCAAACAGGGTATCGAAAGCCAAAGAAGATTTGCCCGAACCCGATAAGCCAGTCAGGACAACTAATTTGTTGCGGGGTATGGCAACGTCAATTCCTTTTAGATTATGTACTTTCGCCCCTTTGATGATAATGAACTGTTTGGGGTCAAGATGGTCAACCGAACGCATCGGACTGGCCGTCTGGCGTTCTGTTTCCGTGATCTGGGTCATTCTATAGTATTGAGGGTAAACTCTATCTAAATTTTAACGGTTTATTTCGAAATATGGTTTCTCCTGGCAGCTTTTCTTCGCGGACAAATACAACGCTGTGCGGTTTCTGAGGGTCATCTAGTTGCTAACGAAACAAATGGATTTTGCAGAAGAAGACATTATTCGATTAAGTGCCGCGCTGGTTATTGGTGGGCTGATTGGGATTGAACGCGAGTATCACGGTAAGGCCGCTGGTTTTCGGACCATGATTATGATCTGTGTCGGCTCGGCTCTATTTACCATGGTCTCGGGCCGAATTGGTGGATCTGGAGATCGGATTGCGGCCAACATTGTTAATGGTATTGGCTTTCTGGGGGCTGGGATCATCTTTCGGGAAGATAGTCGTGTAAAAGGCCTTACTACGGCTGCAACGGTTTGGGCTGTATCTGCGTTAGGTATGTGCGTGGGCGCGGGTCATTATGATATTGCTATCGTTGGGTTCGTGTTTATTTTAGGCTCTCTGCTGTTATTGGTAGGATTTGCCAATCGGATTCAGAAAATGAACCAAACCCGCGACTATAAAATTGTGACAGCGTTCCATAATAAAACGCTGAATCAATACGAGACATTTTTCGAAGAATGCGGCCTGTCACCAACGCGAAGCCAGCAGCAACGCATTGGTACCGAAATTATTGGACACTGGCGTGTTGATGGTTCGGAGAAAAACCATGAAAAATGTATTAAACGTTTATTGAATGACCCTGAAGTAAAAGAATTTACGTTCTGATTTCGTTACTTAGTATAAGTTTTATTCTGTACAAAACAACATGAATCATATTCGAAAGTTACTGTTTATCACCGCTTTATTGAGTAGTAGTCTGGCATTTGGGCAACTTACCGAGGATCCTGATGATCGGCGTGACCAGGGACGTGATCCGTTACGGACACAAACACCCGAAGGCCGTCCTTTACCCTTCGGACAGCGGCTTCGGTTTGGGGGCGGCATCAATGGATTTCGTTTCGGCAATCCGTTTAGTTTGGGCATTTCACCCGTTGTTGCTTACCAGGCTACGGAGCGAATGATTGTTGGTATTGGTGGAAGTTATACCTACACACGTTATAAAGCGTATACAAACACCGGAGCAACTGTTCCGTACCTGACTTATAACCAGTATGGTGGCCGGGGTTTTGTGATGTATGAATTTATTCCGTCGATTCTACCGAATCTGTATCTGCATGGGGAACTTGAGAGCACCACTATTCAGGAAACGGAGAACCAAACCGGACTTAAGTCGAGTGCAGCCTTAACCTCTCCATTGGTGGGTGTAACATACTCACAACCGATTTCGCGCCGATTTGGGGTCAATCTAACTGCGTTATACAACTTGAATTATAACGATAACTCATTAGCCCGTACCATTTACGGTAGCCCGTTTGTGTTGCGGTTATCGTTCTTTTAGAGAGCTGGCGAGGGAATTAGGCAAAGGGATCAGGGAGGTATAATGGCTCTTTGATCCCTTTTCACATTCTGGTCCTTTCCGCTAACTTTGGCCTGACTTATTGTCTGGAGTATGCTCTTTAGTTCGGCCATCTTTTTATTTCTGTTTCTCCCGTACTTCCTGATTATCTATTACTTGCTGCCTCAGCGTTGGCATAATGCCTTTTTGTTTGGCGCCAGTTTATTGTTTTATGCCTGGGGAGAAGGAATAATTGTGTTGGTGTTGCTGCTGTCGGCGGGTATAAATTTCCTGGCCGGATGGCTTGTTGAAAAAGGGCAGCGACGGGCCGGGGTACTGCTGTCACTGATTGGTAGTTTGTCATTACTGTTCTATTACAAATACACCAATTTTCTGGTCGATTCGGTACATGGTTTTGCGGAAGCATTTGCGTTACCTTTCTCCGATAGTCTTACCGTATCACCCATTGCACTCCCGATTGGCATCAGTTTTTATACATTTCAGGGCATTTCCTACACCTTAGACATTTACTGGGGTCGTATTCGGGCCAACCGTAGTTTTCTGGATTATGGTACGTATGTGGCCATGTTTCCGCACCAGATTGCAGGTCCCATTGTTCGATATGCCGACATTGCCCCCGAACTCGCCGATAGAACTGTTAGCCTGGAAAAGGTTGGCGTTGGGGCTGAACGCTTTGTTATTGGTCTGGCTAAAAAAATCATACTCGCCAACACATTTGCCGGTGTGGCCGATACAATTTTCAAGGCTCCGACGGATAGTTACTCCACCGCAACGGCCTGGCTGGGAATCGTTGCCTACTCACTTCAGATCTACTTCGATTTTTCGGGCTATTCCGATATGGCAATTGGCTTGGGAAAGATGGTAGGATTCGATTTCAAAGAGAACTTCAATTATCCTTATATTGCCCGTTCTATTCAGGATTTCTGGCGACGCTGGCATATCTCCCTGTCAAGCTGGTTTCGTGATTACCTATACATTCCACTGGGTGGAAACAGGGGGAGCAAAGCCCGAACCTACCGTAATCTGCTGATCGTATTTTTTGTAACGGGCCTTTGGCATGGAGCCAGCTGGACGTTTATTATCTGGGGATTGTATCATGGTGCCTGGGTAATGGTGGAGCGGGCAGGGCTGGGTAAATGGCTGGAACGGGTATGGGCTCCAATTGCTCACCTGTATACGATCCTGGTGGTGTTGATTGGCTGGGTATTCTTCAGGGCTGAAGACCTGGCATCAGCAGTGACTTACTTGCAGAAAATGGCTGGTATGGGGTCAGTAGGACGTCTTGCTTTTCCATTGACTTATTTCCTGAATACTGAAGTCAGCAGTGCGCTTATACTTGGGTTCATCTTGTCGATGCCTGTTTATCAACGGTTTCAGTTGGTCTGGTATCGGTTGCTACTACGTATCGTGTCACTGCCAGTCCAGACTACATTAAGTGTAGCCTACATGTTGGGGCTTGTTGGTCTCTTTGTGCTTTCAGTAGCGTATCTGGCCGCTGACACCTACAATCCATTTATCTATTTCCGGTTCTAACGTTTGACCAGGCTCCCGTAACTCATGCAAGTACGATCACGCTTAATTGCTGTTGTTTTCGCCATTATGCTGCTCCTTCCAACGCTTGATCAAGTTGTTGGACTGTCAGCCTTGTTCAGAAATACCGAGAACCGGCAACGTAGTCGTATGCCGTTGTTGCATTTTCCCTACGTTCGGCAATTTGTAATCCGGTTTGATCGGTATTACAAAGAGAATTTTGGGGGACGGAATGCGCTGTTTTATGTGTATAGCCGATGGAAATACAAGGTACTGGGACAATCGCCTTTACCCGAAAAAGTTGTTGTTGGAAAAAAAGGCTGGTTTTATCTGGGGAACAGTTATAACCGGGTTGTCGATCAGCATCGAGGGTTAGTTCCACTAGCTGATACATCAGCCGCACGCATTGCCACTCATCTGGCCCAAAAGCAGCAGGAGTTAGCTGAGCAGGGAATTAAGCTCTATGTGTTGATTGCTCCTGATGCACAAACAATCTACCCTGAATACGTGCCCGACCATCTACAGCAAACGAAAGGACCTTCACGTCTGGATGTACTCAAACAGGCAATTGCCAAGACTAGCCTACCATTTATCGACATTCGGGATACGCTACTGGCTGCCAAGCGCGATCATATAGTGTATTATCAGACTGATACTCATTGGAATAAGTACGGAACACTGGTTGGCTGCGCGACTTTACTGAAACGTATCAGACAGGATTGGCCTATGTTTCCGCTGATGAATGCATCAGATTATACCATTAGGCATTGCCAGGGTACAAGTGGCGATTTAACCACCATGCTGACCTTGCAGGATGCTATAAATGAAAATGGAGAGTACGTAATTCGCCCTGACGCTAAGCTGGTAAGCCATCAACTAGCTTCTATACCGAGCGCAAATATCGCGTTCCCATCCCAACGTTTTTCGGGATCAGGATCCGGCCGTTTGCTGTTCATCGGCGATTCATTTAGTAACAGTATGATGCTGTACTTGCCCGCCTATTTCCGTGAATCCTATTTTGTGCGGGATGGTAAACTAGATCTCACACTTATTCAGTCCGAGCGGCCTACTATTGTTGTACTAGAAATTGTGGAGCGAAATATCAATCAACTGGTAAGTTTTTGATTTGGTGGGGTAGGTGAAGTGAGTGGAGTAAGGCTAGGGTATGAAGTAGTGCTTGGGATTTACTTCACCTATTTCACTCACTCAACTTACTTCACTAAATTCCCAAAATAAGATCGGCGGCTTTCTCCGCAATCATAATAACGGGTGCGTTGGTGTTGCCTGATACAATCGTTGGCATAATAGACGCATCGACTACCCGGAGGCCTTCAATGCCATATACCCGAAGCTTATCATCCACCACGGCTAGCTCATCAGACCCCATTTTGCAAGTGCCTACGGGATGGTATACCGTTTCGAGCACGGACAGAATATGCTCCCAGAGTGCATCATCGGAGCTATGGTGAATGGGTAAGTTAATGCCTTGGCTGTAGGGACGAAATGCATCAGCATTCATTATATCGATGGCTTTTCGAACCCCACTAATCAACACCAATCGATCAGATTCTTCGGTTAAATAGTTTGGCTGAATAACTGGGGCATCAAGCGGATTGCTGGAGCGTAAGCCGATATAGCCTCGGCTTTTAGGCTTGAGTAGTGTCGGTAAAATGGTATAGCCATCCGTGAAGGGATAAGTCGCTAGATCATAAAAATCAGCCTTGCCGTCATTGCCAAAGTGAACTGGTGCAAAATGCAACTGCATATCGACTCGGCCTAAATTGCCATTCGTTGATGCATACTCGGTTTTCAGGAAGGCAACGGCTTCGAGCGGGCTCATCGTTAGTGGCCCTTTATGGGTTATGAAAAACTGAGCTAATCCCTTCAGTTGATTGAGTGGTTTGAGATGGAAATTGGCCGATGCGCCCCGTTGCGAACACAGGCTGCTAACGCCCGTAAAAACATGATCCTGCAAGTTTTGCCCAACTCCCGGCACTTCTTTTTTTATTGTAATACCAGCCGACCGGAGTGTATCCACAGGACCAATTCCTGATAACATCAACAACTGAGGTGAATGGAAGGCCCCTGCCGATAAAATGACTTCTTTGCGGGCAATGGCTCTTTCTGTCTGATTTTTACCCGTACGAAACTCAACCCCGGTCGCCCGGTCATGCTGAATATGTATCTGAGTGGTTTGTGCCTGCGTAATAACGGTCAGATTAGGCCGATTGAACGCTGGTTTTAAGAAGGCTGAGGCTGTACTATGTCGTCGACCATCTTTAATGGTAAACTGAAAGAGCCCCGTACCTTCTTGTTTAGCTCCATTATAATCGGAATTGGCACAAATGCCCATTTGAAGGCAGGACCTTACGAATGCGCCCGCCAAAGGTGTTTGGAAACCAGTTGCGAACGTGACATTCAAAGGACCTTTATTGCCATGATAGCCCGAATCAAGCTGATCGTATTGCTCATTGTGTTCTGAGCGGATAAAATAGGGAAGAACATCCTGGTAGCTCCATCCTCGATTACCCAGTGCTGCCCAATCGTCGTAATCAAGTCGATTGCCACGCACATAGGCCATGGCATTGGTTGATGAACACCCACCTAACGTTTTACCCCGTGGTTGATACATCCGTCGATTATTGAGTGCCATCTGGGGTTCCGTCCAGAAGCCCCAATCAACAGCTGAACCGTGCAGTTTGGTGTAGGCAGCAGGAATTTGAATCTCCATTTTTGTATCCGGACCACCCGCTTCTAATAAAAGCACTGATAAAGACGGATCTGTCGACAGGCGGTTTGCCAGTACACAACCTGCCGATCCAGCACCAATAATTATGTAGTCGAACCTCATACCGGAGAGGGGTTATTTGTTCGTTGAATATATAATTAATTCATCAAATAGTTTAAATTTTAGTGTATAGGCAGTCGTTAGCCAGTAGCTGATTTTTGTGCTTACCTGTTCGTATGATAAGGTTTATGAACAAAAATTGATTGGCTGTCTTTACACTTAATGGTCAAAATTTTAATGTAGCCATTAGTGGATAGCACGGCACATTTTTTGAATGGAATACAACGACTCAACGATGATATGTTATGGATACTATACGTGTACTGGCAGAAGGCTTACGCTTTCCCGAAGGCCCGGCATTCGATACGAACGGTAACCTTTGGTGTGTAGAACAAGAAGGAGAAGGGCTTTTTTGCCGCTACAGCAATGGCAAAACAAAACGAATTCAGACGGGTGGACGCCCCAATGCACTCGCCTGTAACATGGGTTTTATGTGGTTCTGCGACTCGGGCCAGAATGCCATCCGGCGCTTAAACCTAAAAACAGAAGCTATTGAAACGGTCATTAGTCATGTCAGCGGTCAGCCATTGAATATGCCTAATGATTTGACCTTTGATGATCGTAACAATTTATTAATTACATGTCCAGGGCCGCCCGATGCAGGCCAACAAGGATATGTGGTAGTTTATTCAGCTAATGGCTCTGTTGAAATTATTGCCGATGGATTACTGTATCCAAATGGATTAGCTTTTTATCCAGATAAACAGACACTACTGATCGCGGAAACACATCAACAGCGGATTTGGAGTGGCTATTGGGATTCAGAAGGATTAAGTTGGGAGACCATTCGTGTATGGGCAACTGTTATTGATGCACCTGTTGGAGCGTCGATCCCTGGTCCGGATGGGATAACACCTGGTCCCGATGGAAACCTATACGTAGCGGTTTTTGGCGCAGGTATTATTCGAGTTTTTTCAGCTGACGGTGCCTTTGTCCGTGATATTAAATTGCCTGGGCAAAATCCATCGAACTGTATTTATGATCTTTCCGGAAAGCTGGGCCTTATTGTCACAGAGACCGAGAAAGGACAACTATTGAGTATCGTATAGTAGTGAAGTGAGTGGAGTTTGCAAACTCCACTCACTTCACTTACTTCCCTACTTCAGTTCTGCAATAACAGTAACGCCCCCTTTGGTAACATCGCCGATATTCACTTTAATTTCAGCGTCTAAAGGAAGAAACACATCAACACGCGAGCCGAATTTAATAAACCCAAATTCGTCACCCTGTTTTACGGGTTGTCCCTCTTTTACGTACCAGATAATCCGTCTGGCAACGGCGCCGGCTATCTGGCGTAAAAGTACTTCTACGCCATTGGCTGTTTGGATAACTACAGTTGTCCGTTCGTTCTCAGTACTGGACTTTGGGTGCCACGCCACTAAATATTTACCTGGAAAATACTTGAAATACCGAACAATACCCGATACGGGATTTCGATTCACGTGTACGTTCAGGGGCGACATAAAGATAGACACCTGCCGCCGACGATCTTTAAAATACTCGCCTTCATTGGTTTCCTCGATCACTACCACTTTTCCGTCTGCGGGAGCTATAACTTGCGTGTCACCGGTTGTTAATAACCGGTTTGGGATGCGAAAAAACTGCACAACCAGCAGAAACAGCACCAGACTCACGACCCCTAATAAAGTTGTGGCAGTTGGGTTATCAGAAAACAGGTAAAAATAAGCAAGCAGGTTCAGGGCCAGTAAAACCAGCCCTGTTGTAAGCATTATTGTATTGCCTTCACGATGTAAGCGCATAGAAAGATGTGTGATATATTATGTATGATGTATTCTTAATGCATCAAGTACGAGCAAAATTATACATCATACAGTATACATCATACATTTTAAAATAAATCAATAGCCTCCCCGGTATTTATAAGTGCTGGCGACTTTATCAATGGCTACAATATAAGCGGCCAGACGCATAGGAACCTGGTAGCGCTGTGAGGTTTCAAAGACGCGATCGAAGGCATCTTTCATAACACGGTCGGCCCGGCGGTTGACACGGTCAAGTGTCCATTTGTAGCCAATACGGTTTTGTACCCACTCGAAATACGAGACAGTAACCCCACCAGCGTTGGCCAGAATGTCGGGTACCACCAGAATGCCTTTGCTGTTAATAATTTCGTCGGCACTCGCTGATGTGGGCCCATTCGCGCCTTCAACAATCATTTTGGCCTGAATGGAAGCCGCATTGTCTTCTGTGATTACGTCTTCTTTGGCTGCTGGTACCAGCACATCAACCGCTAGCGAGAGCAGTTCCTCATTAGAGATTTTCTCTGCTCCGTTAAACCCTTCCAGCGTTCCTTTGTTCGAGTTACGATAACTAACAGCGGCCGTAATGTCAATACCGCTTTTGTTATAATATCCTCCCGAAATATCGCTTACAGCTACTACTGTAACTCCTCGCTCGTGGAGTAACTCAGCCGCAAATGAGCCCACATTACCAAAACCCTGAACAGCCGCCGTAGTCCGGTATGGGTTCATCCGCAATTTGTCCATAGCCGCTAGCGCAGCTACGGTAACGCCCCGTCCAGTTGCTTCAGTGCGTCCTAGTGAACCACCTAATACTAGTGGTTTGCCCGTTACTACATTATTGACGGTCATGCCTTTTGCTTTGGAATACTCATCCACGATCCAGGCCATTTCACGAGGGCCAGTTCCCATGTCGGGTGCCGGAATGTCGCGATCAGGCCCAATAACGTCGAGCATAGCAACGGTATACTGGCGGATAAGTCGCTCAATTTCACCTGCCGACATTTCGCGGGGGTTACAGGCAATCCCTCCTTTGGCACCCCCATACGGAATATCGACAACGGCGCATTTCCAGGTCATCCAGGCGGCCAACGCGCGAACTTCATCGAGATGGACAGCCGGATCAAGCCGGATACCTCCTTTAGCGGGCCCCAGAATGTTGGAGTGAATAACCCGGTAGCCCTCAAATACTTTGATACTTCCGTTATCCATTGTAACGGGTAGCCCAACAATTACCTGCCGGGCTGGCACTTTAAGAATATCATACATTTCATCAGAAATGCCCACTAATTTGGCCGCGGCATCAAATCGCGACATCATTGACTCAAGCGGATTCTCTTTATCTTTTATTGGAGCTGGTTCAATATATCCCATGGCTATACGTTGACTTCGGTTTTAAAACAAATTTGGTGATGAAGTGTCCCACAAACTTAATAAATCATGTATGATATTGTGAAAGGTATATTTTTTCTAAGATTAATATAATGTTAATAAACCATAGAATTAATCTCAATATTTTCTCTTTGCCAAAGACTTTTCCATAAAAAAAACAATATACCAAAGATTCATTTGGAAAAGGATTGAATGCCAATTTGAGAAAATTTTATAAAAAAAGGCCTAATATTAAACGAATCATTGAAATACCGGATACAAAACATTAATTTTGTGGCTGAAAAACAGAGCACACCGTCTAACGTAGGATTGGGTATGGTTATGGAAGAAAAAAAGCGTTATTCAGAAGAAGATCTGAAAGAGTTTGAAGTGCTGATCAGCCAGAAGCTCGACGCAACCCGGAGTGAGTTAAACTATATTAAAGAAACGCTTAGCAAACGCAATGATAGCGGTACCGACAATACCTCGGGCAACTCTAAGCTGCTCGAAGATGGTGCCGACACTAGCGAACGCGAAAATTTGAGCCAGTTGGCCGCCCGGTTGCAGAAATTTATACAGCAACTAGACGCAGCTATGGTTCGGATCAAAAATGGAACTTACGGTATTTGTAAAGACACCGGTAAATTGATTCCGAAAGAGCGACTTCGGGCTGTACCACATACACAGCAAACGATTGAAGCTAAACTGCGTCAGTCGCGCTAATTCGCTAACAATCCTATTGCTTGATTTTAGACTGCTAAAATTGATGGCAGAGTAGTCGACTTTATGCGCTGCTGTTATCTGTTTATTGTAGATTAAAAACGGGCAATCAGACGAGTTGGTCATTACGGAAGAGTTTAAAGAATTTTGTAGAACCTACCCTCACTTTTTGTTACCAGCTAGGCAGCAATTCGTGCGTAATGTAGGTAATACTGAAACGGCTTCAGCACACCAGTGTTGAAGCCGTCTTTATTTTTATCGCTTTTTTGAACAAATTGAGCGGTTATTTGTAAATACCGAGGAGCGAAACTAATTATTGACGACCATGCTGGAACATTTGGAAGAAATTCGGGAGAATATATTCCGTTATCTGGAAGCCCGCATCGAATTGTTTACGCTGGAGAGCCGGGGCAAAATAGAGGAAGGAGTTGTTGTAGGGATACATGGCATCATACTGGCACTGTTCAGCACGATGACGCTTATTTTTCTGTTTATTCTGCTAGCAGCCTACCTCAATCAGGTACTGGATAGTAAATACCTTGGTTTTTTAATCGTAGCTGCCTTTTTCCTGCTAATAACTATTCTATTAGTGGCAGCTAAAGATTTCGTTAAGGGGAAAATTCGGGTTGCCGCGTATAGCGCAATGAAAAAAAGCCAGGAGAAAAAAAGTGAAGAAAAAACGGAAGCTGTTGAGGAGTTGATGGCCCAGACGCGCTCGTCAATAAACGAGTCGGGAAGTTTGACCCGGAAAGCATAATAATGAGTTCACCCGTTTACGAAGCAGATACGAAATTTGACGCAGTGTATTTTTACACACATTCAGTATAAATAAAATGGAAGATCCTAAAGTGCTATTTGCTGACACAACAGCCCGTCGGGCACAGTTGATGGCTGCTACTGAGCGATTTAAAACATCAATTAATGATGGAGTTGAGTCGATAAAAGAAGACGCAACTGAGATTGGTAAAACAACTGCGTTTGTTGCAGGTGCCGCTTTAGCCGTATATTTGGTAGTTAATGCCATTCTGCCAAAGTCCGATGAGTACCGGTATGCCGAGAAGTACGGCGAACCAGACGAACTGGACTATGACGACGAGGCTATTGAGGATGACGAAACAAACGTTCAACCGTCAAATCCGAGAGCTGTCAGGCAGCAGGCAACTGAAATTAAAAAGTCGGCAGCCGCGAGCGGATTAATTGGAGGAATTATTACTTCTGTATTAACCAATATTGCTCGTGAGCAGCTAACTGGATTTTTAGCCCGCATCCGTACAAATAATGCCATCAATCCAACTGCCGAACCAACTCAATATCACGAACAGGCCCCAACCGAGCCTGTTGACTATACTTCGTACTAATAGGCTATCCGGCCAGAAATCAATTGGTGTCCTGCTCGATCCTGACAAAATTGAGCAGGACTCATTAATTAATTTACTTACCCAAACGGCTGAGTACCCTATCGACTTTTTTTTGGTTGGCGGGAGTTTGGTGACCGATTACCTGCATAAAGAACTGATTGCCGTTATTCGATCTCATACAAATACACCTATTATCCTGTTTCCGGGCAACCCACTTCATATTGAGCCGTCGGCTGATGCAATTCTTTTTCTGTCGCTTATTTCGGGCCGAAACCCAGAGTTTCTGATTGGGCAACACGTTATTGCAGCTCCATTACTGAAAAAAAGTGGCCTGGAAATTCTTCCAACAGGCTATATGGTTGTAGATAGTGGCACACAAACGACTGTTTCTTATATAAGCGGTACAATGCCGTTACCGCATGATAAGCCCGGTGTAGCTGCCTGTACGGCTATGGCGGGCGAGATGCTGGGCTTGCAACTTATGTATCTGGATGCAGGCAGTGGTGCAAGGCGTCCAGTATCTCCTGAAATGATTGCCGCTGTTCGTTCTGTAATTGAACTACCCATCATTGTTGGGGGGGGGATTAATTCAGGCGAAAAAGCCTATCAGGCTTTAAAGGCTGGAGCCGATATGATTGTGATCGGAAATGGGATTGAACAGGATCCGGATTTGTTACCACAATTATCGACCGTAGTGCGGGAGTTTAACCAATCAGTTGTACGCGCCTAATTCATGAAACGTTTTGTATTCGTAATCCTTTGTCTGACCAGCTCGGTTTGTACACTCCCATTTATCTGTTCCCATGCCGTTGCCCAGACCCAAACCGGGAAAGTATATACGGTTGCTGAGCGTCAACCTGAATTTCCTGGTGGTAAGGCTGCTCTAAGCCTCTATCTGGCAGAAAATATTAAGGTTCCAGGTATGCTCGTACGGAAAAATTATAATACGGGCCAGATTGCTGCCAAATTTATCGTGGATGAGCTTGGCTATGTGCACGATGTTCGAGTAGTCACGAAACCGCTCGACAAAAAGACGCGCAAGGGTATGGAAGACTTTATGGCCAGTATTATCACTGCCGTTGAAAAAATGCCTCGCTGGGAGCCTGGAGAAGTGGGTGGTAAGCGCGTACCAGTGTTTTATACCTTGCCGATTGAGGTGAATATGCAATAGAGGGAGAAAAGGAGGAGAGGCAGGAAAGGGAAAAAAGGAATACAATCGTTTTTCCTTTTGTCCCTTTCCTGCCTCTCCTCCTTTTCTCCCTCTTTCTATACATTCATCAGGGATTCCCGACGGCGCATTTTGCCTGCTGGGATTCCGAACATCATTTTAAAGCGTCGGCAGAAATAAGCTGTGTCTTTATAGCCAACTTCCGCACCAATGGCCCGAATGCTCTTTTTGCTTGTGCGTAATAGGCCCACAGCGGCTTCCATTCGCTGGTATTCAATGTAATCCTGCGGATTAATACCCGTCAGCATCTTAAAATACTGGCCAACGTAATCTTCCGACACGTTCGCTACGTTCGCTAACACTTTGTTAGAAAGATCTCCACCAAGGTTTTCTTTGATGTAAGCGAAAATATCAATCAGGCGCGGGTCTTTGAAATACGTGCTGTTTGTGACCAGTTGTTCAACAAACAGGTGATTTTTCAGAATATATCGAACAACCTCGATAACAATTTCTTCGGTTTTAATCTTGATGATCCGCCCTTTACCCGCCAGATCGGTCATTTCTTCGGCCAGAATCTGGTCAATGGTTAAGGCTAAATGCTCTTCCCGTTTAATGATAAACGGTGGTACATCGAGTGAGTTGAAGAAGTTAACCGAATCGAATACTTTGGCTTCGAAGGACACATAACCGAACGAGTTAGGCAAATGCCCAATCAGTTTAGGGTCATGATTTCCTTCCCAGTACGATTCGCGGTGCGTCATGAATTCTTCATTCGAGACGGTTTTGGGATTTGTAGGGTCGCCGTAGGTGACGGTAACGTGTTTGCCGCCCGGAATGAACAGCATATCACCTACTTCTACCTTTATTTTTTCGTCGCCGATGGATACGTCGCCATTGTACAAAATCAGCAGCGTGTTCTCAACATCATAGAAGTTCTTGATGGTGATTGGCTGCAGAATCCGAATGTTGCGGGCCTTAATAAACTTCACGCCCAACGATTCGATAATTTTATTATAGTCTTCCATAGCTGAAAGGAGTGTATCCGTAAATATAGGTTTTGCACAAAGTTGCACAAAACTAATAATTTGTACAAAACTAATACAACTATAAAAGTTTCCAAAAAATAAAAAAAATAATGCGTATTCGCTTTGAACACGCATTATGCAGTGAGAAAAATTCTATTTTAAGGAGAAATACCCTATCGAATGAGTTCGCGGGCAATCACTAATTTTTGGATTTCAGACGTACCTTCGTAAATCTGAGTGATTTTTGCATCACGCATTAGACGCTCTACATGAAATTCTTTGACGTAGCCATACCCACCATGAATTTGTACGGCTTCGGTGGTGGCCCACATGGCTATTTCTGAGGCAAATAACTTAGCCATTGCAGCAGCCTGCACGTAGTCTTTGTGCTCGTCTTTGAGCCGGGCGGCTTTATAAACCAACAGTCGAGCCGCTTCGATCTTGGTGGCCATCTCGGCTAACTTGAACTGAATGGCCTGATGTTCAAAGATTTGCTTTCCAAACGATTTGCGTTCCTGACTGTATTTTAGGGCTAATTCGTAAGCACCAGCGGCAATACCCAGTGCTTGCGCAGCAATACCAATCCGACCTCCATTCAGGGTTGACATGGCAAATTTGAATCCGAATCCATCGTCACCAATACGGTTTTCTTTAGGTATTTTTACGTCGGTAAAGAGTAATGAATGGGTGTCTGATGAGCGGATACCCATCTTATCTTCTTTTTTGCCGACCACAAAACCGGGTGTTCCTTTTTCAATGATCAGGCAATTGATACCCCGATGTTTCTTCTCCCGATCAGTTTGGGCAATAACGAGGCAAATACCGGATGAATTGCCATTTGTGATCCAGTTTTTGGTGCCGTTCACTAAATAATAATCGCCTTTATCTTCGGCTGTTGTGCTTTGTGAAGTCGCATCGGAGCCTGCTTCGGGTTCTGACAGACAAAAAGCACCAATCGTTTCGCCCGTGGCTAGGCGGGTTAGGTATTTCTGCTTTTGCGATTCGGTACCAAATGCTTCGAGCCCGTAACAAACCAGCGAATTATTAACCGACATGATTACGGAGGCTGACGCATCGATTTTAGAAATTTCTTCCATCGCCAATACGTAGGAGACCGTATCCATGCCACCACCGCCATACTCGGGCGATACCATCATGCCCAAAAAGCCAAGTTCACCCATCCGCTTGACTTGTGAAGCTGGAAAACGGGCTTCGTTATCCCGCTCAACAATACCGGGTAATAGTTCATTCTGAGCAAAATCGCGGGCTGCTTCCTGCACAGCCATATGCTCTTCTGATAAATTAAAATTCAATCCCTGTAACTCCAGCGATGCCGTTGCCATCTGAATTGGGTTAAGTTTGGTTGATGATTACTATTTGTTGTGAAGTACGAAAGATAAGAATTAGTTCGAATAAATAGTATGCTTGCATACTGTTTATTCGAATAACAACGTAATCAATTCTGCTACACAGGCTGGTTTTGGATTGCCTTCTAGTTCAAACGTACATTCGGTAATGACACGGACACCGTTGGTTTGTGCGTCAACGCTTTGCAATTGGGCTGATAGGCGCAGACGACTGCCAACGGGTACTGCATTCGTAAAGCGAACTTTATTGGACCCATAATTAATTCCCATTTTCACGGAGTTGATCCGGTAAAGCTCGGCCATAAGTTTGGGAGCTAGCGAGAGTGTCAGGAAACCATGCGCAATAGGTGTTTTATAAGGAGAAAGTTGGGCCGCTTGCTCAGGGTCGGTATGAATCCACTGATGATCGCCGGTAGCTTGTGCAAATAGATTGATCATTTCCTGTGTAATGGTCATATAGTCGGATTCGCCGAGCGATTGGCCGGCATGGGCTGAAAATTCAGCCAGATTGGCAAAGGTTAGCATAGGTGTTGGGGTTTTTGCAATTTTGTTGATATGACCAGGGCCAATAGATATACGTTTCAGGTTGAAGGTAATGGTATTGCTTACCAAAAAATCGGGAATGGGCCGTCTATTCTATTAGCCTTTCATGGTTTCGGGCAGAGTGGCGAAATCTTCCGGACACTGGAAGCATCACTCGGTGCCCAATTTACCATTTTCGCGATTGATTTGTTTTTTCACGGCCATAGTCAATATACAGGGAATCAGCTACTAAAGAAGCATGACTGGCAGCGGTTTATAGCCGCATTTTTAAAAGACCGACACATCGACCGCTTTTCGTTGATGGGGTTTAGTCTGGGCGGACGGTTTTCGCTGGCACTTGCGGAGGCTTTTGCAGATCGACTGGATCAATTGATCTTACTGGCACCCGATGGCATTACACGTAGCTCCTGGTATCGCCTGGCCACCGTTTCGGCTGTAGGGCGTGGCTTATTTCGGTATGTGCTCCGGCATTTGTCAGTGTTAAATGCGTTCGGGCATATGCTCACAAGGCTTGGCTTATTGAACCGAACGGTCATGCGCTTCGCTGAGATTTCACTTGGCACGCCCGAACAACGCCAATTGGTGTATCGGAGCTGGACACAGTTCCGGCTGATTACACCCGATCTGACGAACATAAGTAGGTTGCTGAATGCCAATCCCGTGCAAGTGCAATTTTTTATCGGCGCGTTTGACCGGATTGTTCCGGGTAGCTATATTCTTCCGTTAACGAAACGACTTCGGCATTACGAAGTCACTGTGTTGAAAACGGGCCACAATCGGTTGATTGAGTTAATGAGCGAAAAATTCGCATAACTTGATTTTCAGCCGACCGTTCCGATTGGTTTTACTTTAACGAACGCTGAATAACCTGCCAAAGTCCGGCAATGGAAACGATAATCAATCCAACTACCACTATTTGTGTCCAGGAGCTTTGGTTGGGATTTTCCAGTAATGCTTTAATTTCCCGTGCTTCATGACCCGACCATATGGCTAGCAATGTTCGGGGAGTCATACCCAGAAAGCCACCCAGCAAAATATTTCGGAGTTTAGCGCCCGAAAGGGCAAACAATAAATTAGTCAGTCCAAATGGAAGGATAGGCGATAGCTTTGCAAAAAAAATGACCTCTAATTCATTGTTCAGAATACGGTCGAGTACGGATTGGGCCTTGGGGTTTCGCTGAATAAAAGCCAGAAATCGGTCATGGTCCAGCCAGCGAACAAGCAGGTTGATGAACAGAATACCACCAAAATTGATAACAAAAAGGGGCAATACTGCCTGCCAGCCCAGAAAATAGCCAAAGATCAGCGCAAGCATTGTTGGCGGGGTCAGCCCTGCCGAGGTGATAGCACAGGCAACGGTGATTCCTGCCCATTGCCAGGCCGAAAGCTCGGCAATAGCAGCCTCATGAACTACTGCATAGTAGGTCAATAACGATGTAAATACAATTGGTGTTACCGATAATGCAAGACCAGCAAGGGCCGGACCAGTAACTGATTTAGGAATAGCTAATTTCACACTCTATCAAACGGGTAAATGGTGGTTGTGGTTTAAACCCAGTTTACAAGCTCGGCTCTATAGTATATTCTTCGTTACATTTGACTATGAAATTCGGAACCAAAGCCATCCATGCCGGTATTGAGCCGGACCCCACAACGGGTGCCATTATGACACCTATTTACCAGACGTCGACCTACGTACAGGAGTCGCCGGGAAAGCATAAAGGGTATGAATACGCCCGGACCCAGAACCCTACCCGAACGGTGCTGCAAAATAACCTCGCAGCACTCGAAAACGGTAAGCACGGTATTTGTTATTCATCTGGACTTGGCGCTACGGATGCCATTTTAAAGCTGTTCAAGCCCGGTGATGAAATTATTGCCAGCAATGATTTATACGGTGGCACCTACCGGATTATGGTACGCGTGTTTCAGGAGTTTGGGCTAAAATTCAAGTTCGTCGATTTGTCGAACCCGACTAATCTGGATGGGCTTATTACCCCCGCTACAAAGATGGTCTGGATTGAAACGCCAACAAACCCCCTGCTGCGGCTAGTGGATATTGCGGCTATTGCAGCTATTACTAAGCCACACAACATCAAACTGGTAGTCGATAATACGTTTGCCTCGCCCTATCTGCAAAACCCACTCGATTTGGGTGCTGATATTGTCATGCATTCCGTTACGAAATACCTGGGGGGACACTCGGATACGGTTATGGGAGCTATTGTCCTGAATGACGACGAAACGGCCCAGAAGCTAGCCTTTATCCAGAATGCCTGCGGGGCCGTGCCAGGTCCGCAAGATTGTTTTCTGGTCCTTCGGGGCATCAAAACGCTACATATTCGGATGCAGCGGCATTGCGAAAACGCTATGAAAGTGGCGCAGTATCTACAGCAGCACCCAAAGATAAGCCAGGTTTATTATCCCGGACTGGAATCGCACATTGGCCATGAACTAGCAAAGAAACAAATGCGGGGTTTCGGTGGTATGCTATCCTTTGAGCTCAAGGGCGATTCGATGCCCGAAGCTGTGCGTGTGATGGAAAGCTTCCATGTATTCTCCCTGGGCGAATCCCTGGGTGGTGTGGAGTCGCTTTGTACGCACCCGGCCAGTATGACCCACGCCAGTATTCCGAAAGAAGAACGCATCAAGAATGGTCTGAAAGACACTCTTATCCGGCTCAGCGTTGGTATTGAAGATGTTGAGGATCTGATTCAGGATCTGGAGCAGGCAATCTAAACCGGGATTTAGCTGATTTGTGGATTTACTGGATTTTGCTCTGCGCTTCTTTGAAGCGAATCATAAAACAAAATCCAGTAAATCCCCGAATCAGCTAAATCCCGGTTTAGAAACGAACCCTCACCCCCGCCAGAAAATTCCGTCCGGCCTGTGGGTAATATGCATTATCCGCGGCCACTTTCCCTTCCGAGATGTAAGCGTAGGTGTAGCCATTTGATTCATATAGCTCATTCAGTACGTTGTTGAAGAGCAGCGTAAAGGCGATTTCCTGCGCGAATTTTGGCTTGATACTGTAAATGAGTCGGATATCATTTGTGAAATAGGAATTCAGTTTCCGGCTATCGTTGGATGTATTATCCAGATACTGCTTGCTTACATATTTCGAAAGCAGCCCCAGTTCCAGTCCTTTTGCGGGTGTGAATAATAATTGAGAGCCTGAAATTACATTGGGAGAAAACGAAATATCCGTTTGGCCATATTGACGGCTGTCCTGATTTCCGGTATCGAAATTATCCAGGTATTCAGTGAAATTCTTGACCTTATTACGGCTAAACGTAGCGTTCACATTCCAGCGAAGTTGTTTCGCCAGTCGGGCACCCACTTCCAATTCAAGCCCGGCGCGGTAACTGGTGGGGATATTCACCCGGTTATAAGCGCCCACATCATTTATTTGCCCCGATAAGACCAACTGATTCTGGTAACTCATGTAGTAGCCATTGACCGTAAACGCCAGTTTTTCTGATTGGATTTTATAGCCAGCCTCATAATCAATCAACTGCTCAGCTTTTGGCCGACTCTCAGGCGTTGATTGAGTGTAATCGTCGCGGTTGGGTTCACGGTGGCCAACGCCTACCGATGCATAAGCTGTGCTATGGTCATTGATTGTATAGGTTAGCCCCGCTTTGGGATTGAAAAACGTCAGGTTGGCATTCTGTTGCACATTCTGGAGCTTACTGTTAAAGCCCAAAAACGAGTAACCAACCGTTCGTACCTGCAAGTCGAGAAATCCAGTGAGTTTATTGCTGAATTGATAAAATGCCTTTGCATACAGATTAAAGTCTGTTTTTGTGGCATTGTCGTCGTAATAATGGTCCCGGATGTTGGTGTTCCCGGCTACGCGCGCCCAGATAATCTCGCCGAAGTGGGCACCCTGATATTGATTCCAGCCACCGCCAATGTTGGCCGTGAGTTTGCCAAAGCTGTTGTAGTCGAGGGAGAAAACGCTGCCGAAGAAATCGTTGTCCAACCATTTCCGACGGATGATGTCGGTGCTTTTGATAATCGAATCACCAATGACTACGTTAGGCAGATTGTACTTGCTAAAAGGGTCGTTGGGCTTAAGTTCTTCATAATATCCTTTCCCTTTTGTGTAGAATAAAGACGCATTTAGACGCCAGTTTTTACTTAACCCAAATGAGCTAATTAGCTGATAATTATCCTGTTGATAATTGTCCGTCTGATTGTCATACGTGAATGAGTTATATGTCCGATTCGTCTTCAGAATATCTTCTGGAACACCATTCCAGGCCTGGTATGTTTGTTCCTGACCTGAAAAGACATTCAGGCGTATAAAACTCTTATCCGTATAATAACCCCCCGACAGATAAAACGATTTCAGGTTTGAAAAGGCCCGGTCAATAAATCCGTCGGAATGGATGGTTGACAAGCGGGCATCCAAGACAAAATGATTATTAATCAGGCCAGTACCTGCCAGAACATTCGCTTTCCGTGTCCCGAACGAACCACCCGAAAGATTAACTTCGGCATAGGGTTTCGTTTCCAGCTTGTTCGTCTGGATATTAACCGATGCCCCAAAAGCCCCGGCACCATTGGTTGAGGTACCAATACCTCGTTGAATCTGAATACTGCTCACTGATGAAGCAAAGTCGGGCATATCTACAAAATACGTTCCCTGCGATTCGGCGTCATTATAAGGAATCCCATTCAACGTTACGTTTACCCGTGTGGCATCAGACCCGCGGATACGAATGCCGGTATAACCCACGCCCGCCCCTGCATCGGAGGTTGTTACTATGGAAGGGGTAAAATTCAGCAGTTGCGGCACATCCTGACCCAGATTCAGCTTGTCTAAATCCCGGCGTGTTACATCTGTATAAGCAATAGCTGATTTCTGATTAGCGCGCGTCGCACTGACCACGACTTCATCGACCGCAACTGCTGTTTTGGTCAATTTGATTGCAAGCGTCGTGTTTTCAGTCAGGTTGACTGGCTGGATCTGGGGCTCGTAACCCAGCAGCGATATGCGCAGAGATAAAGTACCTGACTTAAGGTTTGTGAGCTGAAATGCGCCTGTTGCGTTTGTGAACGTTCCCTTGTAGGTGCCTTCAAGTGTAATGGCTGCGCCTGGCAGCGTACCCCCATCGGCATCTGAAACCGTGCCGGTAATAGATAATTGAGCCCAGGTGGACAGTGGCGATAGCCACAATAGGGCCATCAGCATAAAGTAGGTCGTCGGTTTTTTCATGACGAAAAAGCGTGACGATAGGCAAGGGGCCAAACCTACCTTTGGTTAGAGATGATTGTTTGTAAACACTCACAGATTAGTTCTGTGAATTCATTTCCCTTCGCAGCATTACCCGCGCAGGTTCAATGGGTATAATCTCAGCCCGTTGTATTGGGGCACCCCTTAATAAGATTAGCGCAGCAAAGTTAAGTTAATTTTACGAAATAAGGGGTAGGATATAGCGTTTCTCTACTTAAAAGAGGGTACTTATGTAGATATGAGCGAATTCGATTTAGTTGTATTGCAGGAAGATTTGGCAGACGGAAATCTGAAAGCTGGCGATGTTGGCACGATTTTAACAGTGTATAATGGAGGAAAAGCATTTGAGGTTGAATTTGTAACGTTAACCGGCGAAGCAGTCGCTATTGAGACGTTACTGGCCCATCAAATTCGGGAAGTTCGGGCATCAGAGATCATGGCCGTGCGAGATATATCTCAATAAGTAGCACAGGATTCATAAACTTTTGAGGCTTACGCTTTTCCGCAATGGTAAATATTCCTAATTTTGCGATCCAAATTGCAAAAGCATGAGCAAAAAGAATAGCGGACTGGAGTTTCTGGAAGACCCAGACGCATTAGAAGGAAAGTTAGAGGATGTTGGCGATTACTTCCAGCAGAACAAGAATATTGTATTAGGTATTCTCGGCGGCATTGTATTGCTGGTTGCTGGGTACTTTGGCTATCGTTATTATATCAGTAGCCAGGACGAAACGGCACAAATCGAAATGTTCCCTTCGGTTTATCAACTCGAAGCCGATTCGCTGAAAAAAGCCCTGAATGGCGATGGTAAAACCCCAGGTTTGTTAGCGGTCGCTGACAATTATGGCTCTACCAAAGGCGGTAATCTGGCCGAATTCTATTCGGGTGTTGCATTGCTGAAAGAAGGGAAATACGATGACGCTATTGAGCACCTGAAAAGCTTTAGTTCGTCGGATCTGCTGGTACAGGCGCGTGCTTATGCGCTTACGGGTGATGCTTACATGGAGAAGAAAAGCTTTGACGAAGCTGCTGACTACTATAGAAAGGCTGCTGACTATAAGGCGAACAAATTCTTTACGCCTGGCTATCTCATGAAGCTGGCTATTGCTTACGAGCAAGCCAAGCAAAATGATAAAGCGATAGAAACGTATAGCGAAATTATTGAAAAGTACGGCGAGTCCGCAGAAGCTGGTAGTGCTAAGAAGTACAAATCCGTACTTGAAGCAACCGTCGGTGAGTCGTAAGCGTACTTGACTAATCAATACAGCAAAGGACAAAACCGACTCAGGTTTTGTCCTTTTTGTTTTTGTCATACTGACGAAGGAAGCATCTTCGGTAAGAGCGTTTAAATATAGTGGTAGCTAAAAACTCATTCGACGAAGATGCTTCCTTCGTCAGCATGACAAAAAACACATGGCATCAGACTTAAAAAACCTAAGCGTCTTTTCAACCGACGCGCTACCCGATATCAGCCGTCGACGGTTCGCTATTCTGGTTTCAGAGTGGAATACGGAAGTTACAGAAGCGCTTTTCGAAGGTGCTTACCAGGTCTTGCTTCAGCATGGCGCAAAATCCGAAAATATCATTCGGGGTAATGTGCCGGGGAGCTATGAGCTAAGTCTGGGAGCCCAGTGGTTTGCTCAGCGCGATGACATTGATGCCGTGATTGCACTCGGTTGTGTCATTCAGGGAGAAACCAAACACAATGACTACATCAACCACGCTGTAGCACAGGGCTTAACAAACGTTAGTCTGAAAACCGATAAGCCCGTCATATTTGGTGTCCTAACGCCTAACGACCAGCAGCAGGCTCTTGATCGAGCGGGTGGGAAGCATGGTAACAAAGGTGACGAAGCCGCTATTACAGCAATCAAAATGCTCGGATTACAACAACAAGTTTATAGTAAATTTTAAAGAGCGAAATCGGACCGCCGAAGCGGAGTGAATGAGTGAAAGAGCCACTAGTACTGTCCTTTCCAATTCGCTCTGTCGCTCATTCACTCTTTCTCTTAAAAAAATGTACGTCTGGAAATTTGGCGGTACGTCTGTCGGGAAGCCCGAGCGTATGCGGTCGATTCGCAACTTGATTACCGAAGATAACACGCGCAAGATTGTTGTCTTGTCAGCTTTGTCTGGCTCAACGAATAACCTGCTGGCCATTGGCGAATCGCTTAAAGCGAACAATGATGCCGAAGCTAATGCTAAAATTGATACGCTTAAAGCGCATTACGACAGCTTTATCGACGAGTTGTACAGAACGACCGATGGCAAAGCGGCCGGACAAAAAATTATAGATAACGAATTTTCCTTTATCCGGTCTCTAACGGGTATCAAGCCATTCACGCTGAAGCAGGAGAAAGAGTTAGTGGCTGAAGGCGAATTACTCAGCACACAAATTTTTCAGGCCTATCTGGATGAGGAAGGTGTAACATCCACTTTACTACCTGCGCTGGAATTCATGCGGATTGATGCCGATAACGAGCCGGAAATCCATTATACCGAGCAAAAGTTAGCCGAGATATTGCCTCAGCATGCCGATAAACAAATTATTGTTACACAAGGCTTTATCTGCCGAAACCCGCGTGGAGAAGTCGATAATCTCAAACGAGGAGGCTCGGATTACACCGCTTCGCTGATTGGTGGTGCCATACGCGCGGAAGAAATCCAGATTTGGACCGATATCGACGGGATGCATAATAATGACCCGCGTATCGTGAAAAATACATTCCCGGTTCGCGAACTAACGTTCGATGAAGCGGCTGAACTGGCCTACTTCGGGGCGAAAATTCTGCATCCGTCCACCATTACGCCTGCGCGTATGTTCGGTGTACCGGTTCGCTTAAAAAACACAATGGACCCCAGCGCCCCTGGTACGCTCATTGCCGACAAAACCAGTGATCAGGTGTTTAAAGCGATTGCGGCTAAGGATGGCATTACCGCTTTGTATATACACTCAACCCGTATGCTAAATGCCTATGGTTTTCTACGCCGGATTTTCGAGATATTCGAGAAATACAAAACGCCGGTCGACATGATAACTACATCCGAAGTGTCGGTGTCGGTCACAATCGATAACACAGAGCGTATTCAGGAAATTACGGATGAACTTAATACATTCTGCACGCTGGAAGAACCCGATTATGATCAGACGATTATTTGCATTGTAGGGAATTTTAGTGCTGATAATGAAGGTGTTGCACTTCGAGTGTTCAATGCCATGAAGAACATTCCAATCCGGATGGTTTCCTACGGAGGTACGGAAAGTAACCTGTCGTTACTCGTTCATGGTCGTTACAAAGCAGAAGCTTTGAATGCACTGAATGATGGACTGTTTGCTAAAGCGTAGCTTACTAACTACTATTGACTCACTATCAGCCTTTTGCAAAGGGTACTGAACCTTAATTACACGAATGCTTCAACTCAATTTTATCCGCGAGAATAAAGACACCACCCTGGCGGGACTGCGCAAACGAAATTTTGCCAATGCCGAGGCTGTTGTTGAACAAGTGCTCACGCTCGATCAGCAACGACGGGATACTCAACGCGAACTTGACGATGTATTAGCCCAATCCAATGCTAAAGCAGGCCAAATAGGCGCGTTGATGAAAGCCGGTGATAAAGTTGCTGCCGAAGCTGCTAAGGCTGAAACGGCGGATCTGAAAGCACGCTCTAAAGATCTTGCCGATACGCTTCGCCAGATTGAAGCCGATCTGCAAGCGGTTTTAGTGACGATTCCCAATATACCTCATAGTAGCGTTCCCGCAGGGCGTACTGCCGATGATAATGAAGTGGTATTGGAGCATGGAGAAAAGCCAGCACTTCACGAAAAAGCACAACCGCATTGGGAGCTGATCAAGAAGTATGACATTATTGACTTTGAACTTGGAGTCAAAATTGCAGGAGCTGGTTTTCCGGTTTACAAAGGAAAGGGTGCCCGGATTCAGCGGGCGATGATTAACTTCTTCCTCGATGAAGCCCTAAAAGCCGGATACGTAGAAGTACAGCCGCCTATTCTAGTTAATGAAGATTCGGGCTTCGGCACCGGCCAGTTGCCAGATAAGGAAGGGCAAATGTATTTTGCCACGGAGGATAAATTATACCTGATCCCAACGGCCGAAGTACCCATCACCAATATTTACCGGGATGTGATTCTGCCCGAAAATCAGTTGCCGGTTAAAAACGTGGGTTATACGCCCTGTTTCCGTCGTGAAGCGGGTTCGTGGGGAGCGCACGTTCGTGGATTGAACCGGTTGCATCAGTTTGACAAGGTCGAAATTGTTCGGATTGAGAAACCAGAAAATTCATACGCAGCTCTGGAAGAAATGAGCCAGCATGTGCAGGGATTATTGCAGAAACTAGAACTGCCTTATCGGGTGCTGCGACTTTGCGGTGGTGATATGGGCTTCACATCGGCGCTTACATATGACATGGAGGTCTGGTCGGCGGCTCAACAGCGTTGGCTGGAGGTTAGCTCAGTTTCTAATTTCGAAACGTACCAGGCTAATCGACTCAAACTTCGCTCGAAACTTGAGGCTAAGATGCAACTGATGCATACGCTGAATGGCTCGGCCTTAGCCTTGCCACGTATTCTGGCGTCAATTCTCGAGAATAATCAAACCCTAGAAGGTATTCGAATTCCAAAGGTGCTAGTGCCGTATTGTGGGTTTGAGATGATTGATTAAAAGACACTAGGTTACTGTTACAAGAAAATCCCCGTAGAAATAGCTCAGGCTATTTCTACGGGGATTTTCTTGTAACAGTATTCTGGTTTAACAATCACATGAATAGTTGCCATAACCAGGATATTTCGGGGATAGTTTGCTTGAAACGCTCACAACTCGATCAAGTGGTATTGTCTCGCCAGTAGCTAACTCAAGCCACTCTGCCCCATTTTCCACAACAAGTTGCTTGATCATCACGTCGGCTTTGATAAACTCACTAAGATCGGTCAGGTATTCAAGCCGCACGAATTTGCCAGGAACAATAGCCGCACGAAAGTCAGTATCGGAGACAATAAAATCAGATTTAACCAGGTTCGTTTCCATGTCCTAATAACAATACCAAAACGCGAAACGTGCCCCGTTTTGTAGTCAGGGCACGTTTCGCGAAATTAAACCTGTAGTATAAGAATCTTAATACCCTGCTGTTTCCAGTTGTTTCTGTAGCTCACGCAGAATCGTTTCTTTCATCGCGATTTTACGCTTCTGAGTATTGATTTTATTCAGAATCTGCTTGTCTTCGTCATTGTTCGGGTCGAGACCGTCGGCATCCTGTAACGCAAACTGAAGATCGTTTTTCTCGCGTTTTACAAGATATTCCATCTCCCGGATTTTCGTCCGAATCTGTTCTGACTGGCTTTTGAGTTCAAAGGCCGGGTATTTCCGCGTTAGCACACGGCCTAGATAACTCAGTTCAAAAATTTTGTCGCAGGCAGCCCGGAAGCGTTCATTAACAACTTTGTCCTGTAGTTTAAACGGCACCCGGATTTCTTTCCAGCTATTCAGCAATACTTTGGCTCGTTCGGCAGCCGCGAAGATGTCGGATTGTTTGGACAGTTTTTCCGCTTCATCGGCCATTTTCATTTGAGCCTCTATGCGGGGGTCAATCTTTGGAACCAGAACAATGCCTTTCGCGTCGTTGTACTTCGCGTAGAACATGGTTGTGGCTTTCTTAAACTGCTTGTACAGTTTACCACTTTTCTTGATCGGAACCTCGCCAACCGCCTTCCAGGCATTATTGAGTCGCCGGACTTCCTGGAACGCAGCATCCAGATCGCCCAAGCGATTAGCCCGGAAAGCCAGCCGGATAAGCTCGTCGTATTTATCCAGGCGTTCCTGAATAACCTTGTTCTGTTCGTTGAAGAACTCACGTCGACGCTGAAAGAACCCATCCAGAAGCTCCTGGAACCGACCCTCCACTTCTTCCTCAACCGACTTGTCTACAGGGCCGGTTTTAATCCACTTGGTCTTGATTTCCTGTAACTCATCGGCCGTTGTTCGCCAGTCAGTACTGTCAACAATGGCTTCAGCTTCGGCAATCAAGGCCCGCTTAATGTCATGATTTTTCCGTTGGTTGACCGTAATCAAATCGGCCAGCAACTTCTCTTGTTCGTCCAGCCGATCGAGCAGCGGGGGGAAATCCCCTAATGCATCGAAGCCGAGCAGTTTCTTGCGGAGTTGAACCAGTTTCGTCAGGTACGAACCTTTGTTCTGAGCTTCGTCGATGTCTTTTTCTAACTGACTGACTTTGTTCTCAGCAATGATGAAGCGGTTTTTAAAATAATCGAGCGCTTCCTGCTCGGTGCGTTTGACTTCGCCGATCTGGCGGTCTTCGTAATTCAGGTAGCCTTTCAAAAATACCTTTCCGTCTTTGACGTAACCGTATTCATCTACCAGTGAAGCGTTTTCCATTACTGTGCTTGGTTAAGGCTGCGCTGTGGGTTAAATTTGAGGATTATTGCCAACACAAATCTATCAGAAATTAATGAGTCAGGAAACCATAATTTTCTCTATGGCAGGCGTGAGTAAAAATATTCCGCCTAACCGACAAATCCTAAAGAACATCTACCTTTCCTTTTTTTATGGTGCAAAAATCGGCGTTCTGGGGCTGAATGGCTCCGGTAAGTCGACCTTATTGCGCATCATTGCAGGAATAGACAAAAATTATACCGGAGAAGTTGTTTTCTCCCCCGGCTACTCAGTTGGGATGCTTGAACAGGAACCAAAATTTGAGGCTGGCAAAACAGTACGAGAAGTTGTAGAAGAAGGTGTACAGGAAGTAGTGAGCCTTTTGAAAGAATTTGACGAAATCAATGAAGCCTTTGGCGATCCTGATGCCGACTTCGATAAACTTATTAACCGGCAAGGTGAGGTTCAGGAGAAACTTGACCATTACAACGCCTGGGAGCTTGATCAGAAACTGGAACGAGCAATGGATGCCCTGCGCTGCCCTCCATCTGATGCGCTGATTGATAATCTATCCGGAGGTGAAAAACGTCGGGTAGCGTTGTGTCGTTTGCTACTCCAGCAACCTGATGTATTATTGCTTGATGAGCCTACTAACCACCTTGATGCAGAATCTGTATTATGGTTAGAAGAGCACCTTCGTCAGTATACGGGCACGGTTATCGCCGTAACCCACGATCGCTATTTTCTGGATAATGTAGCCGGCTGGATTCTTGAACTTGATCGGGGCGAAGGTATTCCCTGGAAAGGCAATTATTCTTCCTGGTTAGAGCAGAAACAAAATCGGTTGGCCAAAGAGGAAAAAACAGAATCGAAACGTCAGAAAACGTTGCAACGTGAGTTGGAATGGGTGAAAATGGCCCCTAAAGCTCGTCAGGCCAAATCAAAAGCTCGTTTAGGGGCCTATGAGCGACTCTTGAATGAAGACGCCAAACAGCGCGATGAAAAACTCGAAATTTTCATTCCTGCCGGGCCGCGTTTAGGCGCTAAAGTCATTGAAGCTGAGGATGTCTCTAAAGCTTTTGGCGATCGACTTCTGTTCGAACATTTAGAGTTCCGGTTACCGCAGGGTGGTATTGTAGGAATTATTGGTCCCAACGGAGCTGGTAAAACGACGCTCTTTAAACTAATTACAGGGAGAGATAAACCCAATTCAGGTACGTTTGATGTTGGTGAAACGGTAAAAGTGGCTTATGTTGATCAGGAACACGACGGTCTTGACCCCAATAAAACGGTCTATGAAACGATTTCTGGGGGCAACGATTGGATTATAATGGGCGGAAAGCAGTCCAATGCGCGGGCCTATGTAAGTCGGTTTAACTTTGGTGGAGCCGATCAGGAGAAGAAAATTGGAACTCTATCAGGTGGGGAGCGCAACCGGGTCCATCTAGCCATGACCCTTAAGGAAGGCGCGAATCTGTTGCTCCTGGATGAGCCTACCAATGATCTTGATATCAACACATTGCGAGCGCTGGAAGAAGGTCTGGAAAACTTCGCGGGTTGTGCAGTTGTCATCAGCCACGATCGCTGGTTCTTAGATCGTATTGCAACCCACATTCTAGCCTTCGAGGGTGATTCGCAGGTGTATTGGTTTGAGGGTAATTTTTCGGAATACGAAGAGAACCGCCGTAAACGCTTAGGATCGGAGGCAACGCCCACTCGGATAAGGTATAAGAAACTGGGGTAAATTAAAAGGGACTGATTTTAAAATCAGTCCCTTTTAATTTAGAAAAGTAGAATCAAAACTTCGGACAAGGCAATTTCTTATCCCGGCGTTTTACACCCGGCCGACGGCCTTCTGGCTTGTCGAAAATATAGGAGAGCGACAACTCATGTGAGCCACCGCTGTTACCGAGGGTCGAAATTGTGACATCGTAGCTGTAGCCGATGGAGAACTTTTCCATACGCCAGCCAATCAACGCAGCTACCGCATCATGATTGTTAAGCGTCTGGTCATATTTTTTAAAAGGAATACCTCGGTAGTATGCTCCGATTGTTAGCGGAGAGTAGGTCAGGTAAGCGCCTAAATCCAATTGATCATACTTGCCCTGATGCTTGTACATAATCACGGGCGATATACTAATTTCCCGATCCTGTTCATCAGCTAAACCTGTAAAGCCAGCCAGTGGAATGCGCAGACCAGCCTGAATGCTGGTTTTCATCGGCAATCGCTCGTTCTCGCTGTTGAAGAACCCCTGAGATGGGCGATTGATATGGTGTGCTGATGCACCAATCCAGAACCAATCGGAGTAAAAAAGGCCACCCGTCGAAAAGTCAAGATATTTATTCGTGGGTAAACCTCCTTGCAACGCTGGATCGCCGGAAACGCTACCTGTTATAAAGCCCCGATCCGTAAATTGATCGCCGGTTGTCAGGCCGAAATAGTTAATACTACGGTTCACGTAAGAACCCTGCAAGCCTAAACGTACAAATGATGACTCACTTACCTGGAATTGGTATGCATATTGCAACCCTATATCCGTTGACTGAATCCTTCCCTGTCCCTGGTTGTCACTCTGAATCATCAGACCAACACCGCTATTATATTTTTCGATAAAATGATCTACCGCAACCATCGTTGTCACATAGTTGGTAATGGCAGGCCATTGATTTCGGTAATTTGCCGTGATACGCGGAGCCAGTGCCGAACCAGCAAAGGCTGGGTTCAGATAAAGAGGGGCAGCATAAAACTGAGTGAACTGAGGGTCCTGGGCAAAGGCCATCCGGCTCAGGGTCAGTGTCAACATCGTCAGTAAATATTTCTTAAGCATGATAACAAAATCAGGGCAAAGACTGGGCCAACTTTATTGTTGCAACGTTATCAGTACGAACGAAGTATTTAACAACACAACAATCTATAAAATTAGGCGAATTTTAAGGGCTTTTACGGTGCTCAGGGAATAAAATTTTAACGAAACACCGTCGTTTATACTAACGTAATGCCCCTGTTGTTGTTATGCCGAGGGAGTGAATTTGAGAGGGTGGCTTTATTCAGCGTTTCTTCATGTTAAGGTTTAGCAGTTATATCCGTGTAGTTGGAGTTTGGGCTGTGCTGTTTCTAATGGCAGGACTGACTACGTCCTGGGCACAGGAAATTAAAATTAGTGGAAAGGCCTGCATTCCCGATCAGGAATGCAAAGCGGATTCCCTAACGTTTACAGATAGCGTAACAACGGGCGTAACAACCCGGGTCTGGAGTTTTGGTGACGGTGGCACAATTACGACGCAAAAGGATTCCGCGGCCCGGCATGTTTATCTGATGCCTGGTAACTACACCATCACCTTGACCCGTACCGTCAGTGGAACGGTACAGACAGCAACGCGAAGTATTAATATCAGTACTCCTCCTCCGTCTTTTACCAACTGGCGGACGGATACCACCATTTGTAAAGGCGAGAAAATAACACTTGATCCCTACGCTGGCACTACTCAATCGGGTTATCGGTATATATGGTACCCCAAAGGAGATACGACGCAAAGTATACAGGTCGATAGTTCTGGCTGTTATTCGGTGGAAGCTATTAGTCCTAATGGCTGTTCATATCAGAATCGGATTAACGTCGATGTTTGTGGCGAAAAGAAAGAGTCGCAGGGGGTGAAGTGGTATTTTGGCCAGAACTCCGGTTTGGATTTTAGTGGTGGCGGTACACCTAAACCCATCACAGATGGAAGTTTAAGTACTATTGAAGGTTCTTCGTCCATTGCCAATACCAAGGGCGTTTTACTGTTTTATACGGATGGTATCATTATTTACGGCAAAGATGGTAAGCCACTGAAATCACTCGTGCCGGGAGATACAACTACCGTCCAGATTCCGCTGGATGGTAGTACGCACTCTACACAGTCGGCTTTGATTGTCCCAAAACCAACCTGCCGGGGCTGCGAGTACTTGTATTATGTGTATACCACTTCCGAAATTCGGGGTAAGAAAACACTAACGTATAGTGTTGTTGATATGCGCCAGAATGGTGGGAAGGGTGCCATTGTTGAAAAGAACGTTCCGATCTCTAATCAGAGTACCGAGCAGTCGGCTTCCGTAGAAAATACACGCGATTCAACCTTTTGGGTTATTACACGGAAATACGGAACAAATGAATTTCAAATTCAGCATTTAACCCGGGCCACATCGCCTATTGTCACTACATACAAAGGTGGACAGGTCATTGACTCGCTGGCTAATGCCGAAGGATATATGAAAATTGGACCAGCCGATACAACAAGTGGGAATGAAGGCAATCGCCCATTGGCTGTTGTTATTCCTGGGCCACCCAAAAACTCCATTGATCTCTATACGTTCAATGATTCGACGGGTGCAATGACGTTCAATCGAACGCTTGATTTAGGCCCGGCACCGCCCAAAGCATATGGGGTAGAGTTTTCGCCCGATGGCAAGAGTCTGTATGTTACAATGCTCGCCGATACAAATAGTGACGGTAGTTTGAAAGGAGCTTCTTATATTTTAAAGTATGACCTGAGTCAGAAGGATTCGCTATTAACCAGTTCAAAAACGGTTGTTGATAGTAGTACAACGAGGCAGTACGGGTCCATACAGATTGGTCCCGACGGTCGAATTTACGTAGCGATAAAGGGAAGTACTTCATTGGGTACCATCGAAAATCCAAATGGGGGGCTGCTTGATAGTTTACAATTTAATCCAGCGGGACAATCGCTCGGCGGAAAAACCAGCCAATTAGGGTTGCCTAACTTAGTGGCCAACTTTAACGATAATTCCAGTGGACCGGGGCTAACGTATGCGGATACATGTGTTAGCGCACCAACAGTATTTCAGATAGGACCAAACTGCCCGAAATTGAAGGAGGCTTATACCTTAGATTATGGAGATGGAAGCCGCCCGTATTCAACCACGTCGGCGCAGCCCGTTACACACAATTACACGAAGCCTGGACAATACTTCGTCAGCCTTCGAATTATCACGAAAACAAGCACAGGAGGGATCTGTAAAGACACCCTGATTAAAGATACACTGACCATTTTAGAAACACCACCCGATATACATTTGGGAGCGGATACCGCTATCTGCAATAAAAAAGGCATTACACTGGATATAAAAGTGCAGGCAAAAGTATATGTCTGGCTTGTGAATGGAGCGGTAGCGAGTAGGCAAAAGACAATCACACTCACCAGGCCCGGTTATTACATCGTAGTAGGTCTGGCTGCTAACGGTGAATGTTTTAAGAGTGATACCATTGAGGTGCAGATAAAGCCGACGCCATCGCTCGATCTTGGACCCGATACCGTTTTCTGTTATCGATCATCAGTCAATTTAACCGTTCCCCAACAAACCTGGACACAGTTTCAATGGAGTAACGGTGGGGATACACGAACAATTACCGTTTCCAAAGGCGGTACTTATACGGTTACGGCGCAGTCAACCGTAAACGGCACTACCTGCGAAAACTCGGATACGATCCGGGTTAGTGAACTGCCTAAGTTGCGTTTGGCTGCGAATCTGACCGGTCCAACAACCTGTACATCGGCAGATGGTTCTATCCAATTAACGCCTACTCCGGCTGGTACCTATGAGTACGTATGGACTCGTTCAGATGGTGCTATTTTAACCGGAGTGGGTAGTCAGCAAACAAGTCTGGCCGAAGGTGGGTACAAAATTAGCGTTACTGATAGTGTTCATGCCTGTAAGGCTGATACGGCCTTTACCCTGAAATCGCCAGCCAATCAACTAGTGCTTACGCCACTGGTTAAGGATGCCTTGTGTAGTGTTCCCAATAGTGGCACTATTAGTCTGACTGTTTCAGGAGGGACAGCGGCCAGTTATACCTGGCTGGACCAGAATAATAACCTGATCACAACGACGACTAATCTGGATAAGGCCTCCCCTGGGCTTTATACAGTTCAAGTGATTGATACAAAAGGGTGTAAAGCGTTGCTGGATAGTATTAAGGTAGGCCTTGATAGTACTGGATTTGCCCGACTGGGACCTGATACGCTTAAGTGTAACGGGCTTGGGGTTGTATTGGTACCTCTGTCAGGCGATCAGCCGGGTAATGTCTATCAGTGGAGTACTGGGGCCTCTACACCATCAATCACGGTGGTGCAGGCGGGCGCGTATAGCCTTATCGTTAGGAATACACAGACAGGTTGCGTTGGACGCAGTAGTATTCGTGTCGGGGATCGACCACCGCCAGCGTTTTCGCTCACACAATTGGCTTCCATTTGCGAAGGCGATCTGGGTAAAGCACAGCTCTCAGCCAATGGTGCGCCTGGCTTGCGCTATTTATGGCTGACACGAAATGACACCACCAAAACGATAACCGTAGATCGAGCGGGCAATTACTCCGTTCAGGTGACCGATCCGCAGGGTTGCACGGCAACCGGCTTAGCCCGCGTGATCAATCAGTGCGAACCGCGCGTTAATGTACCCGATGCGTTTACGCCAAACAACGACGGTGTAAACGATGTGTTACAGATTTTTACGGCTTATATTACCGACTATGACTTCAGGATTTATAACCGCTGGGGGGAGGTAATTTTCTCTAGTAATAATCCAGAGCAAAAATGGGATGGCACCTATCGCGGATCTACCTATCCATCAATGCTTTATCCCTATATAATCACCTTTAAAAGTGAGTCGTTTCCTGAGCGCGAACGCGTTGTAAAACGGGGTTCTGTATTGCTGATTCGATAGCGGTTTTCTGCTCTTTTTTTTGTAAATTTGACGTAAACGACCTGGCAAAATAAGGCTGTTTTCTGGCTGAAATTTTGCCAGGTCTACACGAATCAAAACCATGCGAAACGACTTTTTGAAAGGCTCGACAGATGGCATGAGTGCTACCGACAAAGAGATTGAACGGGCGCTGAGGCCGCTCTCATTCGAAGATTTTACAGGGCAGGCTAAGATCCTCGAAAATCTCGAAGTATTTGTTCGGGCCGCCATGCAACGCGGTGAAGCCCTCGATCATGTGCTCCTTCACGGCCCTCCGGGTCTGGGCAAGACAACGCTGTCGCACATTATTGCCAACGAGCTTAATGCCAACATAAAAATGACCTCGGGTCCTGTGTTGGATAAACCCAGCGATCTGGCTGGCCTGCTAACGAATCTGCAGCCTAACGACGTATTATTTATTGACGAAATTCACCGGCTCAACCCAATTGTGGAAGAGTATCTGTATTCAGCAATGGAGGATTATAAGATTGACATCATGCTGGACTCTGGGCCCAATGCCCGGACTGTGCAGATTAAACTGAATCCATTTACGCTGATTGGGGCTACTACTCGTGCGGGTATGCTTACATCGCCCTTGCGAGCTCGTTTCGGTATTAGCTGTCGGTTGGAGTATTATGATGCCAAACTGCTGACGACCATTGTACAGCGGTCGGCTGCAATTCTGGGGACGCCTATTGATGAGACGGGTGCTTATGAGATTGCTCGCCGAAGCCGGGGAACACCTCGTATTTCCAATAACCTCCTGCGCCGAACCCGGGACTTTGCTCAGGTTAAAGGTAATGGATATATCAACGTCGACATTGCCGAAATTGCGCTGAGCGCGCTTGAAGTTGATCAGAATGGCCTGGACGAAATGGATAATCGGATTCTGACAACAATCATTGAAAAGTTTAAAGGAGGGCCGGTTGGCCTCTCAACGATAGCTACTGCCTGTGGCGAAGAAGCTGAAACGATTGAGGAGGTCTATGAGCCCTTCCTGATTCAGGAGGGTTTTCTGAAGCGAACTTCGCGTGGGCGTGAAGCGACTGAAAAAGCCTATATTCACCTTGGTATTGTGCCTAATTACCGTACCGGGGAGTTATTTGGGTAACTAGCTAACGGACAAAAAAGTGTGCCAGAAAAGACTAACAAAACTGTCTTTTCTGGCACACTTTTTTGTCCTTTTTAAACGAACTAGCTTAAAAGTTTACTCTGGTAAATACAATCAATGATCTCTGCTACTGCGGAGTCAACCAGGAAGTAGTAAATATTTTTGCCGCTGCGCCGGATGTCCAAAATGCCCTTATCCCGCATATTAATTAAGTGGTGCGAAATCAGTGATTGTTCCGCATTCAGATTCTTATAGATTGCTGAAACGTTCAGTTCTTTGTTCTCATTCAGCATCTGAATAATCTTGATTCGCAAGGGGTGAGCTACGGCTTTAAGCACATAAGCTGCTTTATCAATACGCTTCTCATCATCTAAAATTTTTTCGGTAGCCATGATAGGGTGGGTTATTGTCCAGAGGATAATTGTCCGAAATATACTTAGAAAATATACATATGTAAAGGACTAACATGCTGAAAGTGAGCACGACTTTATTAAGTGGTTGTTTTTTTTGATCCCATTATTACATGAACACCCTTTTATGGATATGGGTGGTTACCTGTAAGTAAGTGATCCCCAGGGAATAGACACAATTCAGGCTACTGTCAAACCTAATCAGGAGTAGCTAAGTATCGTTCATTGACGAACTATACCCGGCTACTCCTGATTAGGTTTGAACTGCTAGTTGATAACTTTATTTTTGCCGGAAGAATACCGTGATTGGTACGCCCGTAAAGTCAAAATGATCCCGAAGTCGGTTTTCTAAAAAGCGCTGGTAAGCCTCCTGAACGTATTGGGGAAGATTACAGAAAAATACAAACGTGGGCGAAGGAGTTGGTACCTGAAGCATATACTTAATCTTGATATGCTTGCCTTTGATGGCTGGCGGAGGATACTTTTCGATTTCGGGCTGCATAGCCTCATTCAATTTCGAGGTTGCCACTTTCTTAGTCTTATTCTCGTAGACCTCCATCGCTTTTTCCATTACCTGAAAAATGCGTTGTTTCTCATGAACCGAGGCAAAAATGATTGGCAGATAGTCAATGGGCATCATCCGCTGAATCATTTCTTTCCGGAGTGTATCGGCAGTACGATGGTCTTTTTCAACGGCATCCCACTTGTTCACCATAATGACCACACCCTTTTTCGCTTTCACGGCCTGGCCAATAATGGTCAGATCCTGCGCTTCAAGTCCTCGTGTAGCATCGAGCAGAATAATGCAGACATCCGAATCCTCCATCGCTTTAATCGAGCGCAGGGTCGAATAAAACTCAATATTGGAGTCAATACGAGCTTTACGCCGAATACCGGCGGTATCGGTCAGGATGAAATCTTTACCATAGGCTTTGTAACGCGTGTCGATAGCATCGCGGGTGGTGCCGGCAATAGACGTTACGATACTGCGTTCCTGCCCGGTCAGGACATTCAAAAACGACGATTTACCCACGTTAGGGCGGCCCAAAATAGCGATGCGAGGAATACCCGCGTCAGGATTTTCAACACCAGCTGTTGGAAAATGCTTGATCACTTCGTCCAGTAGATCACCTGTGCCTGTTCCAGTTTGCGACGAAATTGGATATGGATCACCTAAACCTAGTGAATAAAATTCGCTGGCAGCGTGCGCCCGTTCTCCGGTTTCGGCTTTATTAGCCACTACATACACCGGCTTTTTAGTCCGGCGCAGCACGTTAGCAAAATCTTCGTCCAGTCCTGTAATGCCCGTTTGCGTATCAACCACAAAGAGCAATACAGTTGATTCCTGAATGGCAATTTCGACCTGTTCACGAATCGACTCTTCAAACACATCTTCGGAACCAACAACGTACCCCCCTGTGTCGATAACGGTAAAATATTTATCATTCCACTCGGCCGTGCCATAATGCCGGTCGCGAGTAACACCACTTTGGTTATCCATAATGGCCTGTCGCTGTTCCGTCAGGCGGTTAAACAGCGTGGACTTGCCCACATTTGGGCGGCCAACGATTGCAACTATGTTTGCCATTTTTTTTGAAGGAGGAAAGGGAGGAAGGGGAGGAGAGGAAGGAGAAGGCATGGATTTTAAACCCTTTTCCCTTTCCTCCCTTTCCTCCTTCCTCCTTTAACAATTATTCGTCATATCCCAACCGCTTGAGCATACGCTCTTTTTGGCGCCAATCGGGTTCTACCTTAACGAACTGTTCTAAATATACTTTCTTGCCGAAGAAACGCTCGAGTTCTTCTCGGGCCATAATTCCCGTTTTCTTAATCATATTACCCCCCTCACCGAGCAGAATTGCCCGTTGAGTAGCTCGTTCGACCAAAATTTCGGCCTGGATAACAATGATGTCTTCCTTCTCTTTGAAGCCTGTAATGACAACCTCGCTACTGTAAGGGACTTCCCGCTTATAATTCAGGAAGATCTTCTCCCGGATAATCTCAGACGCGAAAAACCGTTCGGGTTTGTCGGTTAGTTCATCCTTTGGGAAGTAGGGTGGATGTTGCGGCAGACGGCTGATAATACCTTCAAATACCTTATCAATATTGAAGTTATTCAGGGCTGAAATTGGAATGATCTCCTGCGCATGGAAGTGCTCCTGCCAGTAGGTGATCTTCTCATTAACCTGGTCCTGTGTAGCCTGATCAATTTTATTGATCAGCAACAGAACGGGAACTTCAGATTTTTGAAGCCGTTCGATGACGTCATTCTCATCGTGTTCTTCGAAGATGTCTGTTACAAACAGAACCACATCGGCATCTTCAATAGAGCCACGCACAAAACTCATCATAGACTCATGAAGTTTGTACTGAGGCTTAATGATACCGGGCGTATCGGAGTAAACGAGTTGAAATTCCTGACCGTTGTGGGTTCCATTAAGGATACCCATAATGCGGTGGCGTGTAGTCTGGGCTTTCGAGGTGATAATAGACAGCCGTTCGCCAACGAGCTGATTCATCAGGGTAGACTTACCGACATTGGGCTTACCAACGATACTGACAAAGCCAGCCTTATGATCGGCCGCTGGATCGTCGGCCGGAAAATTTTCAATGATTTCCTTATTCATCTTTGAGGTGATCCCGCTGGCTGATTACCAGCGGCTTTAGCAAACAACTCCCTGCCGACAAAAAACGTTTCAGGCAGTGCGTAAACTTTTTTTTACAAAGATAGTTGTTTTATAAGAAAGTTTCCGTACTTTTGCAGTCCCAACATCGCGGGATGGAGCAGTTGGTAGCTCGTTGGGCTCATAACCCAAAGGTCGCTGGTTCGAGTCCAGCTCCCGCTACTATATCAAAACCCAATTATCTATAAACTAGGTAATTGGGTTTTTTTTTGTTCACTGTGGGACGGATACGGGGACGGATAGAGTAGAGTGATGTTAAAATCTTATTAGGTAAATTAACTACATTGCTTACTAGTACATGAATGCACACTTTCCACTTGGATAATATTAAGTCCTGTAACAAACGCTTTTTACATATTTTGCATACGAAATGGTTCTAAAGGCATGTTGTTCACATTTAATATCAGAAAATGCCTAGCACAGCTCAGAAAGAAATAACAGTTAGTGTATCAAATTTACACTTTGATCCACTAAACCCACGGCTACCTTCCACGAAGTCAGGCAGTAATGAAGCAATTGTATTAGCATACATGCTGGATAAAGGCACTGTTACTGATATTATGCTTTCAATCGCTGAAAATGGCTTTTATTCACAAGAACCATTACTGGTAGTACCTTCAGCTCATGGTAAAGATCAATATGACGTAGTAGAAGGCAACAGACGTTTAGCGGCGTTAAAGTTATTACTTAACCCTGATTTAGCCCCAACTAAAAAGGGTGCTGTTAAACAAATAGCTGATGAAGCTACAAATAAACCGGAAGAGGTTCCCGTATTAAAATATGAAAGTAGAGATGATATTTTGTTGTATTTAGGTTACAGACATATAACTGGCGTTCATGAATGGGATTCATTGGCTAAGGCACGATATTTATTTCAACTAAAGAATGATAAATTTAAACATTTAGGCTATTTAGATGCTCTCAAAGCAATGGCAAAGACTATTGGGAGCCGTTCGGACTATGTTCATCGCCTATTAAGTGGATTTATATTATATCAGAAGATTGAGCAAGCTAACTTTTTCAATATACCCGGTTTAAATGAAGAAAGCTTTAGCTTTTCATTATTAACTACTGCAACATCATACAAAAACATAGCAGATTTCATAGGGGTCAACGCTAATGTAATTAATGATGGAGGGCCATTAGAAATAAAAGATAAAAACTTAAAGGAGCTTACAGAATGGATGTTTAAAGAAAATGCTGAAGGGTATACTCGTCTAGGTGAATCACGTAATTTAAAATCATTAAATGCTGTGGTTGCTCACGATGCTGCAATAAAAATTTTTAGAGACGGACGTTCGCTCAAAGAAGCTGAAATTTTTACAGATGCACCAGCACAAACTTTTGAAAGTGCTTTAACTATAGCTGCAGAATCACTTAGAGATGCATGGATCACTCTACCAAGCATAGAAATCACATACCCATATCATTTGGATAAGCTGAAAGATATGAATACGTTAATTAGAAATATATTTAATACAGTAACTGTAAAGTTGGTAAAAGACGGGTTAGAAGATTTGCAGTAATTTCATTCTAATGTTCAAGTAACTAATGCTTCAAATTGAGGGAATACCAAATTACAGAAAATTAGATAAACATCTTTGGGCTGATTATGCAGAATTTAAATGCATGTTATCTAAAGATAAGGAATATACGGGTGCAGATTTAGCGGATAATTTATTTACAGCGATTAAAGACTTAAATGTTGAATTCGACTCATTTAATGATGAACAAAATATTATTGATGTACCGTTACTAAAAGATAATGAAGAGCTATTTATTAATGATATTTTCTCTGTAATTAACTATAGGTCAGCTGCTTATGCGTCTAGCTATCCTTTTTATGTTGAAAATAAAAAAATAAAGCAAAAAAAAATCCTTAACCAATTACATCGCTTATATTTATACTTGTTGTTGTGTTCGCATTTAAGATTTATTCCCCAGACAAATTGGGCAGTATTGACTGGTGATTTTGAATATATTTCTAGTTTAGCATTAAAAAAGTGTTTGCCCGAAAGAGCTATTATAAAGATATTTGGTACTACTAAAAGTGGAGGCCCGCCACAGTATGTTGGTACTACTTTTAATAAAATTAAACAACTTGCTGCTGACTTAAATGAAGTATTATTAGCAAACAAAGATGATTTTGCTCCTACTGCAAGTAAAGATAAAGGAATTGATTTAGTGGCATGGATTCCATTTAAAGATAAACAAAATAGCCGATTGATATGCTTTGGACAATGCAAATGCAGCGATCAATGGCCAGCTATGCGTTTCAGCTCTAGTTTAGCACAGTGGAATAATTGGATACATTTCAACAACCATTTGAATAATTTTGCATTCATACCATACTGTTATCGAAAGACAGGTGGATCATGGTTTGATAAATCAAGCATAGGCGATACAATTGTTGTTGATCGCCAACGTATAATCGAATTAATTGAAAGTTTGGGTAAAACTTTCAAATTTAGTTCTCTATCATCAGACAAATTTTTAAGCCAATTACTTGACACAAGTAAATCGGCAACTGTTTAATTTATAAAAATATGTTAACAGCAGTATCTCTTTTTTCAGGCTGTGGAGGGTTTGATTTCGGAGCAAGTAAAGCAGGTATAAAAGTAATATGGGCAAATGATGTTGACAAAACAGCAGCATTGGCTTATAAAAGCTTATTACCTGATGTTGATTTTGTGCAAGGTGATATTAGAAAAGTACTAGATTTTCCAAAAGCTGATGTCCTGATTGGTTGTTATCCATGCACTGGATTTAGTTTAGCAGCTCGTCGTAAATGGCATGAGCGTGAGGATAGAAATCTACAACATATAGAAGGAAATTTTTTGTACCGTGAATTTATTCGAGCAATTGATTACGTCAGACCAAAATACTTATTCATTGAGAATGTCGGTGGAATGACCTCAGCTGATGGAGGGTGGTTTTTCAAACAACAATTAGAAGGTCTTCGTGATAAAGGTTTTGTGGTAAAGCATCATATGCTACATTCTGAAAAATTTGGTCTGGCTCAAACCCGTAAACGTGTCTTTTTAGTAGGTGTTCACAAAGACATAGCAGAAAGTGGATTCACATACAACTTTCCAACGGCAACTCATGGAGAAAAGCTGCTACCATTACAGACAATGTATGATGTACTTAATGGGGTAGAAACAAACATTGAAACAGATGTATGTAATAATCCTTTTCATGGACATTACTTAACCCGTAATCGTAAACGTAGTTGGAATGACCCAAGTTTTACAATAGTTGCAACGGATTCCCATGTTCCGTTACATCCTGCTGGTGAACCCATGGTAAAGGTGGGAAAAGATAATTGGGCTTTACAGGGTCAAATTAATCGTCGTCTATCATGGAAAGAGTGTGCTATTATTCAAGGTTTTCCAGTAGATAAGTTAAAATTTGATGCACCATTAACCCAAAAGTATAAAGTGATTGGGAATGCTGTACCGCCTAATTTCGGCTATGCTATAGTTAAACCAGTAGTCGAGTATGAAGAAAGTACCTGCTTGCCCAATACTTTTGCAGAAGCTTTAGAGCAAATGAATTCAAGTGGTTACTAAATAGAAGCGTGTATTTTAACTAACGTTTTATAATTAACATTTATATCGAAATAATCATATTTAATATGAGCACTTTCTAAATCCTTATGAAAAGATTCATAACACTAAGTTAACATACATTAAATTTTGATTAAAAAATAACCTAATAACTAGGTTATTTTTTTTATTTCAAAAAAAATAGAGAAAATAAAAATTGTATTATAATATAAGATGCTATGAATTTTTAAAGCAAAATAGATAAATTTTTATTTAAAAATATTTAATTAAATATTCGGTAATTTTTTAAAAATTAAAGTGAAAATTTTGAACAAAAAGCGCGAATGGGTCATGTGCAAAAGGATCTATTGACAACCATGTTTTTGCAAATTACCTTTGTTCCATAAATGCTGAATCAAAATGGAAGGAACATTTCAAATAGTAAGGTTTTTAAATAAACTAACACGTGCAATAAGATGAGCATTTACCCTATATTATAAACACAAAAATGCTTGAAAAACTAACACGCCGAAAATTTAAACATGATAATTTTTTAGTCTGCCGTCTAAATAACGAATTATAGTAATACTTCTAACTGTAATTTAAATAAAACTTGACAATAAAATGATAACTACCAATAGTATAGTAATTGAAAATTTACACCCACAAGTTATAAATAATTTAGTAGATCTAATAGCTAATATAAATTCTAAAATAGACCTACTTCTAAATAAAGATATTAGTAATCCTGTAAAATTTATTACAAAGAAGGATGTGGCAATAATTTTTGGGGTTAGTACAAGAACTGTAGCTAATTGGACTGAACTTGGTTTGATACAAAGCTATTATATGGGCGGGCTAATTGTTTATAAAGAACACGAAATTAATGCTGCTCCAATACCAGTATTTAAAAATAAAAATTAGACAAAGCTTATAACAATAAAACAATACTATCAAAAAAATACTCAAAAATTTACCATTATCTATGGATACTATAAGACTTATTTACTTTTTCGAAAATAACCTGCAACTATTACATCATTCACAAGAATTTTTAGAAAATAATTTTGAAGTAAAATTCAATCCATATAATATCAGAAATGAAATGGATGATAAAAAACTTTATAGGTTATATTTTATAAAAAATATGGCAATAAAACTTTATACCAATAGAGTTGTTATTCAAGGAAGTATTCCTATTTATTACTCAGGGACTAATGTTACTGAACTAACAGATGCTGAAATAATAGAATCATTTCAATTAATTCAATTTCAACTCCCATTTGTAAATTGGAGTCAAAGTATTGTTTCAAGATTAGATATTGGAATATGTTTCAAATTGCCCTTTAACCCAAATCTAGTTACACGTTATATTACTGGTTCTAAATACAGTAAAAAAATGGTTTATAAAAGTAATGGAAATACCACAATAATTGGTAATAAGAGCCATCAATTTGAAATCTACAATAAAACTGAAGAATGTGATACAGCCGAAAACAATATCATTAGATTAGAGTACAAAATGTTAAAGTCTTTAATTGTTAGAAAAACGTTTAATGAAGATACAGTTACTTTAAAATATTTATTAAATAATTTGAAAGAGCTACCAAAGATATGGTTTAATTCTTATTCAAATTTAGAGAAAGACTACAATCCTATTTTTGAAACAATAAATAATAAACAGGACTTAGCTCATGCTGCATATCATAGTTTAGGTTATGAAAATTGTTTGACTATTATTGAAAATAGCTATAAAAAGAACTTAATTTCTGAGCCAAAAAAAAGCAATATGAAAAGATTCATTCGAAAACTGCAAAAAGAAGGTAAAGAATTTGCTTCCGTTAAAAGCCCGATGCTAACACTTGATAAAATTGTGGATGAATATATATGTGCTAAGTTAACTGCTAATAATGACCATATAAATTAATGCCAAAAACATGAAAAATTATTTAAATAAGATCTTTGTATTCGGCGCTAATCAAAATGATGAGTTTTCAATGAATAGCGCATTTAAAAGTTACTCGGTTCAATTGTGTTATTTTAAAACAAATATAAGTTCGATTAATTATTTATTCAAAAATTTTATCTCTAATTATAAAAGCCCTTTTTCTATGATTGTTTTAAATGCTGAAGATAATAATCATGAGGAAATTTATGAAAAATTAAAAAAATTTAAATTTACTGAAAACATTCCAATTATTGCATATGGTCTAGAAAATTCAACTGAACAGCTTAAAAATTTGTATTACATTGGTGTAGAACAAATAATTATTAAAGATGATTTCTTTTATGAAAAATTACCAACTCTTTATGATGCATACTATTCAATGAATGAAAAATATACAGCTCATAACATACAAATGTTTATTGATAATGAACTAACTTCTCCATTTCCAATTGTATTGCACTTAAATTAACTAAAAGGTGAAATTTTTATGGAATTAATGTAAAAATGTATAGCTTATTTTAGAAAGCGAATGTTGTCATGATATTTAATGATGGTATTGTTATTGTTATGAATTATCATGTTATAGTTTAATATTTGCCTTTACAACTTACATATTGAATGTTTTAGCATATAAGTAAAGATGGACTTTGATACATATGTGAATGGCTTATCTTCGAACGATCCTTTGAAGATTAAATTGGTTGAATCTGAAGCCAGATACGAAAATATTAAAACAAAATTATTGCAGAATATTTCAATATCTTTCGATGAAACAAAAGTTTTTTGTACTGAATTACTAAATAAAGTTCCTAGTTCAGATGAATTAAAACTTTGCCATCACTGCGAGGATTACACTTTTTGGAATACTTATCTTACTTACTTTAGAAATTTAGCAGGAGGAATAGAATATAAAAAATTTGATTCTAATAAACTGAAAAAAACGTTAGAAAACCAATTAGCTACTACTGGCACAATTGATGCCACATCATTGAGTAAAATTCCAATGCTATACGTAGTAGATCCAGTAGAAGTTGAAAAGGATCTTAATTATTTGTACAACGTTGCCGATCAATGGAAAACGATAATTTATTCTAATAATCAAAATAATAAAGTACTTGAAGCATCTTGTAAAGAAGCAAGAGATCAATTAAAGCTTTTAGAAAAATCTGTGAGAAATTTTCCATTTGATAAAGGAAAATTTTTGTATAAACGTAAAGAAAGAGGTATAATATTAAGGGCAAAATATATCTATTTGCTTGCAAAAGATGTTTTAGAAACTTATAGCTTGCAAGATTTAACGCTCAGTATTTTTGGGAAAGAAATTGTTGTTAATGAATATAGTATAGTTCATATTGTAAGTAGGCATTTTGCTGCTGCTGCACATCAACATTTTGTTGATAAGACTTACCATAATGAAGAAGTTCACCCTAAAAAAATGCATTTATTTTTAAAAAAAATATTTGATATTTACTCTAAACATATTAATCCAAATGGAATGTCACTAGATAAAATTATGTTTAAATTCAAAGGTCAGTTATATATTATTTATACGAGTATACAACAAATTCATTTACGTGGAGTGGGACTTCATAAATACCGTAGATTAAATACGATGTTTCCGGCATCAGAAGAAAAGAAAAAGTTAGAGATGGCTAATGGGTATAATGAAATTGTTGTTGATAAAGATATGTCCATTTACCTTGTTCCTGTTTAAATGTAGAGAACGTAATAATAGTTTTTTAAAAATATTGTTTGCGTATGAATAAAATTTTCCTAGAAATAATAACCCCAGAGTTGATAGATCAGTTGGGAACTATGTGCTTACTTGCCCAAAATATCATTTATAGGGAAATTAACTAAAACTGATTGGTTCCAAAAATTTTGCATTATTTCAGCATGTTCTTCTTCTGAAAGTTTTATGTAGCGTAAAAACGACTTTTCTGATTTATGACCAGTAACTTTCATAATGGTAATTGTTGGAATATTTAGCTTGTACATATTGGTCGCAAAAGAACGACGAGCTGTATGTGTACTTACTAGTTCAAATTTTCTGAAATTTTTGATAATTCTTGCCCCTCCTTTTGTTATTCCTTTACTTACTACTTCATTTAATCCAGCTAATTCGCATACCTCTTTAATGTAATCATTCATTTTTTGATTTGATATACTTCTTGGCAATTTTCCATTGTATTTTTCTAATATTAAATTAACAATTGGATGGCAAGGTATAACAACCTTATCCATTGTTTTTAATTGCTCAAGTTTTATCTTTCCATTCTTTATATGTTCTGGCCGAAGATTAGTTAAGTCTGAAAACCTCAAACCCGTGTATGCACCTACCAAAAATAAATCCCTTATACGTTCTAGTCGCTCATTATTTGATAGATTAAAAGCATATAATAATGTTAACTCGCTTTCAGTTAGGTAAATACTATCAGAATCCTCTTGTGTAACTTTAAAATTTCGACTTTTATAATCTAATTTGTTATTATGACCACTAATTGTAGCTTCATTTAGAAATGTTTTTAACGTTTGTATGTATTTGCCAATGTTATTTTTTGAGAAACTTTTGGCCGTTAAATATTTATTGAAATCAAAATAAAATTCAAGATCAATAGTTTCAAAATCTAACTTTCTACTGTAACTAACGGAGAATTCTGTTAATACATGAAGAACAGTATTATATTTTTGTATTGTTCTTCGTTCAATTTTTTTGCCTGTGTTTGGATTAATACGTTCAGGAGAATTTTTTATAAAGTTTTTAATGAACTTAAATATTTTTGGTTCACTATTTATAGGATCCTTAGTTATTGGGTTCAGATGAGAGATAATTTTTGCTTTCAACGATTCTTTGGAAATATAATCAGTTTCTGATCCAATTTCTTCAGATGCGCTTTGAACGGCTTTTTCAATTTTTAGGAGTTCTGCATTTATTTTCTCTCGATTTTTAGCTGCTAATATTGGTTTGACTCGTTGTTTATCGCAGTTCCAGTGTTCAGGTAGCACCTTATATCCTGTTGGGAGCTTGATACGAGTGTTGTGAAATCGAATTAGGCTGATTATTGGTGTAACAGTAGTCGCATTTGGATCTCTTAGTACAAATGTGGGGTGTAAATCAGTCGTTCTAGGCATAATAAAAGCTATTTCAAAAATTTCAAGTTGAAGTTAGCTATTTTCTATGGGGGACGTTACGGGGGACGGATAACTTTCATAATTATTCACCACAAACACATGTGAGTATCTAATTAAATACTAAGTTATTGATAATCAGCATTTAATTAAATACTTTAGCGAAAGTAAAAGAAGATAAAGGAAAAGGATTACGTTAGGTGAGAGTCCAGCTCCCGCTACTCTGAGAATAAAGCCGTTACGATTCAAAACCGTAACGGCTTTTTCGTTGCACCCCAATAAAGAGTAATCAAGCCAGTTTAAGGCGTCAAATACAATTGCAGTATACGACCAATCTGCGCAATGGTTGCTGGCTTACTGAACAACGAGTTATGTTCACCAAGCAGTTGATGTACTTCAACGCCCTGACGGGCATAGCGACCCCAACCAAAATCTACTTTGCCCTGGCTTGTCCCAAACGCATCCAACTGGGTAACCCGCAGAAACACAAGTTTCCCCTCATAGGACTTAAATTTGTACTGACTATACGCTTCCCGAAAACTTCTGGTCAGCAAATCTGCGGCTTCAACGCTGAGGGATTCAGTTGGACTAGTACCTGCTGAACCCGATAAGCTGGGTACCGATTGCCAGATACGCCGGAGCAAATAGTGACTAATCCAAGGGACTTTTTGTCGAAGAATGGGCAAGAGCACCGCAGGTTGTTTAGGTAAGGAGCGCCAATAATGATAATAATACCGGACGAGCTGATGGATTGGAAACTTGGTATGATTAGCCGCATCTGGATTGATGGGGTAGGCATCAATTAGGGCAAGTAAATGTATCTCTTTGCCCATTTCCTGAAGCTGGCGAGCCATCTCAAAAGCAATAATACCACCTAATGAAAAACCACCAATAGCATAAGGGCCATTCGGTTGCTTCTGGAGGATAAGCTGAATGTAGTAAGCGGCCATAGCCTCAATGGACTCCAGGGGCTGGGTAACCCCGTCCAGTCCAACCGCCCGCAGGCCATACAGTGCCTGTTTCTCCGGCAAGTAGGGAGCCAATTGATAGACATAATTCACATCCCCCGATATAGGATGAATTAGGTAAAGTGCATTTCCGTCCCCTGGTGTCTTCACGCCAACCAGCGATTGCCAGGCCACATCGGATTGACTGGTTTGCAGATAAAGGGTCAGCTGGCGAAGGGTGGGATGGGCAAAGATGCTGCTAATAGGCAGTGAATGAGTAGTCTGACGCTGAATGGCAGCGGTCAGCTGAAGGGCCAACAGGGAGTGACCGCCCAGCGTAAAGAAATCATCATCCAGGCCAACCGTTGGTAAGTCAAGCAGCTCACACCAAATCGTTTTCAACAGCCTGACGACTGACTGATTTAACGATGGGGTATGCCGGACTTGTTCTACTGGATGGGTTATTTCGATAGGGGCTGGTGGGGTAAGTGGAGGAACCGGTTGACTACCAAATAACTGTCCGAAGCCTTGATCGGGCTGGCTCAGAAGTTGCTCCAGTGTCTGAATGAACTGATCGGCCAGTGTGCTCACGGCTTGCTCCGTGAATAAATCGGTCCGGTAGGTAAAGGTACCCATCAGCCCATCCGCGGTCTCCTGGCAGGAAAGACTCAGGTCGAATTTGGCCCTGTGCTGCTGGAAAGGGACTTGCTCAATCTCTAGCTCGTTTAGTCTCCAGAAGTTCGACGTATCTTCCTGCAAGTCAAAAAGTACCTGAACTAATGGCGAATATGCCCGGCTTCGCACGGGACTAACCTCCTCCACAATCTGTTCAAAGGGTAGGGTCTGATGCGTATAGGCGTCTAAGGCCAACTGGCGTACGTTACGGAGAAGTTGCCGGAAGGACAGATCAGCGGAAATGTCTATACGAAGCACAAGCGTATTGACAAAAAAACCGATCAAGCCGTCCAGTTCAGGCTGAGTACGTCCAGCTACGGGGATGCCAATGACGATATCCTGAGTACCCGTGATCTGACGAAGCCAGACTGCGTAAACAGTCAGAATCCGTAGAAATAGTGTCGTGCCTGCCTCCTGAAAGTCGTGCCGAAGCGGCTGCCAGTGTGACTTAGGAACTACAAAGCAGTAATCGGCACCCTTAAATGACTCGATGGCTGGACGGGGTTTATCAATCGGTAACTTAAGTAGGGGTGCTACCCCCGCTAGCTGATTCCGCCAGTAGGCCCGCTGGTGAGTCAGTGTCTCTGGTAGGAAGTGCTCAGTTTGCCACCGCGCATAATCCGCATATTGAATAGGCAAGGGGGGCAGACTTACTGGCTGATCCTGTAGTTTAGCCGTATACAGTAAACTAAGTTCCTTAGCCAATACCTGCGTTGATAACCCATCAAAAATAAGGTGATGGAAATTCAGCAGTACCATCCAGGATTGATCCCCGAGTTTCGCAACATTTACCCGTATTAAAGGCCCCTTTTCCAGATCAAAGGACTGGTAACCTACCTCCCGTAGCCAAGTGGCAATCGTCTCGTTTTGGGCCAAATTCGTTGGTTCGACTAAAAAACTTACCGGAATATCTATTAAAAATGCAGGCTCAATTTTTTGAAAAGCTTCCCCATTAAAATGTCCAAAGGTGGTGCGCAGGATTTGATGTCGGTCAATAAGTTGGTTTAGACTCTGCTGCAAGAACGGTAGGTTCAGCGAGCCTCGAATGCGAAGCACAATCGGTACATTATAGGTCTCCTGTAGAGGATGAATTTGCTCCAAAATCCATAATCGGTTCTGAGCAAAGGAAAGCGGAAACTGGGCTGTTGAATCTGTTCCGTCTGGCGTGTTTACTATGGGTGAAATGGACTGTCGAGGCAACTGATCCAGGTAAGTACTCAGTTGTTGTAAGGTCGGGTGTTTGAAAACATCATTCATGCTTAGCCGTACCCCAAACTGCTGAGAAATAAGAGCGATTAACTGGATCACCATCAGGGAACTTCCCCCCAGATCAAAAAAGTGATCAGTCTCGTTCAGTTCTGCTACATTCAGTACCGATGTCCATAAGAGGATCATCGCTTGTTCGGTCGAGGTCTGTACATCGCTCTGACGGTGGGTTGCGTTTGGGGAGGCCGTTGGCAAGTTTGCCTTGTCGACCTTCCCATTTACCGTCAACGGAATGGCCGTCAAGGGAACAAACACATTCGGAATCAGATAATCAGGCAGGCTGGTTTTCAGAAAAACCCGCAAACTCTCGACCTGAATAATTTCGCCGGATTTAGGGACGATATAGGCTACTAACCGTTTCATCCCGGAGCTTAATTCATCAGCTACCACCAAAGCCTCGCCAATGGTAGGATGCTGACAAAGCGCCTGTTCAATCTCCACAGGTTCAATCCGAAAGCCGCGTATTTTTAATTGATCGTCCAATCGCCCCAGAAAGTCAATAGTGCCGTCGGACTGATACCGGGCCTGATCGCCGGTTCGGTAAAGCCGACTTCCCGGCCGATCACTGAAGGGGTCGGGAATGAATTTGAGTTGCGTAAGCTCGGGTTGATGGAGGTATTCCCGTGCCAGCCCATCACCGCCAATGAGCAGTTCGCCGGGTACGCCCACGGGCATGGGATTCAGAAATGAATCAACAATGTAGAGCTGGGTGTTACTAAGCGGTTTGCCAATCGGTACAGAGCTGGTTTCCCAATGGCCCGTCGATAGGTTATAAAAACTGGCAAATGTGGTGCTTTCTGTCGGGCCATACCCGTTAATTAAGGTGCAGTTAGGCAATTGATGTCGCGCCCGAATGACGTGCTTGGCCGATGCCGCTTCGCCACCAGTTGCCAGTTGGGTCAACGTCACTAAGGAATCAATGCCGCTGTCGACCAACACATTAAATAAGGCGGCTGTAAAAAAAGCAGCATTTACGGAATTAGCCTGAATGGTTTGTTTAATGTCGTCCAGCGACGGCGGATTTTCCATTACCAGAACTAGCCGTCCGCCATTGGCCAGACTTCCCCAGATCTCCAGCGTAGACGCATCAAAAGCCAGGGGAGCCAGTCCCAGCATACAGATTGATTCGTCCAGTCGCATGTAGTTTGCCCCCTGAACGGTGCGCAGGATGGCCCGGTGCGGAATGGCTACACCTTTTGAGCGGCCGGTGGAACCCGATGTAAACAGAACATACGCCAATTGATCGGATCGGATTGGCAGCGACAGGTTATGAACGCTTTGCTGGGTAATCAGGGCCTGGTTTTCATCGATTAGAACTGTGGTAGTCGTTGCTGGCAGGCGATCCAGCCAGATTTTTCGGGTAATGATTGTGTGAATACCCGTTTGAGCAACTAAGCCCGCCAACCGGGCGGCTGGAAACGTAGGATCAAGGGGTACGTACGCTCCCCCAACCTTCAGAATAGCCAGTAAGCTAACGATCATATCGGGCGAACGCTCCAGACAAATACCGATTAACGTCTCAGATTTCACTCCCTGGTTTCGCAGGTGCCAGGCCAGTTGATTGGCCCGATGGTTTAGTTGCTCGTAGGTCAGGGCAAGCGCCCCAAAGCGTAGTGCTTCGGCTTGAGGTCGGAGCTGGACCTGGGCTTCTACCAGTTGATGAATGGTCTGATTGGCTGGGTAGGGAACCTTGGTTGCATTCCAGTCAATGAGCATACGCTGCCGCTCATCTGGAGTCAGCAAGGACACCGAGCGAAGAGGTTGATCTGGATGAAAAACCAGATCTTCCAACAGCATTAGCCAGCGATTCACTAAATCACTCACCCAGTGGACTGACCAGATTGCCGGGTCAAACAATACCTGACTGTCTTGATTCCCTTCTGTAGACAGAATGATCTGTAGCGCCTTTTTCGGAGGGAGTGAATAATCCAGTTCAGCGGTCTTGCAGCCAATAACAATAGGGAACAAAACCGGATCGTTCTCAACAGTCAATGGTTTTAAGGCAGTCTGGGTTGCTAGATTGTCCTGAGTAAAGGTCAGGTGGTTATTTACAGCTATAAGTTCCTGCTGTGTGTCATTCAGCGCCTTTTCAAAGCCAGCATCCCAATCAAATGCCACCTCAACAGGGATATATTCGGCAAACAATCCGACGGTTTCAGCTGATATCTGCGCACTTCGTTCGGATCGATACCCAACACTAACGGATTGCTGATTGGTCAGGCGGGCCAATAGAATCAACAGGGCTGTCATGGCCTGATGACTCTTCTCCGTGCTTTTTAAGCCATTTTTGCCTTCAAAAACCTTATAGAGCGGGATATTGATTTGGCTACGTTCCGGCTGGTTTTCGTTTACTTTATTGGCTGGGACTGACCAGGGGAGCGTTGTAGGTTGAAAATTACTAAGTTTATTTACCCAGTAGGACTGATAAACAGCGCATTGCTTATCATTTTTCCCAATGGCCTGAATGACTTCCGGCGCGGGTAGGGTTAGCAATTGACCTTCAGTAAGCGAAGTCTGTTCATAAAACGTCGCCATTGAAACGGGTTCGCCAGTCAGATTCTGGATCGCACCAATGACCAACAGATAGTCGTTGGTGGCGACCAGCAGTTTGTCAGGCAAAAGGGCTTCGATTGATCCGGAGAGGCACTGTGCCTTTGTTTGGGTTGCCGTTACCTCCCTCACCAGCCAGAACCGTCCCCCCGCCCATAGCTTCAAAAAACCAAAAGGGTTTGACTGAAACCCAAAATCCAGCGCCCGATGCAGACGAGAAATCGTAATTGCTGACTGAGCGAAATTAAGGACCAGATCAGGCCGTTTATTCCGGGCGTAATAGGACCGATGCGTAGGATCCTGTGGCTGTGTCGTTAACGTACCGACTTCTAGTTCATCGAGTATGTCTCGAAAGCAATCAACGGCAACCGAATAACATGTAATATTTAGGCTGATCGAGGTCTCGGTTTCCTGAATCGGGAAGTGCTTTTGCTTTACAATAGCCCCCGTATCAACACCCTTATCGATCAGATGCCAGGTTACGCCATGCGTCTTTTCACCATTGGCCAGTGCCCAAAATGAGGCATGTACCCCGGCATAAGCGGGCAGAGGGCCATCGTGATAATTAAAGGCATATAAGCGGGGAAGCGCCAGTAGTTCCTCGGAGAGGATATATCCGTTCGAAATGCTGAACAAGTAATCGAAAGGCTCCTGGTTTAAAACGGTAATAAAGTGCGACGATGAATCAATAAAAGGAAGCCCGGCCTTCTTGCAATAAGAATGCACCTGAGGGTCCTGACTGATAATTCCTTTAACTAGAAAACCTCGCTGGCAGAGGATTGTTGAGCACTCAATCAGCAGGGTACCCTCACCGATTATAAAACAGCTAGGGGGCATAGAAAAGAACGATATGGATAGACAGTGGGACCATCTATGGATGAGTGCCTCTCCAAAATTAACTACTTTTTAGTAACATATTATCATCTAGATTTTCGATTTAAACCACTAAATGCCAATGAATACCAAATGTCGTTCTGCAAGGCAATACTAAGTGGCTTACTTATGTACTACTTTGTCAATTTCCTAAATAGGATGTTCTGTATGGCGAGAAGTCGATAGCTCAACCATTTTCCAGAAAGGGTGGACGAGTTCGCCTATGAGTAATAATTTCTTCAAGTTGCTTCTGGTAAAAGGAATTACTAGATGGTTAATTATTTCTCATCTAAGTCAATATAAACCAGACTGTTGTCAGTAGACATTTCTTAGTCTTAATTAGGTCTTACTAATGGATAAACTGCCGTTTACTTCTCTTTTAGCCTTCTTTTTACTGACTGGTTTTGTGCTTTATGCACGGCCCTATAAGCTTCTAAGCAGGAAAGCGGGCAGATTAACTTTACTAACTGTTACCCATAATTCCTTGCCTACTACTTTCAATTAACGCCTTTATGCAAACCAGGGAAACTAGTAACGAGGGGGCAGTCAGTAACCTGTACCGAAATTATGTCCTAGCGATGTTGACGCTGGTATACGTCTTCAACTTTGTTGATCGTCAACTCCTGGTTATCCTGCAGGAGTCGATTAAACGAGATTTACACTTATCCGATACCCAGCTTGGCGTGCTTTCTGGGTTTACGTTTGCTCTATTTTACGTCACCCTGGGCATCCCTATTGCACGTTTGGCCGATAAAACCAACCGCAGGAATACCGTAGCAGCCTCCTTAGCCATATGGAGTATAATGACTGCTGGCTCGGGTCTGGTAAGAAACTACATTCAGTTACTATTGGCCCGTGTTGGCGTGGGGATTGGGGAAGCAGGAGGAAGCCCTCCGGCTCATGCGATGCTATCCGATTACTTCCCGCCTGAAAAACGATCTACGGCACTCTCAATCTACTCAACAGGTATTTATTTCGGGATATTGACGGGTTTTTTACTGGGTGGTTATTTGAACCAGCGTCTTGGATGGCGAACCGCATTTTTCGTGGTGGGTATACCGGGCATTATTTTTTCATTGCTGTTTTACACGTCGGTGAAAGAGCCTCAACGTGGAGTAATGGATAGGGATGAAGCACTGGTAATTGACCCTCCTTCGTTGCGTGAGGTGCTAAAGCGGTTGTACTCAACCAAAACTTTTGTTTACCTGGCAATGGCTACAGGCCTGCATGTTTTTTGTATATATGGGCTGCTTAATTGGGCTCCTTCTTTCCTGGCGAGGCTTCATGGGATGACGCAGTCAGAAATAGGCGCTTTACTTGGTCCGATCTTCGGCATTGGTGGAGCAGTTGGTTCGTTCGCTGGTGGGCTCCTGACGGATTATTTGGGGAAAAGGGATAAAGGGTGGTACCTGAAAGCGCCGGCTTATGCAATTATTGTCTCTATCCCATGTGCAGCCGGAGCACTTTTTCTGCAGAATACAGTGTATTCGGTAATCTGTTTAGGCTTGAGTGCGTCGCTTCATAGTATGTATCTGGGGCCATCTGTTGCCGTAGCTCATAGTCTTGTTCCGGCTTCAATGCGTTCCCTTACGTCCGCTATCCTGTTTTTTGTGCTCAACTTTATCGGTTTAGGGTTTGGACCCCTGGTTGTCGGCATGATTAGCGATCAGCTCACCCCGTCTCTGGGTATCGAATCCCTGAGATGGGCCATGTCGATCATAATCATTATAAGTTTTGGATCGACCGCACTCTTTTTAATTGCTGCCAAAAAACTAGCAGTCGATCTAAAGCTGGCGAGATAAGCCTCTGTGCGATGAATTAGTCTGGCCCTGGAAATTACCTGGCTTTTCCGCTATTGCCCTTAAGTGATTTTATTAACTATCTGTTTTTGATACATCCCAACCTAAAAACTATGAACCGTTACATAATCACTCTGTTTTCTCTATTTGCCTTTATTCCGTACTCAACTACGGTACAAGCCCAATCAAAAGCCTTGACGGAAGCTGCTCCTGGGGCTGGTGGGTTTTCTGTAGCCCGCCTTGCTCGATTGGATTCAAGTATGAATGACTGGGTCAGGCAGAAATGGGTGAATGGTTCTGTGGTCCTTATTGCCCGACACGGCAAAATTGTTTTCTATAAGGCTCATGGATACAATGATCCAACTACGAAAGTGCCGCTCGACAGAAATGGGATCTTTCGTGTGGCTTCACAAACAAAAGCACTCACTACGGTGGCCGTAATGATGTTGTGGGAAGAAGGGAAGTTTTCGCTGGACGATCCAGTTTCCAAGTTCATTCCCTCCTTTGCTAATGAAAAAGTGCTGGCTACCTTCAATCCAAAAGATACCACATACACTACTGTTCCGGCTAAACGGCCCGTCTCTATTCGCGATTTATTAACCCATACATCGGGTCTGGGGTATCCAGCAATTGGTACTCCTGCGGAAAATGCCATTTATGCAAAAAACTATGTTACCGGAGGAGTTGGTGTTAAGGGGCAAAAACTTTCCGATGCAATGAACCGCCTGGGCAGCTTACCACTCTTTTTTCAACCCGGTGAACAATGGAAGTATGGATTGAATATGGACGTATTAGGCTACCTGGTTCAGCTCTGGTCAGGTATGACCCTGGACGTTTTTTTTGAGAAGCGTATTTGTCAGCCCCTTGGAATGAAAGATACCAATTTTAATGTGCCGCCCGAAAAAGGCTCCAGACTGGTCAACTTTTTCCTGGGCGATTCTACCGGAACGATCAAAAAGCAGGAATCGGTTTTTGGCGGATCGCTTGATATGAACTATCCCCTCCAAAAAACCGACTATTTTTCGGGTGGTGGTGGTTTGTCATCCACTATTTATGATTATGCTATTTTCCTGCAGATGTTGTTGAATGGTGGGGAATACAACGGTGTGCGCCTGTTAGCCCGCAATACGGTTCGTATGATGACCATGAATCAAATTGGCAACATGAGCCCTACTATGGGTGACCATGCCAGTGAGAACAAATTTGGCTTTGGCTTTTTCATTATCTCTGAAAATGGCAGTAGGTTTACCCCCAGCCAAGCCGGTACTTACTCCTGGGGTGGGGTGTTTTCTACCTCTTACTGGGTTGATCCAAAAGAGAATATGTTGGTATTGATATACCGGCAAATGTGGGGGCCTTATATTACAAATATAGACAAAGTAGTTAAGCCTTTAGTGTATCAGGCAATTAATGATTGATACGTAACGAATACGGGCCATAGGGAGCTGTATCGTGAAAGCAGAATCGGTTTGGCAGTCCGGCGCAACGTACACAAATAAGCTGTAAGTATACTATAGAAAAGTTGAATATTCTTCTGATAATCAACTTTTTACATAAAAAGATATTTGCTTGATACGGGAGCTATTCAGGGAGTATGATTGTTATTAATCAGTGTGGGTGATGTGCTGTTTAGCTCGATAGTTACCCGCTCTTCTACTCCGTTATGACGTCTGAATTAATGCCTATTTTGCCAGTTCTATCAACCCCTCAGCCCCTTGTAAAGTCACCCCGTTTTTGGATGCCCAGGCGGGTCGTTTTTACGGCCGATGCCCTCAAGGAGCCCTATGGCCAGGCTATCTATGAACGCATATCGGCGCTTGATCTACCCATCGAAATCGCCAAAAGCAATCGAATTGCCGGGCTAAGGGGAGCTAATGAACGCGAGACCTATCGAATTGCCAAGAATACCTTAGCCATTGTGAATGCTCCGCCGGGTGCCTTTAAGTTCCAACCCATTCCCCCCTCGGCCGACTGGCAAATGAACCTGGCCGAAGGTTGCCCGGCCCATTGTCAATACTGTTATTTAGCCGGAAGCTTAGCTGGTCCGCCCGTCGTGCGGGCCTACGCCAATCTGCCTAAGTTGCTCGCGCACACCGCTACGTACGAGGGCACTTATCCACCCAACCGGAGCTGGCAGGGTTATGACGTGAACCACCCCACCACCTTCGAAGTTAGCTGTTATACCGATGTGTTAGGCATTGAACACCTGACCGGTGGCTTAGCCGAGTCTATCCGTTACTTCGGAACACGGCTAGTAGGCCACCGTGAACACGGGCAGTTGCGCTTTGTGTCTAAGTACGATCAGGTGGATAGCCTGCTCAACCTGCCCCACAATGGGCAGACCCGCGCGCGCATCAGCCTTAATGCCGATACCATAGCCCGGCGTTTGGAGGGTGGAACGGCTTCGGTAGAGTCGCGGTTGCAGGGCCTGCGCAAACTAGCCCTACCGAAGCAGTTGGGCGGTGGGGGATACCCCATTGGTGTTGTTATTGCGCCTATTATGCCCATTCCCGATTGGCGTGAGCACTACGCATCCTTGCTCGATCGCATCGCTGAGGTTATCGACTTCCCCTGCGATATGAATGCTGAGTTCATTAGCCACCGCTTTACACCTGGTTCCAGGAACATCTTGTTGGCGTGGTACCCTAATACGTCGCTGGAGATGGACGAAACGAAGCGTGCCGAGAAGCGCAACAAGTTTGGTGGCACTAAGTATGTTTATCGCCCCGAGGAGATGAAAGAGATGAAGACTTTCTTCTATGCCGAATGGCAGAAGCGTTTCCCCGAAGCGCCAGTACTTTATTGGACATAAGAGGAATGAGCCGTGGCTTTGCGACGGACCAAAGTTGGTAGCCGTACGTTTCCTGGCCTGTCTTGGGCCTAAACGGGAAAATAGGCACTAAAGGTAGTGCCCAGGCCAGGTTGGCTCGTGGCGGTAATGGCTCCTCCATGATTACTGACTACCTTTTCGCAAATGGCTAAACCCACTCCCGTACCGGCAAACTCGTTTTTGCCGTGCAGACGCTGAAAGACCTGAAAGATCCGATCCAGGTATTTTTCATCGAAACCAATTCCGTTATCAGTCACATCAAGGCGGTGGTAAGCCAGGGCAGGGCGTTTTGGGCTAACGCTGGCTGGCAGGTTTTCGAAGGCAACCCAACTGGCGCTCACTTCAATTAGGGACGCAACCTCAGGTCGACGAAATTTTAAGGCGTTACTGAGGAGGTTCCGAACCAGTTGCTGTAATTGTAAGCGGTCTCCTTCAAGTGTGGGTAACTTTCCAACCACAACACTTGCCTCACTTTCGGCGATCATCAAGTCCAGGTCGAGCAATACGGTCTGAACAATCGTGTCCAGCGATATGGGCGCACTGGTATCTCGGTGCGTAGAGATCCGTGAAAAGCTAAGTAAGTCCCGAATCAGCGTAGACATGCGGCTGGCCGCCGATTGCATTCGTTCCAGATAAACCAGTTCATCGCCTTCGGAACTGGCATACCTAGTCTTTAACAAATCGCCAAATTGCTGAATCTTACGCAGGGGCTCCTGTAAATCGTGGCTGGCAATGTAAGCGAACTGTTGTAAGTTTTCGTTGGATCGCCGTAAATCCTCATTCGAAATTTCCAACTGCTGGGTACGTTGCGTTACCTGCTGCTCCAGAGCGAATTGGGCCCGCCGTTGTGGGGTCACATCCTGAACCATGCCGCTAATCTTGTAGGCCTGACCGGCCTGATTGACATACGCTTTTCCGTGGGAGTGCAAAATTCGTTCTGCTCCATTGGAGTCTGATACGCGGTATTCAACATCATAATGTCCATCAGATCCGCCGGAAATGGCTTGCTGCATGGATGTCCGAACGAGTGCCCAGTCTTCTAACCGCACGAGTCGAAAAGCAAGCTCAGTGGTAATGGGTTCAGTGGGCCCAATGCCATGCCAGGCGCGTAGTCTGGATGAGTACTCAATATGGCCCGTGATCAGATCATAGTGCCAGGTGCCCAACTGGGCCAGCTCGATGGCCGATTGTAGTCCTTCCTGAGCCTCTTCTGTCAGTTGCCGGGTGAGTACCTGCTGGGTAATGTCCTGAGCGGTGCCCGAAAACCGATAAGCCCGTCCCTGCTCATCGAAATAGGCCTGCCCTTTGGCCAGTAACCAGCGGATCTGGGTATCATCCTGACGGATAATTCGGTACTCAATTTCATAGTGCCCGCCCGATTCTGGATTCAATGCCCACTGCATGGCTTTCTGAACCCGTTGCTGATCATCGGCGTGTACATACTGCATGAGCTGTTCGGGTGACTTAAAGTCCCGGACATCCGTTCCGGCAAACCCGTAGAGTTCTTGAGTGCGCTGATCCCACCAGGCAACCTGAGTCCGGAAGTTTAAATCCCAGGTACCAATACCAGCTGCCTGGAGGGCAAATCGCAATCGTTCATTTTCGGCCCCCTGGTCTTGGTTGGGGGGTGTACTACTAACTGCCATCCGTCTCCTGTATTAGTGCCTGATGATTGCTGCTCTGGTCATCTAGTTTACCTGTCTCAAGCTCAACTTTTCCTGGTGACGTTTGTTTGGTCAGGCTCTAGTTTATGGGCTAATGGTCAATTTTGTGCGATAAGGCCGCTCCCTCACTCGACGGTGTTTAGTTACAGCGGGGTATCTACAAAACAAGCGCTGGATGCCATGTCCCAGCTTGTTGAGTGGGTACAAAGTGAACAACTTCGCCAGGCGTTGCAGGGCAGGTTCATCAGCGTGAATCTGAAAGCCAGGTTACCCGATTGGAACAGATAGCCAAACAATTGGGTATTGACCCGGATGGCGAAACCTGTATGGCCATGGAGGAGGAGCCACAACAGCGTGCGCCGGGGGCGGAAGATTTTGATCCGCAGGTGTTCTCCGATATGGCTAAAAAGATGGGTATTAAATACGAATATTAAACGTCAAGCAGCCAATCTTTTTTACGATTTTCAGCACCCACTCCTGTTCCTGATTTTGTAAAGGCTTCACATAGGTGATGTAAATCTAGTATTTGGACGGCTTCTACCCCTAAATCCCCTGAAGGGGACTTTGTCTAAGCATGAGCAAAGTCCCCTTCAGGGGATTTAGGGGTAAAAAAGCTTACTAAAACTCCTAGTGGATCAATTTCTCAAGTCCCCTAAAAGAATAGGAATATGAGTGAGGGCTGGAAATATATAGAATCTGAATCCGTAAGCGGCTATTGGGGAAGTTGGATAACAACAGTAGCTATACCCCGGTTGAGCCCCGATTCCATTCCAGCCGGAGTCGTAAATGACCCTGAACCTGATACTCCTGATACGTTTTAGCGGTTTCGCTGGGCTTGAGTGGCTCATTGTTGGCAGCGTCTTCATCGTACAGATATAGCGTGGGGAGCGTTCCACTTTTAGCGAATAACCGTACCCGGCAAGTGCAACTGCTGGTGCCAGCCAGTCGAATCACCGCATAGCCACTCGTTTTCGTGATCAACTGGTATTCAGCCTGATAAACGGGATAATCCAAAAATACCATGATCGGAACATCTGGAAACCGCTTGTAGGCATAGCTGGTCAAAATATAGGCCAAAGCGCCCCCATACACTTCCTGCCCAACGGAACCGGCCTGTTTCCAGCCCGTCGGCATATCTTCCAGCGGAATGGGTAAGTCATGAATGATGCGCCCTTCCTTGGGGGATTGACTGACCGAATCAGCAGCCAGTTCCGATGGATAATAATAGCGGCCCCGGTGTAGCAAGTATTTCATATACTCCGAAAAAAACAGTCGGATGGAGTCGGGAACATCACGCCCTACCTCCTTGAGATAGTTGATCATGGTAGCCACAATTTCGCCCTCTTCGTAGGCCGCCAGATACGGGGCATCCCGGAGAGGAGCCACGCCCAGAAACGTACTCCGATCAGTGCCAAAGCCGAACTGACAGTCCCAGATCCAGAGCCGGGCAATAACGTTGGCCAGACCTAGTCGACTCAAATCGAAATACAATCGGTTGCCGGTAATTTTCCACAACTTGGCCAGCGTGAGCGCACTCATGATCGTGATATTGCTCTGATAGAGTAGTTCAAACCCTTTACCCCGGAGCCGCTCAGCCGAAGCGATGGCTTCGTCCAGGTAACGGGCTTCTTTCGTGAATTCATAGACCTGTACCATCACGTGGGTGTACAGACCAGCTACGTCCAGCTCCCCGCCTTTCCCGATATCGGTTTCGGCCTTGACCACCTCCAGCGTTCGTACATCGTAAAATACCGGCCAGTCATAGTTGAAATGATGAGCCGCCTTGATAACGAACTCCAGCGAGTTAACCAGTAAGTCCTTGGCCTGGGCATTGCCCTGATGGGCTAACCGGCCTAAATTCATCAATGTGTGTAACAGGTACCAGGAGTCGATCTTAGCTGGGTCCTGTTCCTCACTACGACTAGCCTTATCCTCGGTAAATGTACCGCCGGGTAACCAGCGCATGAGCGTTTGCCGGTTCTCATCATAAAACGAGGGCAGGCTCTGTTGCAGGCTCTCGACCAAGGGCACCGGTTTTTCACTCCAGTGCTGATACTCCCAGAGCGGCACCAGAATAGCCAGTTGCACCATGCTTTCGGGTGGCTTATAGGTTGCATCGACGTAGGCATTCAGATAGAAGTGCTTTTTAATCATTCGCCCGCAATCCGCCGATTCGCTTAAAGCCTCGATTGTTCGTTCGGCCGCTTTGGGCCAGTGATAATACTGGGTTTGGGATTTAGGAAGATGAAGATAAATGCTGGCCATCGCGTCCAGAAACTGGTCCGCGGCTTCGAACTCGCTTTGGGGAATCCGGTCGCTTAAATAAAGAAAGGCATCCGAGATCGTCAGTTCCTGTCCGGCTGGCAATGGAGAGGTGGCCGCTGGTAAGGCGAAGCCTACTTCGGGCCACTGCACACTGACTGTACCAGAGGGTTCGGTTTCTGTTGTCTGGAAATAGTCATTCAGCGCCGTAAAGTTCTGGAAGTATACCAAGGATCCTTCGGCTGGTTTGGCAACAGATAAATAGGCTAGTCCAGAGGTTGGCCCAGACTGTGTGACATAAACCATGCCCTGAGTTGTGGCCGGATTATAGTCCTTGTCCAACACATATACATCCTGTGGGAACGCCTGAACAGTAAAGGGCTGATTGGGTGTCAATGAAGTCGTATAGCGGAGTAGCGGGTAATCACTCCTGGGCAATTCGACGGTTACCTGAAATTGCCCAAGAGCGCCCTCAATCAGGTACTCGACTTTTGTCTTACTTATTTTACCCACCTTGTAGCCCTTGATCATCTGCGGATCAAAGCAGGTGCGAATGGCTAACTGGCCCAACTTGCCAATGGTGTACAGTAGCCAAAATGAATTGGTCGTCAGGCAAATAGCTAAGTGTCCCGTTTCAAGTTGCACATGGGCGTCGGCCCGGTGGGTAGCCTGTTTAAGCTGGTCATTGATACCCGTTACCCATTGGGATGTTTCTTCAGTTTTGGTAAAGGGTTGCCAGTAAGTCGGACTGTTGTACGATTTAGTACGCATTGGCTAGTGTTTGATCAACGTAGATTCTCTAGACTCTAATTGATTCTATCGCTTCTGATAATCAGTACAATAGGATCGGTAGAATCTAAATTAGGAGAGTACCAGGTAATCCGTTAGAAGTTGCCACTGGATTTTCTGATAAAATAGCCATCCTGTTTCGGCAATGAGCGTATTGACAAGGGCTCGATCGCCAGCCTGTGGCTGCTGGTTGTTAATGCCTTCCTGTTTGCCAATCTGGAATGCGCTGAGTGTACACCCCGCAACCTCTACCCGAAACGTGCTGCGAGCCTGATCATTAAAAAAATGCTCGATCTGGTCCGGCTTATTGGCCATCGGATCAGGGCTTGGTTGAACCGTGAACTCCGCCCGCGTTTTGTCTAACGACTTATGGATGACGCGCACCCAATTTTCGGGCGTTGGGCCAGGTAACAGAATCTGAATAAAATCGCCCACGTCGACCGGGCCGTCTGGTTTTGATTTGCCAACCGGGCTATACAGCGCAAAATCTGCCGAAATACTGGACAGGGCCGACCAGCCATTCACATTCAGTAGTTTCGCTACCGACGAGCCGAACGCTGCGCCTGCCGCCAATTCATCCGGAAACGTAGTGTGACTCACATAGATACTGTCTTTGGTTGCCTCGCCCTGCACTACGTTCGCTTCGTGTTGAAGCTGATCAACAATCGACTTAAGTTTCATAGTCTCCAGGTGTCTTGAATCCTTTTCGTACTGGCTCCTTACCGGATCGACTTTTTCTTTTTACGAGATAAAAGGGCGATCACTGCCGTGGTAACAACGACGCCAACCAATAGATTTTTTACCAGCCCTTCGCGGTTATATTTCCAGTCCGCTTTCCAGCCTTTCTCCGCAAAAATATTCGGTATGTGGCCTTGTCGGAGATCATCGACGATTCCTTCCACCACATTGATCCGGTCGGCCAGTAGCAAGGGAAGCCAGTGGCCGTATTCAGACTCACTTGACTTGAAGGCATACCGCCGAATGATGCCACTAAGACCAGATGGGGGAGAAGACGTGCCAAAAACAGCCGTGAGATTAGGCCGTTCGTTGGACTTAAGGACTTCTACCGTTACAGCTTGAAGCGGAGGCCTTTCCCAGTTGAGCCGCTGGTGGTCGTCACCCGTATAGTTTTTTATCGGGTGGGTCGGCTCATTGGTTGGGTCGGCATCCACCCCCCAGCCATTAATATGCGCATACTCGTTTGGCGTTGATTCCATGATTTGAGGGGTTATTTTCTGGCGGATGGCGGAATAAGAATAGGTTTGATGCAATTGTCCAGTTTGGCCGAAAAGATATGATAGGCATCGGCAACTTCTTCCAGAGGTACCCGGTGCGTAATGATTTCCTTTGGATTCAGTCGACCGGCCTGAATATGGTCGATGAGCCTGGGCAGCAGTCGTTTAACCGACGCCTGATTGGCTCGAATCGTGATGCCTTTATTAACCACGTTACCAATTGGTACCAGATTATCGGTAGGACCATACACACCCACAATCGACACAATGCCCCCTTTCTTAACGGAGTTGATTGCCCAGTGAAGCGCCGTGGCCGATCCTGCCTGGAGCAGTAATTTCTTTCCCGTGATGGTTTGTAAGGCACTGCCTGAGGCATCACCGCCCACAGCATCGATACAAACATCGGCCCCAAACCAATCGGTGGTTTTTTTGAGGAATAGAACCGGATCATCCATCGACTTGAAATTGTACGCTTCACACTGGGCATAGTTCCGAACGAAGTCGAGTCGGTACTCCAGATGGTCGATCACAATTACGCGGCCTGCCCCAAATAACCAGGCGCATTTGGCGGCCATGATGCCTACTGGGCCAGCCCCAAAAATGACCACGGTGTCGCCCATTTTGATCCCGCCCATCTCGGCGGCCTGATAGCCCGTTGGTACCACATCGGTTAACAGAACCGCATCATCATGATCCATCCAGTCCGGAATGATAGTGGGCCCCACATCGGCATAAGGAACCCGAACAAACTCTGCTTGTCCACCATCATAGCCACCCGCTGTGTGGGAGTAGCCAAATATGCCTCCCACGGCCGTAGCCTGCGAATTTGATTCGTGGCAGTTACCAAACAGCCCTTGCTTACAAAAAGCGCAGGTGCCACAGGCCACATTAAACGGAACGATGACGTTATCGCCAACGGCCAGTTTTTGAACCGACGAACCAATTTCTTCGACAACGCCAATAAATTCGTGGCCGAACGTCATCCCCACCCGGGTGTCAGGCACAAGTCCATGGTAGAGGTGCAGATCCGAGCCGCAAATGCAGGAACGGGTAACCCGAACAATGGCATCGCCGGGATGAAGGATTTCTGGATACGGTTTATGAGCAGCCCTGACCCGGAAGGGGCCTCTATAATTCATCGCTAGCATGAAGGTATGTCGTTTATGACTTATCTTTTTTTTACTTACTTATTGATTCCCCGTTTTCGATGAAGGATTTCCGGTTTTAGTAGTAGACTTGTGGCCAACACTTCGCTCCCGCTGAGCGGCATGACTTCCGGGTGTCTTAGCCTCTTGTGCTGCATCGGAGGTTTCAGGCCCACTGCTAACCGATGAGGGTGGTATTGGGCCGCTTTTCTTTGTTGACGTTTGTTTGCCAAACTGTTGTTTGTCCTTATTGTAGGGTACTCCCGTACCCTTAAGCTGGCTGTTATTCGCTTTGCTGGTCTGGCTGGTCGACAATGGCGCCTGTTTATCCGTCTTGCTTTGGGCACTTGTCCCTGACTGAGCCCATCCGCTTAGACTGCCTACCAGCAACGTCATGGCAACTGTCATTGTGAATTTTTTCATTTGTTGAGTTGGTTTACGCAGGAGATAATCACCTTACTAGCAAACCTAACCCATACAACACATAGCACATCTGCTGCCGTTGGTTGTAAGGCAACGGTACCCTACCATTGACAGGGCCGATGCCTCACACCTCATCGTTTATCTTGGGTCACTTCCGGATTGAACCGGGTTGAGTAGCTATGAAGTTTTATGTTCCCTTTACCATCGGTGTTTCGCAGGCAGAACAGATCTATGCCGTTAGTAAAAAACGACTCGATGAAATTGGATTTCGGGTTAGCGCCCGGCGTATCAAAAGCCTGTCTTATTGGGTCAATGGTCAACTGGTTTGTCAACAGGTTGGTGATCAGGCTGCTAATGGGGAGATCATTGCCGCCATTTTTGAGAGCGATGTTGGTTATTTTATCAGTACGTATACGGCCAATGAGGAATTGGCTGAATCCATGAGCGTTCGCTACTCCATGCTGATTATGCGTTCAACTGTGGAAGACATCGACAGGTTCGATCAGGAATAACCCATTAGATCACTTACCTGAAAATTGCCTGTCAATTAAGTACTAACCAGGGCGCGGATGAGTTTAGTTGAGTAGCGAAGCGGCTAGACAAGTACTATATCCTTATGGAACCCATTTTGTCAGATTCTCCCCAGCCCTTATCGGCTATTGTCGCTTATTTGTTCGCACAGCGGGAAACCATTTTAAACAACTGGCGAACGGTTTGTCAGGCAGATAGCACGTTAAAAAAAGGCTCCTCGTTGAGCCGGGAGGAATTCAATAATTTACTTCCCCTGATTTTAGACATTCTGGAAGCGCGTCTGCTCGGAAATGCTCCCGAGGCCGACCCGGCTCTGACGGCTCAGGCGCATGGTCTGCATCGCTGGCAAAAATCATTCTCCTTACTCGATACGATGCGGGAGGTTTCTCACTTAACCCAAATTCTATACGATGAATTGAAGCGCTTTCAGGGTTTATTTCCCCAAACAGATGCGCAACTCCTGCTGACTGTTATCCAGAAGATTTCCCAAATCATGCAGGAAGCCATGGAGGGTAGTGTGGTCAAATACGATGAATTGCAACGACTGGAAGCCGTTCAGCGGTCGGCTACACTTCAGCAGGTTATCGAAAAAATGACGGCTTTATCGGATCAACGGATCAATATGCTTCGAACATCCACCCATGACCTACAGGGCGGCTTAGGCATCATTAACGGGGCGGCTTATATGCTCAAACTGGAGGGATTGCCGGACGACCAACGACAGCAGTATCTGGACATGTTGAGCCGTAATCTGGCTAATGTGGAGGTAATGCTGGCAAATTTAATGGACCTCTCCCGGTTGGAAGCGGGCGAAGAAAAACTGCAGCTTGAGTCGATTGATGTGGCTCCGTTCCTGCATGAAATGGTCCAGGCCGGGCAGCCACTCGCTGCTGAACGAAACCTGTTACTCAGGGCCGAGGGGCCTGCCTCGTTATCTGTCGAAACTGATCCTGTCAAACTGCAACGGATTGTGCAGAATCTATTGCTGAATGCCTTAAAATATACCGCCAGCGGATTTATCTCGATTTCCTGGGCGCTGGAGAATGATGCCCGCTGGATCGTGAGTGTTCAGGATTCGGGGCCGGGTTTGCCCTCTACACTAGCAGGCGTATTTGGTGATCAACTAAAGCCGACCGTTGAAGCAACCAGCGTCCTGTCGGTAAATGCGGCAGAGCCTGTGGCCGTTTTGCCCACCAATGTGCCAACCATTCCTTCGCCTGATCAACTGAATGAATTAGGCCATCAGGTTAATCAGGGGGAGGGAATTGGGTTACAAATTGTGAAGCGATTGTGTGAACTATTGAGTGCTAATCTGGAAATCGAAAGCATTTCGGGCCGGGGTACCTTATTTCGTATTCGCCTACCCTTGCGTTATACCTCTAATAAGTAGTTGACTACGAATCCTGCCTGTGTATCAACCACTATACAAGTACTTACGTATTGACATGAACACCTATAGTAACTTCTTTTCGCCTGAACTATCCCACTTTTTGCAAGGCGAGACACCAGTTGAAAACTAGTCCTGAGGGCCTTTTCTTTAGCAACTCCCTGGCTCCATCCCTTAGCTAGTACGTTAGTTATGTTTTTAACCATTAGTTAAGTCTGCCTGATGAAGCCTTTAATTTATGTAATCGATGATGAAGCCGATTATCTTCAACTGGTTCGCTATGTATTTGGTGAATTCTTGCCTGAGTATACCGTTTTGTCGTTTCCAGGCGGTGAGGCTATGCTAAACAGCCTGGAGACGGATCTGAAACGGCCCGCTTTACTGTTGCTTGATTTACACATGCCCGGTATGAGCGGCCTACAGACGCTGGGGCAACTCAAGACCCGAGCAGACTGGAAACTAATTCCGGTCGTGATGGTAACCAGTGCCACTTCAGAAGGCGAAATCCAGGCGTGTTATCAGGCAGGTGCCAATTCCTGTCTGGTAAAACCCATGAGCATACTATCCATGACGAAGCTATTTAAACAGGTCTGTGCCTACTGGGTTAATACCAGTGGGTCAGTAATTCCCTGATCACCTGTGATTTTCTCTACCTACAAACCGAAACAAACGTGCTATTAATTCACCAACTTCTTGAACAGCCGTCCTTACTGGCCTACTTCATTGGAGCGGATAATTATGCCTGGCTTCAGTTTCGCAGTGGCGAACGACGATTACTGGCCAAACCACTAATTTATTTCGAAGAACGGCTCCCGTCTTTCATTCGCATTCACAAAACAGCCCTCATTAACCCGACTTGCATAGCCCATATCCAACAGCCGCCCCGGCCTAAAATGGCAGGATCGGTACGGTTGGTGGATGGCACGGAACTACCCGTGAGCCGTCGGCGATGGCGGCAGGTAGCTCAGTTCTTACAAACTGGCAGTGTGCCAGTTCAAGTCGATAGTTCCCCGTTAGCTATTCAGGCCGACCTGAACGAAGTGACACCACTCCAGATACAGGTAATTATGAGTGGAGATACCTTACTGTTAACAGAGCAGTGCCTTCGTGAACTAGGCGTACCCTATGTATTGCAATCGGCCAAAATAGGGTCAGAACTGGCCTCTGCCTTACTGCTTAGCCCATCCATACAGTGGCCAAAACTCATTCTTATTGATTCCCGATTGAACCGGACTGATAGCCTGTTGACGTTACAAACGCTGAAGGGAAACGCTCGCTTGCGGGCAATTCCAGTGATTTATCTGATACCCCCGACAGAGAATATGATGCAGGCCTACCAACTGGACGCCAATTCGGTGGTAGTTATTCCCGACGATCCAAGTGCACTGGCTCGAATCCTCAACCAGGTAGTCGATTATTGGCTGAGGATCGTTCAATTGGTAGACTAACCAAACCGCTTTCGGCTAAAATAAAGAAATTTCCACCTTGGGTAACGTAACCGTTTCCCACCAATACGTGCGCAGGCTTTGAAAATAACGCAGCCAGTCGGCAGCCAACCGGGGTTTTATTAAATACGATGAGCAGCCGCGCTGGTAGGCTTCGAGAATATCCTGCTGGTTACTAGATTGACTTAATAGTACAACTGGTATTTTGCCCATGGCTGCTGGCATCGCTTTAATTTGCTCCAGAAGTCGCCAGCCATTCTGGCGTTCGGGCAGGTACAGATCCAGCAGAATTAGTTTCGGATAGTTCCATTCTTCGGTGCGGCACTGGTTCAAAAAGAAAAGAGCTTCGGCTTCGGAAGACACCAGCGCAGCGTTTACTTCAGGCAAACACTGGCCGATCGAATCCTTCATTAGCTTCCCGTGGTCGGGATTATCTTCAATAATTAATAGGTTGGCATTTCTAAAATTATCCCGAAGGGCTGGGTTAGTAGAGGCTAGATTTTTCATGAACGTTAATTAGGTGTTTTAGTAGTCAAAAATACAACATAATGTAGCTAAAAACTAGGGACTTACTAGATAAATAGGCTCATTTTAAACTAAGCTGATCGGCTACTGGTAGGAGCCGTTCCCTCACTTGCAGACGAAATGGGGCCATTAAAATTCGGTCCAATGGGTTGAGTTTATAATAAGTTCTCTACTTAACTAAACTGGCTCCTGTAGCCGATTAGCCCTGACCCGCTTACGTATGAACTCAATGTCTGAACCGGCCCCAACCTTACCGTACAAGGGTAAGCAATCCCAATCCATCCTTCATAAACGGCCAACCCGATTGGCTGATTCTACGTCAATAGCTAGTCCAGGCTCAGCACCGGGATTTACGAATCTACTTTGTTTTGCCCACCTTCGATGGAATTTTGTTTATCAACGCCCACAGCACCTCCTTAGCCGAGCGGCCCACCAGTGCCGGGTTTGGTATATAGAAGAGCCCGTCTGGCAGGATAAGTTAGCCCTCGACATACGTAAAGTGTCTGAAAATATTACTGTTGTGGTGCCCCAGCTGCCCCGCGGCATTGACGAACCAACGGCCATTCGGCTCCAGCGGCAGTTAGTCGATCAATTAATTGATCAGCAGACGATAATCGATTATATGACCTGGTACTACACTCCAATGGCACTTCCGTTCACGGATCATCTTCGCCCAAAGTTGGTTTTGTATGATTGCATGGATGAATTGTCGGCCTTTCTGGGTGCGTCGCCACAGTTGATTGAGCAGGAGCAGCGGCTACTGAACCGGGCCGATGTGGTGTTTACCGGGGGCTATAGCTTATATGAAGCCAAGCAAAAACGTCATCTGAATGTGCATGCGTTTCCAAGCTGTATCGATTATGATCATTTTTCTCAGGCCCGAAAAAGCGCCGGACACACCGGTCTGGATGATCCGCACGATCAGGCAGCCATTCAGGGGCCGCGGATCGGCTACAGTGGTGTCATTGATGAACGACTGGATCTGGAGTTACTGGATAATCTGGCAAAACAGCAGTCCGATTGGCAGTTCATTTTATTGGGGCCAATTGTCAAGATCGACCCCGCTACGTTGCCAAAGGGCTCTAATCTTCATTTCCTGGGCATGAAAGCGTATACCGAGTTGCCCGCTTATTTTAGCAACTGGCAGGTAGCTATGATGCCCTTCGCCATCAATGAGGCAACACGGTATATCAGTCCAACGAAAACCCCGGAGTATTTGGCCGCTGGTTTACCAGTTGTGTCAACCCCGATCCGGGATGTGGTACGCACCTATGGTGGTTGGGATCGGGTGGTTATTGCCGATTCTGTATCTGCTTTCCAGCGCGGTATTTCTCTGGCATTGCAGCAGCCATTGGGCAATGATGAATTGGCATTGGACCAGTTTTTACGTAAACAGTCCTGGGACCGGACTTGGCAACACATGTATCGTATCCTTAATGAACAGACTGCTCCTGTAACCTGGGCGTAGTCCACTAAACCATTACCCTCGCGTCAACTTGCCTCCTGACTAATCAGCGTTATAGAGCCGGCCTGGGGATAGTAATAACCAACTGTGGGGCAGAAGGTTGTACTTTTTCGATGCCGGTTCTATAGCGAGAGTGGCTGTTTAATCTTGCCAGCCTTCGGGTTTATACGGTGTTCGGCTATCACTGGAGACGCAAACGGCCAGGGGAGGGCGATCCCGACCAGATGGGGGTTCATTATAGGGAGGATGTCCGTTCATGGCTACAAATAAGCCAGGGGCAGTACCAGTGGCATCACTTCGGGTTAACCAGTAACGAACGGAAGAAACACTCGATACGGTGAAATAACCCACTACGGGTTCATTTTGCTTAGCCACATTATGCACGTTGCCGACTAACAAAGCAGGCTGGCCGCCCGCCACACCGCCTGTAGTCTGGGTCTGGTCGTTCAATCGCTTCAGGTAATCGTAAGCCTTTTTTGTTAGGGAACTTTGCCTAAGTTCAATCAGGCAAGCTTCTTGCGAGTACAGAGGTACCCGGCCAATGCGTATGCCTTTGACTGGATTCCCATTGCTGTACGCATCATTGAATAAAACCAAATCATGACTGTAAAGAATTTCCCAACAGGTCGTTCGACAATTGTAATCAAAAGTAGCCGCGTAGGAGTAGTTTAAATTAAAACTGACACAATCTTCGATTAGCTTACCTTGAGCATCCTTGATTTGGTAAAGTCCGCCATTGCAACTCCGGCACCATTCCTGTCGTTCCCAATCAATCCAGTCCCACCGGTAATAATTGGTTTGGTCAGCCGGATCGGTAAAGTCCACGTAGAAATCATGAGCCGCCGTGTACGTATTGTTTAACCGCTCTGTTGCACTTAGACTGGTGGGATTAAACAAGGCACGCACTTGCCCAATGGGAGCTACAGGCTGTAAGTGCTCCGGGTTTGATTCGTATCGGGTGCCATCCGATAGTGTGAACCTGAGTTGGTAAACATGACCAACTTGCCCCTTGAAGTCGGCGGGTAGTTGATAGCGGCCATCGGTCGTTTCCTCACAGATCACGACCTCTACTGAATCAACAACGATCTGCACGTTCGCCTTAGTAACGGGTACGTACCCAAATCGACCCGTAAGTCGATCTGCCTGGGAGCGATTCAGCCGAACAACCTGAGTCTCTGCTTTATCGGTAATGGTGCAATCAACAATTAAGACATTCAACGAGCTATTGATGGTTGATTCAACCGGATCCACACAGGTAAGTAAGCTTAGACCAGTGCTTAAGCAAATCAACAACTTCACCGCCAGTGAGCGCATAGTTAGCTAAAAACAATCCATCTGGTAAAGAGGATTAGTAGTCTAACCTACTTCTATTCTGTAGCTTCTATGGACGAATGAAATTGTGCCCCAATGCCGACAATTTACTTTTTCTATTGTTCACTTAGCTGATTCCTGATTATCAGGCTTTTGTGTTGCCTAAAAGCCTGACGAGACTTGCCTTACTATACTCCTCTATGAATAACATACAAATTGGCACTTGCGGGCTTAGCGGATCTAAAGCAGGGTATGCCGAGCTATTTTCCTGCGTTGAGATTCAACAAACCTTTTATCAACCGCCCCAACTTAACACGCTGGAGCGCTGGCGGAGGGAGGTGCCAGCTGATTTTGAATTCACACTGAAAGCGTGGCAACTCATTACACACCCAGCCAAAAGTCCAACCTATAAACGGCTGAAACGAAAATTATCGGAGCAGGAGCAGGCAGAGGCTGGATTTTTCAAGCCGACTGTCCTCGTCGATGAGGCCTGGAAATACACACTGGCCTGTGCGCAGGCATTGGGCGCTAAAATGATTCTATTTCAATGTCCAGCCAGTTTTACACAGACGTCAGAACATATCCACAATCTAGTTCATTTCTTTTCCCGTATTGATCGGAGCGGCTTTACCTGCTGTTGGGAACCTCGTGGCCCCTGGGATAAGCACGTTATAAAAGATCTGTGTGAAGATCTTCAGTTGTGGCATGTGGTCGATCCGTTTGTCACGACAACCATGACCCCGGAACAGTGCTACTTTCGGTTGCATGGTCGACAGGGCTGGCGGTACCAATATGAGTCTGATGAATTAGCGGACTTAGTGGAGCTGTTACCAAAGGAAAAAGCCGGATACGTTTTCTTCAACAATATTCACATGCGGCAAGACGCTTTGGTATTAAAGAAACTACTGGAAGCAAGTGTTCATTGAGTCAGGGCTTTCGCAAAAAGGCGTGCCACCATCGCGGAGGCACGCCTTTTTGCGTAACTTCACCACCTTATGCGCCGGCATCAGGGGTAAAATGAATTAGCCCTATACTACGTCATGGAACGATTCTGCCCCTACTAGTTTCTTATAGAGTGTTAACGCCTGCGCCACAACCTGATCCATATTGTAGTAGCGGTATGTTCCTAACCTTCCTACGAAATGCACATCCTGTAGTGAGTCTGCCAGTTGCTTGTATTGACGATAAAGCTCCGCGTTTTCAGGACGTGGCACCGGATAGTAGGGGTCGCCTTCATCCTGCGGGTATTCGAAGGTAAGGCTGGTTTTGGGGTGTTGCTGGCCGGTTAATTTCTTATACTCTGTAATGCGGGTATAAGCATGGTCGTTGGGATAATTGACTACCGCAACGGGCTGATAATCGGCTACATCCAGCGTTTGATGGTCAAACCGAAGGGATCGATAGGGGAGCTTGCCATAACAATAATCAAAATATTCATCGACTGGACCCGTATAGATCAGCTCATCGAATGAGATCTGGTCTTTTACCTCCTTAAAGTCGGTGCTCAGCATCTGATGGATATTGGGATGAGCTACCATCTTTTCAAACATCTTTGTATAGCCCTGAAGCGGCATGTACTGAAATTCGTCCGTAAAGTAGCGGTCATCCTGATTAGTGCGGGTCGGAATTCGGGAGGTCACCATTTTGTCCAGTTCCGATGGGTCAACCCCCCACTGCTTCCGGGTATAACCCCGGAAGAATTTTTCGTACAGATCACGACCTACCTGACTCACTACAACATCTTCGGATGTCCGGATGTCATTGACCGGTTCACCTACCGACTTGAAATAGTCGGCCAACTCCTCGGACGTAAACGTATAGCCGTAGAGCTTGTTGACCGTATCGAGATTGATTGGAATGGGAAGCAGTTGACCATCTACCGAAGCCAGCACCCGGTGTTCATAGGGTCGCCATTCGGTAAACTGCGATAGGTAAGCGAACACATCGGGCGAATTGGTGTGAAAGATATGCGGCCCGTACTGGTGAATCAGGATACCCTCTTCATTGGGGCAATCATACGCGTTACCGCCTATATGGGGTCGTTTGTCGATCAATAATACTGTTTTTCCCGATTGACTGGCTAAACGCTCAGCCAGGACACTTCCGGCAAAACCGGCACCCACAATAGCAAAATCGTATGTCATAAACAGAAAGTATAGTATGAATGGTACTATTCATATAAGATCAACATCAGGGCTTACACAACGGCTTTTCGAATCGTTCCTGTGTGAGGGAACGGTCCCTGTTAGCCACGACCTATTCAACTCTATAGAGGTCCATTCCCTAACTTTATAGTGCATTGCGAGCGTATCTATGTTGTCATAAAGAGACCTCAAATTTTGCCATGAAACGTGTATATGGGTCATCTCAGCCTTTAGCAGGTTTATACCTCTGGTTAGACAGGATGAAGCATTCTGTCTGCTTTGGAATCCTGCCATGCTTTCTCTTCGTTGGCTGTACCAAAAATTCCATTTCGAATTGGTTTGTCGAAGAAGTCTCAAAACCTAATGCCACCGAGGTTACCGCCGTGCGTCTAACGCCAGCCTATACGATTCTGGATGTACAATTTACCAATCCTGGAAAAACCTTTTATACCCAAAAAAAGCAATCCTTACCAATTGGCTACATTTGTGTCAGCCCCAATAGTAAGCTAATTGCTTCATCGGTAAATCGAACTTATTCACTCATCAAAGCGAAAGGCATTCGCCTATTACCTCATGTCGTCAGGGTAGATCCTTTTGAACAGGTGAGCTTCTCGCTGTATTTTGAGCGTCTGGATAAAGGAATTGAATCCTTTGACTGGATTGACACAATCGTGACTGACACGCATACGTTTCACTATGAATTTCCTGGTTTGTCTGTTGAGAATCCAGGTGATAATACCCACGCTCGCTAGCCATGGGCAACCTACAGCCCCAGCTTATTAAATGGTGATTTAGCCACTCAAATCATCAGGTGTTTAGGCGTTAGTCTATAATTGACGCGACCCACTCTTAGTAAAGTTTTTACTTAACTGCGAAAGGTGGTAATACCCTCTTCGTAGATGCGTACTCCTGGTATTTCCCGCACACCATTGGCGATATCGGCTTTAATAGCTGTTTCATCAATGACCCAATATCCGTTGGGCACTTGATTGGGGTCCAGGATGTCAAAGGTCCACCGCATTTGTACGCCTTTCGGTTTAGCAACCAGAGCGACTTCCGGAGTGAGCCAGTTGGTCTCCCCAGGCTTAGCCAGCGAGGCTTGCTGAGCGGCCTCCGTCTGCTGGTGTTCCCGCACACGCAGGAGTTCCCGGTTATAATGCTCTACAGCATCTTTAAGGGGTTGCATAGCTGCCAGGATAGGAGCCGTCATTTCCTTTTCCAACTCCATCCATTCATGTTTCTGCTGATCGAGTTGACGCGTAATCTTGAGCCGTTCTGCCGCCACAAGTTTAATCAAATCGTGCCCCTGAGCAACGTGCTTGATAAGGGCTTCCTGTTGCTCAGGAGTTCCACATACAGCGGGTTGTCGACGTAAGAATGTTACGTAATCCGAAAGTGTTGCCTGAAGTTGCTGGCGCCCGCTGGAATCATTGAGTGAGAGGCCAGTGGCTGGAGTAGTTTGGGTAGTCATACTGCTAAAAGCAATGAAGAGGTATAAATGTTGGCTAAATCATATAGCTGGTTAATTATTATACTTCCATGAATAGGGCAAGGAGAACGAGACACTTAACTACCTGGCTACCGAATCGGCCTGTTTAGCCATTAATTCAATTCCGCTTTAGGTTGGTTAAGCGGGACTATTAAATGACTTGTATAAACAATCCGGTATAGCCGCTGTTAGGAAGTATTAACTCCGCGGTTTTGTCCGCTAGCTAAAACCCAGATGATCATGTTTGAAACCATCTTGAATCTTGTCCGCCAGCATGCTGGACAGTCTGTTGTTAACAACTCAGCCATTCCCAATGAGAAGAACGATACGGTTCTGCAAACGGTCACCAGTAGCATCATGAACGGATTGGGCCAGCAAGCACAGAGTGGTGGCTTAGGTAGTTTATTAGGAATGGTAACTGGTCAGGGGGGAAGTGTAGATGACCATCCTGTCTCCCAGGGGGTTCAACAGACGGTACAACAGGACCTGATGAGCAAATTGGGAATCTCACCCCAGGTAGCTATGTCGGTGGCCGCAGCTATAGTACCCATGGTACTCAGTAAGTTGATGCATAAAGCCAATGACCCTACTGATTCAAGTGTTGATGCCGGAAGTTTGCTCAATTCACTGGGTGGTCAGGGAGGTGGCCTTGGCAACATACTCGGTGGTCTGTTCGGTGGCCACTAAAATCGCTCTCAACTGGTCAGGCAGAGATCAGCGATGATAATTTGAGTTGAGACTGCTAATCAATCAGGCATACGAAAGCAGAATTAGCCTCCTCTACGGTGGTGACTTTCTTTGTGTAATGGAATCTAAATGATATTGACGCATAGTTTAAAGCCCGTGATGCACTCTGCAACCGGGCTTTTTTATGACGTTCAGGCTCAGGCAGGTTTCTATCTATCCATATTGAGTTAGCTCAAGGGTAATCAAAAGAGAGGGGGCTTTCCTAAACTTGGAAGAAGCGAATGGGAGGGGCAACCGATTGGTCTACTTGATCCATGTCGGTTTTATCGCTTTGAGTAGGCTGTAATGGTCGTAACCATCGGTACCGTTAAGGCATGAGCCAGTTCGTCAAGCTGGGTAAAAGCGGGTCCACGCATATCATTCTTACCCGTTCGGTAATCAATAGGCTTCCCTTTATCCACAACAGTCTTTTTTCGACGGGTAAACTTTAGTGTGTTTCGCAGCACACCCGTAATCTTAATGGTTCCTTGATGAATGACGAGGTTGGCAGAATAGTGAAAAGCAGGCGAATCGGGCAAGGGCCGTTCAGTGGTGATAAACAGCAATAGGGCTTTGTCTGATTTAAATGTATATCCCTCTTCAAGCAGCGTATGGCCAATCGTTCTGTACATCACCGAATCGGGCAGTGTGGTGGTTAACTCAATGACCTTAGCTCCCCGAGCGGGCTCTAACGGTTGTGCATAGACCGCTACTTTTGCCAGAAGAAAAAGAAACAGTAGTCCACTTGGGCGATGATTCATCGGCGATGATTTTGTAGTGTCCCGGAAACAAGAAAGTTATCACGACTGACTAACCCCTAAAGAGCAAAAGTCTGAGGTGGACGGCCATAATTACCCCTAAAACAATAGACGGTGGGAACAGTTTATAAACTGCTGATTTCCTCAGAGAAGCCAACTGCTTTTAAGTCGTTGGTTTTTTAATTTCCTCTGAATTTGTTGCAACCATCTTGACTCTTCATTCCATGCATATTCTACTTTTGCTCTCCCTATCAGGCTTCTGGCTCAACGTATCGTCAGATCGACTCCATACTCCTAAAGCTGCTTTGAAAGCGGAGCCTAAATCGGTGAGCGTAGCACAAGGTGAGGTAGCCCGCTGGGCAGGAAACTGCCTACGCTGTAGCTTTGAGAAACGAGCCTGGTCGGCCGTTAACGGTACCTGCTACTACCCCGTTGATATGGATATGAAACCGGGCTCGTATACTATCTCCCGCCGAACGACCGGTGGAAAACTGGAAACGGCTACCATTCATGTCGCCACTAAAGCCTGCGTCCAGGAAGATATAAAAAACTTTCCCAAGAAGGAATACGTCAATGTATCCCCTCAAAATCAGTCTCGTGCTGCTAAAGAAGCCGCTATTGTTAATCCTCTGATTCGCTATAAAGCAACCGTGCGTCCTGCCGTTTTCGATCTGCCGGTGGGTAAGCCTGCCAGTCCACTGCCAAAAGGGGAAGGCAACTTTGGTGCTTGCCGGACGTTTGATGGCCAGCCCCGCGATCGGCATACGGGACAAGACTATCCAGTTGAGCTAGGCGAGTCTGTATTAAGTGTTGGAAATGGCCGTGTATTGCTGGCGGCCAACCAGTTCTATAGCGGAAATGCAGTCTACATTGACCACGGCAATGGCTTAATTTCAGAGTATTTTCATCTGAAGAGCTATTCGGTTAAACCCAATCAAACTGTTACCAAGGGACAGAAGATTGGCCTGGTTGGAGAAACGGGTCGGGTAACGGGTCCTCACCTGCATTTTGGGGTACGCTGGCACGGGGCTTGTATCAATCCAGGCTTTTTACTAATTGATCCTTCTGACATGCAGCAAGTTCAATAAAGGAGAGCCAATAGTCCGGTCGTTCTTTCGGTTGAAGAAATCAACTGGTTTTGTACAAAAAAGGGCACCAGGAACCGGGAGCATAGCAGCTGGATGAGAAATCATGGCTGAGATGTTCGTTGATAAGAAAACAAATCTCTGTAGAGGATTGATCGGATTCTATTTGCGACGCAGCACAGGCTTGCTTCCTGGCTGACTCGTATAAACGCGACTACTAGTTGTTCTGGTACGAGTAGAATCTACAGTTCCAGTGGCGATACCCCGCGTGGCAGCTTCATAACGATCATACGTAGGCCCCGTATAGCGCGTAGGAATAAATGGATTCCCTGATTTTGAGACTTCAGTGATATAGTAAACGCCTGCATAGCCAATTTGCCCCAACATGTCGATGCGCCAATAACTGTAATCATGCCGCCTTACCTTTAGAACGGCTCCTTTAGGTAGCTTGAATAGCGTCTCGGATCGTGAATTTGGTTCTTTTTGGATAGGGCACGACACACTAACCCGCCCGTACCAGGTAGTTGTATCGGGTGGGAGAGGAGGGGAAGCCACTCCCTTACTCTTGATTTCATCAATCGGTTTGTGGGGATAATTGCGGCTTTTAAACGTTTCGTAATCCTTTTCAAGGAAAATGTAAGGGATATAGCCAGTCCTGTTATTGTAGATTACTTTATAGAATTCGCTATCTTTTTGAATAATACTTACCTCTGCCTGTGCAGGCACTGTTACTAAAGTTGGAGAGGTGATAACAGGCTTTTCTTTTAAGGGGGCGTCTGCTAATATATTCTTGCTAAGAGGGTATCTAAATTGATATCTGTCTTGTAGTGTGTCGCTTTGGGCTAACCCAGTTTGGGACAGCAAAAGCAATAAAAGCACGACAGTTTTCATACTACATCGTTCCCGCACAAAGCATACCAATTCTCTCGGCTACACAGGGCGATTTTACTAAACGGTTATAGACTTACCTATTATTTTAAAATGAAACGACTATTTAGGTAATATGTTACTCATTGGCTCGATTATTGCCTATTTTGTTTACGATTGTATCTCGATAGGCGGGGTTACAAGTTCTTATGGGTTAGGTTTAAAACGCTGACCTTACTAAGGTCGGCGTTTTTTGTTAGCACGAGCCCTGAGAAATTTATCAGAGACTCCCGTAGATGTAAATAAATCAGCCTCGCTATACTTAGCGGGGCTGATTACTTTTTTGGGGCTATGGTTAATTTATAGTCAATGGATTGATTTCTAATTCACTAGTTACCTGAGCCTTACACTTCTTTATAGTTGCTGAAGAGATGTGTTTCCGGTGTTTGATCTGGTTAAGGGGTTAGAAGAAAGAATACTACAACAAAGGAGGGTGAGCCAGAAGAGCATATACGTCTGGTAGATTTTACAAACTACCTTCTGAATTGGCAGGATTTTGGAGATTCGTATTTTTTACGAAACTCAGCAAGTATGGCCAACCAAATCAACGTAGACTTACTCAAGGAATATATTAAGACCCTGATTGCCTCTGAGGTAGTATTTCCAGGTACACTACCTCGCCAGTGGGGCAAAGAATTTAGTAAGGATGAGTTGGAAGATATTAATCTTGGCCTAAAAATGATACTCAGGATGGCTGATCCCAGTGTTGATAAAGAACTTCTTCGGGAGTTTAAGCGGGTGGATGCATCGGGTACGTATATCCACTGGTTTCTGTGCAATAACTGGCGAAAGATCGTTCAGTTAATGGCCGAATATCCTTATTTATCTACCCGCGCTAATTTGAAGAGAACCCCAAATTTGCCCAGAAGATAGATGATAGCGTAGCTCCATTATTATTGAGAAATAGCCGGGAATAACGATGCTTATCAACAATAAATCGTTTTTCGAATCCAGGGTTATTTATAAACAATTGTGGGTTAATCAGGTGATGCCTTACCAAAAAAACGCTGACTTCATTGAGGTCAGCGTTTCCGATTCTATCCACACCATCCATACACAAATAGGTGCATGGATATAGTTTGTTAAAAAGAGAAGGCCTTCAGTAACTTACCCTATTATCTGTAAAAAAATAGTATTCCTTCGGTGGTTCACAGAGTTAACAACAACTTCATGGTCTGTCAGCGCCAATACCTCCATACGATAACAATTCTGGCGTGGGTATGCCTGGCTGGTTAAACTACCTGAATACGTATATAGGGACTGGTAAGTCGTAACATAATTCCTATTAATGCGGTTAACTAGGTCTGATTCTTATAGCAACTAGTTTGGTGGTCATTTTACGAAATATAATTATCAAAATTTGCCAATGGGTAGGCGTAATAGTTTTGGTAACCTCGTTTTCAGTAGCACAGTCGGCAGAACCCTGGCCGTTGCAACCCGGAATTTATTTCCCACAGGCACCTCTTCCCGGAAAGTGGCGCAAATCTGTTGGCGTGGTATTTACGACCACACCGCCTGAACTAACCGAAGAGGTTCGGGTGAGTGTGCCTGCTATTGATTTCAATATTCAGCGAGGATTAACGAAGCATTTGTTTTTGACCAGCCGGTTTCAAACCCAGTTTGTGCAGAGCAACCTGGGCCTGGGCCTTCGGTGGGCTACTCCGTTAACGAATCGATTATTCCTGTCAGCTGGGTATGAAATTACAGGATGGCTGGGTGCCTTGCAGGTCAAGGATGTGTTTGCCAGCCAGGCCTATGGAGTTGAAACGTTTCCCAGTGTATCAGTAGGTTATAAGCTTACAAAGGATCTTCGGCTAACGGTTAGGTCAGAGGCTATCATCGACCTGTATTACCGCTCACAGGTAGGTTCGTTGGCCGTTGTATATAATCGCCGGGAAATTAATGGGGTGGCCTTCACTTTTATGCTGGAGCAACCCTTTTATTACAAGCGCCATGTTTCGGTAGGAATACGGGCCGCTTACTCCAATTTCAACTGGCAGCTTTGGTCACTCTACGACACCTTTGACCGAAACCTGTTTTACCCACAACTTATTTTTGGCTTTATCCTGTGAAACTGTCTTTTTATATAGTACTAGGCTCATTAGTTATACTCTTTGACGGCTGTCGAAAGACCTATGAAGCAATCGTTCCCTATGACTTTACAAACCAACCGGGTTCAGGACAATTTGTGCCGGCTATTCGGAAGTCAATGGAAGGTGTTTATACCATTTCAAACGGAGCCAGCCAATTTGGCGAGCTGGCGGCTTTAAAATGGACCTACCTGCTTAATGGAGCCGATACCACTCACTATCTATCCATTTTCACCGGCACTGATGCTACTTATTTTAATCTGGAAAGTGCGCCCGATGCCGACAGTCTGGTGTTGAACGGCTATTGGCGTAAGCTGGTGAATGAGGAAATTGGTGAAGTTCGCCTGATTCTGAGGGAGAAGCATAACGGAAAGCTGCAACTCTTCAAGGGTAGTTTAGCCCAAGGCGACACGCTGGTTGTAGATGGATTATACGGTGATAAATCCGCAGAGCCTAATCATCAGATTACCCTAACCTATAACCGACCCTTAAACCCCAGGCCATTTTCTATCATGGCCCACCGGAGCGGTGGACGAACATCGGACCTGTTGCCTGCTTCAGAAAATTCTATAGAAATTATTAAGCTGGCTTCCCGGCTGGGCGCAACAGGGATTGAAATTGACGTGCGCTATACCAAAGATGGTGTTCCCATTTTATACCACGACAATACCCTGAATCTGCGGCTCATTCAGAAAAGCGGCCTGACTGGCCCTGTTGAAGACTATACCTATCAGCAACTGAGTACCCTGGTTCGGCTGGTTAATGGGGAGAAAATTCCGACTCTTGAAGAAGCGCTGGAAACGGTTGTCAACAACACATCCCTGAATTTTGTCTGGCTCGATACCAAATACATTGGGCCAATGGATAAAGTACAGGCTCTTCAGCAGAAATACCGGCAAAAAGCGATTCTGGCCGGTCGTAACTTACGAATCGTGATTGGCTTGCCCAGCACAGAGGCTGTAGATTCTTATCAGGCACTGGCCGATAAGGCAAACACGCCCATTTTGTGCGAGCTGGATACGGCTATTACAAAAGGATTAGGTGCTCGTATCTGGGCACCTCGCTGGACACTTGGCCCTCAAACGGAGGAAGTGCTGGCCATGCAGGCGGCTGGCCTGACGGTTTTCGTCTGGACACTCGATGAGCCTGAATTTATTCGGGAGTTTATTAGTCAGAATCATTTCGATGGTATTCTGTCTAACTATTCGCCAGTGGTTGCGTATTATCATTATATCGAACAACAGTAAGCGCATGACTATCCGTTTACAAACAATACTAGGGCTGGTTTTTCTGTTTAGTATGAACCTGACCGTACAGGCACAATCGAGAACTCGCCGAATGCGCCAGTTGCCCGTTTTAACGGATACAACACGCGGGCCTTATACGATTGTCGTATCGGCCGGTGGCGGGTTATCTTATTACTCAACACATCTGGGAGTTCCGGCTGCGTTGGAGCAGACCCATGTTAGTCGGTTTGGAGTTCCGGGATCACTGCGTGTGATGTGGTATCCCGATCATCGGCTACGAGTGGGGCTGGAAACGGGCTGGACAACGATGTATAGTTACCGGGGGCAAGTGGCAGGCGACAATGCCCATGTATATGTGTCGGCTGTTCCAATTCTGCTGGTATTCTCGATGCCGTTGGCCTGGTTAAGGGGAACGGATAAAAGCCTGGTCCGTCGGCTTGCCATAACCGCCGGAACGGGTATGTATGTGAATCACTCGCGGCTCGATTATGCCGGAACCGTGTTCAGCAATACAAATAGTCTGGGCTGGATGGCTGCCGCTTCGTATACGTACCCCATTGGACGCAAGTTTCGGGTGGCGGGTGAGTTAAAGTGGTTCGATGCCGTGGCGGCTGAAAACGCTGCGTTTACCGCAGAGCTTCAGCTGGTATGGCGGGCATTTTCCTGGTAACTGGAAGCACGTTATGGAACAAGATACAAACAAACGCGAAATTCTGTTTTTAAGCGATACACAGGCTCCCATGTGGGTAGAACGCCTGGTGCTGCGAACGCATCAGAATACAAAAGCAACCCAGGCAATTTTCAACGAAATCCTGCGAATTCGTCCGGCTGTGCTGTATTGGCTGGGCGATATTGTTTCTCTGGGGTATCGCAACAATAAGTGGCGGATCATTGACCGGTTCCTATTACAATGCACAGAGGTCCGAACGGCCGTGTATGCTATCATGGGAAATCATGATGTGATGGGCCGCCCCCGAAAGGGCGCTAAGAATTTCCAGCAGCGATTTCCTGAACACATTCATACGGGCTATGTAAAAACTACCGATGAGATTGCCGTGGTGATGCTGAATTCCAATTTCAGTACGCTCTCCATTGCTGATCTGGTAACGCAACAAACCTGGTATGAGCAAACGTTAAAGGATCTGGATAACGACCCATCGGTAAAAGTCGTTATTGTGACTTGCCACCACGCGCCCTATTCGAACAGTAAATTAGTGGGTTCGTCTAAACTGGTGCAACAACGATTTGTGCCACCGTATGTCAAATCGCAGAAAGCACGCTTGTTTATTACGGGCCACTCGCATGCCTTTGAGCGGTATGAATTTGAGGGAAAAACATTTCTGGTTATCGGCGGTGGCGGTGGATTGCGTCAGCCCCTCAATACCTCGCCAAGTCGTTTGCCCGATTTAGCTTTAACCTACAAACCAATGTTTCACTACCTCGCTGTTCGGCGAGAAGGTGATGGTTTAGTGTTGAAGTCATACTGTCTCAAAAATGATTTTTCAGGTTTTTCTGAGGGGTATCAATTCGAAATTCCATCCGAAGTATCCGCCTGAGCGGCTCAGCAAAGGTATCAGGGCTTTATACTTACAACTGATTCGCCATTGCTAGGGTCTGGTAGGTATGAAACGAACATTAGCTGGCTTGCTTCTTTTTAGTACATTGTTTAGCTGCCACAAGGAGTCCAGTGTATTTGGTAGCATTGCCAACTGTCAGGTAGCAAACCCGCTCCTTGATTTACCCTGGCTGAAACGTATTATAAATGAACAGTCTGTTCCTTATCTACAAATTGAGCAGGGACAGTACCAGCAGAAAACGGTTTATATTGTTAGTACCTGCGGTTTATGTTTTGCGGGAGGGATTGCTACTGTTTACCAGTGTGATGGTGCTGAAATCTGTCATACTGGCACCTATATACTGGAACCAAATCCATCATGCAGACAGCTCAACGAGGCAATCACCGATAGAAAAGTATTGTTAAGCCGATAGTCACTCTTCATTCAGCATACCAGCGCCTAAGGTCGAAAACAGCGTTTGCCAATACTGCGTTACGGCAGGGTTGTTTTCTTTAATGGATGCATTGGGTTCGAAGGGCAGAATCATCGTAATATCGGGGCTGCCAATGGTGTATCGCTTGAGCTGCTCGGCATCGGCTTTGGCCCATTCGTCGGCCTGAGCGTTGTCTTTTGGGGCTTTTACCTGAAAATCGCGTCGTCCCGGTCCTTTCACACTCTCGATCATATCGCTCAGGTAATAGACCTTGACCGTTGCACCGGTTTCATTCGCTTTCGCAATAACGGGCAAGCTGGCCCAGATGTCCGTTTCCTGATTCGACTTCCCCGTATTTTGAGCAACTAATTGCTGGAGCACCCGCTGCCGTATCTGCGCTTTTTCACGCGTCAGCATCAAATTGAATTCAGTTTCGGCGGCTTCCCGATCTGTTGGGCTAGCCGCTGATACGTCCTCCATTTCAGAACGAACAGTCAAATTCAGCGCACGAGCTTTGGACGTATTTTCATGGATGAAGTACACGTCAAGTTTATCGCCTTTCTGGCGAATGTTTTCGTCAATAATGGCGGTTAGTGCCTGTTGGTATTTCTGAGCGACAAACGCTTTATTGACATTGACACTACGAGTCTTATCCAGAAAAATCAAAGTGTAAACGGGCCCATCGGTAAGGGTTTTCGTTTTGTCGCTACCATCGGAACAGGAAAAGAAAAGGCTAGTACACAGAGAGAAAAAGAGGATGAGCGTGGCACGAAGATTTCGTTGAGTAGCTCTTGTATATCTCTGTGGCATAACAAATTGTTGCATAAGCTTAGTTGATTAATTCCTTGCGTAACGTGCTGTCGGCGGGGGCTTTATGATTCCAGTAATCCGTTTGACTCGTCTTCTTAAGAACTGCCCGCGAGGTCAGAAGGTTATCTTTGGTGTCGTAGGTTTCTTCCCAGCCAACAATTTTATGCGGGAACAGCTTCTCGAAAATAATTACCAGTGTCCGGTCGTCAGTTGGGTATTCAATAGTGTACGATTTAAGAAACGTACCCGGATACAGAACGCCTTCGTAGTTGGCCAGGGTGGCTTTGGCGGGTAGTGGTTCGAGCGATTTGTGCCGTAAGTGCACGGCCATTGTGCCGGGAATCAACTGGATTTCGCCCGTAGGCAATTTGTCCGGATTCAGCCGAATACGGTTCCAGAGTTCATCTTCGAATAGCGCTTTGGCAATGGTATAATTTTCGTCAACCGCTTTTTCCTGATAAGACTTGCCACTTACCTGATACCCATTGTTGCGGTAGTTCACCTGCAGATAGCTGTGACCATCCCACTCCTGATCAGATAGGCTGACTTTCAGTGTATTCGGGAAAAGGGGCGGGCCATCAGTACGGGCGTTAACTGGTGTAAAAACAGAGGTAAGAAGGGAATACTCATAAAGCCCGGTTGAAAATTTTTTTGAATAGGATGTCTTCAGAACGGGTATGGTGTTGTCACCTTTTTCAGCTCTCACCTGCTTGTCGGGCCGGAAATCTTCGGTCATGAAGATCAGCATGGCCTCTCCGGCATTCAGGGCACCGTTTTTAGCCTGCTTAAGTTGGTAGGTATTCAACTCGGCTTTTCCCGAAAACCAGTAGCTGGTGAATTCGGCTGGCAGTGTATCTGCTGGTTTTGGTTTTGTATCGGGTTGTTTCTGAAAAATAGTTGCTTTCTTAACGAAGGCAACTACCACGGCTAGTATCAGAACAATCAGCAGGAAATTTTTGGTAATAATCTGTTTCATAAGATGCCAGCTTCGATCCGGCCACATTGCAAAAGTCAGGCAGATTCGTTTATCTTACAACTGTTTACCAAAACGATTTGCCCAATCATGATACAACCTCTCGCTCGACTCTTCTTTATTCTTCACTTTTCACTCATCACACTTCACGCCCTTATTGCTCAGGTCGAAAAATCACCGCCACGGCATGAAGGCGATGGCCCGTTTGGGAAACTCATCATTCGGGGTGTTACGCTGGTCAACAGTACAGGTGCCCCGCCGGTTGGACCCGTCGACATTGTGGTCGAGAAAAATAGGATTACTCAGATCCGTCAGGTGGGCTATCCTGGGGTTCCAATCGATCCGCGAAGCCGGCCACAGGCTTCGCCTGGCGATAAAGAACTAAACTGTGAAGGCATGTACCTGATGCCGGGTTTTGTGGACATGCATGGTCATATTGGCGGACAGGCGCAGGGAGCGAATGCCGAATATGTGTTTAAACTCTGGCTAGGGCATGGTATCACTACCATCCGTGATCCATCCTGCGGAAACGGTCTCGACTGGGTACTTGAGCATCGGGCTAAAAGCGAACGGAATGAAATTACGGCCCCTCGCATCAAAGCGTACACCGTGTTTGGGCAGGGGTCAAAAGAACCCATCAGTACGCCCGAACAAGCCCGTGCCTGGGTACAACAGAATGCCAAACGTGGTGCCGACGGCATTAAATTCTTTGGTGCTGAGCCGAACATATTTCGGGCAGCCCTGGAAGAGAACAAGAAACTTGGTCTTCGGTCGGCTTGTCACCACGCCCAACTGGAGGTAGCCCGTATGAACGCCCTTGCCACCGCCAAAGCCGGGCTGACTTCACTCGAACACTGGTATGGCCTCCCCGAAGCTCTTTTTGAGGACAAAACCGTACAGAATTACCCGGTTACCTACAATTACAGCAATGAACAGAACCGATTTGAGGAAGCGGGAAATCTTTGGCAGCAAGCGGCTAAACCGGGTTCTGATCGCTGGAATAAAGTGATGGATGAACTCATTGCGCTGGATTTTACCCTCGATCCAACGTTTAATATATACGAAGCCAACCGGGAATTGATGCTGGCCCGGCGCGCCGAGTGGCACGAAGATTACACCATGCCGAGCTTGTGGCGGTTTTATGGGCCAAGTCGTATTTCGCATGGGTCGTATTGGCAGTCGTGGGGTACGGAGCAGGAGGTGGCCTGGAAAAAGAATTACCAACTCTGGATGGCGTTTATTAACGAGTATAAAAACCGGGGTGGACGCGTTACGGCAGGGTCAGACTCCGGCTTCATCTATCAACTTTACGGATTTGCCTACATCCGCGAACTCGAACTCCTGCGCGAAGCTGGTTTCCATCCGCTCGAAGTAATTCGGGCTGCCACTTTAAAAGGTGCCGAAGCACTTGGAATGGCCGATCAGATTGGTTCGGTTGAGGTTGGCAAACTGGCCGATTTTGTGATTGTCGATCAGAATCCACTGGCGAATCTGAAAGTTCTTTATGGAACGGGAGCCATTCACCTGAACGAAAAAAACGAAGTTGAGCGCGTGGGTGGCGTAACCTATACCGTAAAAGATGGCATTGTGTATGACGCCAAAAAACTTCTGGCCGACGTTCGTAAACTGGTAGCAGACGCCAAGCTGAAAGAAAATTTCGAGATTACTCAACCGGGCGTTCCGGCTAAGGCAGGGAAAGTGGGTGGAGGGAAAAATGACTAAAATTGAGTTGTGCCATACGCTATATCCCCAAGATATAGCGTATGGCACAACGCTAAAACTCAACTGTTACAGTGGTTCCCTGGCCGGGGATACTGTCAATGAGCAGTTGGCCTTTGTTTAGCCGTACAAACTCCCGGCTAATTTCCAGACCCAGGCCAGTACCTTTCTCACCCGCGGTACCATAGCTTGTAGCACCAATGCTGGTTGTCTGCTCCAATTGTTCGGCAGCAGTCATGCCTATACCTGAGTCCTGAATAATAAACTGAGACCGGCCGTTTTGCTGACGCGTACTAAGTTGGATGTGCCCACCTTTAGGCGTAAACTTAATGGCATTGTGGAGCAGATTACGCGCTATAATCGTTACCTGATGCTCGTCGGCGGCAACGGGGGCCGTTTCATAATGTGTTGTTACCGTTAACTGCTTGCCGGGAAGTTCGGCACTGTAGAGTTGAAGGATGGATTCGCCTATTTCCGACAAATCGAAGTGCGTCGGATGAACGCGTATGCCTCCCCGCTGGAGTAATGCCCAGTTTAGCAGATTATCCAGCGTAACGAACACCCCATCGACCGTTTGCTGCAATTGAGCGCTTGCCTTCTCATACTGCTGGGCAGTTGCATATCCCTTCTGTACATTCATGAGCTGAATTTTGAGACTCACAATGGGGCTGCGAAGATCATGGCCTATTATGGCAAAGAGTTTGTCCTTTACGTGGTTGAGTTCGCCAAGCTCATGGTTTTTCTGTTGTAACTGTTTGTATTGTTGTTGTACAACCTCCTGAATAGTACCGGCTATTTTCTTAACGGTGTAGGTAACATAAGTAAGTACAATAAAGACGCCTATACCAGAGTTGAATTGTCCAATTTCAAAAGGAAGATTTAACTGCCTAAATACGAGTAGTCTGGCTGTTGCATAACTAATTGCCATTAAAATTGAGACAATCACCGATATTTTACCTTCCAATAAAAGTATTGAAAAGAGAGCAATCATGATAAAATACATCTCAATGTGTACATCTACGTGGGCCAGCAGTCTGGTATAAAGACCCCAGACTGCTGCGACGTACATCGTACTGATCCAATACCATGAAGCAAGCTTTAATTTATATCGATAGGTTAACCATAGAGTTGGGAATACATATAAAGAAATGGTTACCAGATTGTTAAGTGCTCGGTCATAGTTTTTGAAAACAAGGTTGATGGCTATCAGAAGTGCCAACAGCGGTATACCAAACCAACCAATATTAACTAACGTTACAAATCTGACCTGATCAAACGTAGGAAGTTCATCAAGGCGCTCTTTCGGATAAAGTCTTGCCCAAAGACGAGTTGCCCAGTTCATAGCACGGTTAATTATTGGTAACTACGACACCTGCTTGTTGCATAAACTGGAGTACAGCCGGGCGGTATGTGGTGCCAATTGGGAACTTTTTCGTTGACACTTGCACATGGTTGGCTTCCAAATTGCTAAGATGCTGGACATTAATAATGAAGGACTTATGTATTCTAACAAAGCGGTCGCTGGGTAATTCGTTTTCCAGCGTTTTTAAACGCTGATTCAATACTACGGGACCATTCTGCGTATATACTTTTATGTATGTACCGTAGGCTTCAGCGTATAAGATATCATCGAGTACAAATCGATTCAATTTCCGGCCCGATTTAAAGAACATGTGCTTTTTTTCTTCGACGACTGGAGCTGGCTCTACCACCTTCGTAACAACGGGTTGGGGCTGGAGAGCTAATGCCCGACGAATACCCCGTAAAAAACGGAGGTAATCAAATGGTTTAACCAGAAAATCGGCAACTGAATCCAGGTCGTAACAGGATATGGCTGGCTCAACGTGAGCACTTATCATAATAACAGGAGGTAGATTGATCAGACCCTGAAGGAGTTCGACTCCGGTCATACCCGGCAGATTATAATCTAAAAGCAGGAGATCGACGCTGGTATTATTCAGTAGTGAAAAGGCCTCCATGGCCGTGGAACAAACTAACGGTGGCTCAAAAAGAGTTGTCTGAGCCAGATACGCCCTAAGTTGATCAACAAAGGCGGAATCATCCTCAACAATAAGACACGAATACATGAGAAGTTACGGTTTATAACAAGTTACTTGGTAAAGACCATAAATATCAGGCCAAAATGACTGAATAAGTTATGGTTAATGGCATAAAAAAGATTTTTACTGTCAGTAACCGCTAATATGCATAGAATAAGGGCTTATTGATATACTAACAAGTGTATTGTTATATCAATATTTTATTGAATAATATACATAGGAAAGATTTAGTGCCAAACTTAAAAGGTGCAAACGTAGCAGGTATTCTCAACCCAGATAGCCATGCTAGCCGTAGTGAGTGAGCGGGTAGTACGAAGGGTTAATAGGTAAGAAAGTGTGAATGAGTTCTGTTGATAGGTAACATATAATTTGCATTAAATATAGGATCAGTCTTTGTCATAAAGTATAAGTAAAATAGTGGTCAGATTGGGCGCTATAAATATCGGGCCAAAAATCAATGTCGCTCTGAATACCAATGACCTAAACCTTCAGATTTTATCATCTAAAAGCGGTGAATTGGCCCTTATAACGCTGTTTTGGCGTTGAAAAGAAGTGAATAGACGCGTGTATGTTTTCTGGAAACCATCCTACACATCTCAGTATCGTTCACAAGGGAAAATGCCATATACGTATACTAAAAACAGCTGTATACCTATAATTTCTTCTAAAATGGCCTAAAGTAAATCTTACTAGGACGCATTGGCATCAGTTTGGCTAACCATATAGTAACTGATATCTTATAATGAATACCTATTTCTAGAAAAAGAATCGGTTTTAGTATAATGATCAATATTTGTCACTAAGAGCTGTATAAATGAGTATATATTTGCGCGACTACATACACTCATGGTGGGTATATCGTTGATTGACACCACAGATTACAGGTTTCTGAGTATGTAATACGATTCGCCGTTCGGTGCCTGGTCACAAGGTTTTTAGTGCAACACCCACCGGTTACTTGTCAATGATCTTGAAAGAGTTTTACGCTATTGAAAACTTATATAAGCAACCGGTTAATATCATGCGTATTGGTATGCGATGCCCCTTACTTGTTCTGGTACTGATTTTTGCCGGGGAATTGGCGCAGGCACAACTGTATCTTGTTAATGGTAGATGAAGCATCCGGTATTGATTGGTACCCTGCTTACGGAAACACCAGCGGGCTTGGGTAAGTACCAACTGTCATTTACCCATGAAGATAATGTAGGCTATACGGTAAAGGTGAGTAGGCGACACCATTACTGTTAAGCTACTGATTACACCTACCGATATAACCCAATGCTCGTTCACAGTTATACAAACGGTGCTCATCAGTTCGGTGGAGTGTACCCCATTGCTTGGTAGTATTGGCGATTTCGTCTGGAATGACCAGAACAAAGACGGGCAACAGGATTCGAATGAACCCGGCGTTGATGGCGTAATCGTACGGCTATTACAGGAAACAACTCCCGGTAACTACACCGTCGTTTCGACAACCGTGACCTCAGGTGATGGCGCTTACCTGTTCCCGAGCTTGCCAGAAGGAACCTATGTAGTTGAATTTGACAAAACAACGCTGCCCGCCAACTTTACCTTAACCACTGTTAACGCATTAGGCGTAACTAGTTCATTGGATAGCGATGCTGACCCCCTTACCGGACGCTCTGGTTTGATTGCGTTAGTGCCTACGAATCCTGCCCTGCGCGATAGGTTAACAATCGACGCTGGGATTGTTAATTCAGATTGTCCACCTACTGTGAAGTGCATACCTATTGCGATCAAACGAATTCGATAAACAAGCCGTAACTCCGTTTTCTTAACCTAAAAATGTATTATGTCTCCTACCGTATTTCTTGAATCACTGAATTCCTTTTTTAATCTGTCTAACGCAATACTCCATCAAACCCATCTTGATAGAAAAAACACGAGTGTTTTGGGCGATATGGTGGGATTGAGCCACAATAGTGTACGGAATCGATACCGTAATCCTAAGCTTTGGCGCATTAGCGAAATCAAAGTCCTGGCAGATCATTACCATCTGCCCACCCGCAGTTGCACGCATATGCATAATACACTGCCGGATTTGGTTGGGTATCTACAGCAATTGCCTTCTCAGGAACGTCGTAAATTTGAGCGGTTGAGCCAGGTCAAAACGATTAATATGGCAAAGCGCTTAAATGATGACTGGTCACTTCTGGATCTCGAAAAAATACAGAGCGGATTTAAACAGTGGGTTACTAAATAGCTGTTTATCAGAAAGCTAACTAAAGTAAGTTCTGTAGATTCTCGTGAATGCCGTTGATTCTTTATTGGTTGATTATCAGCATGGTTCATGAGAATCTATAGAAACTAGTTTGGGAAACGCTAGGATTGCGTCTTGAATGCATTGGCTAAGGCCTGCAAGGTTGGACTAAGATTGGATAGCTTGTAGCAGATAGCGGCATTGATGACAACCTCCGTGAGGGGTGATCCATCCGCATTGACCAGGTCTTTACAAACGACACCCGGAATAGCGGAGGTATCAAAAAAGGTAGGTACTACGGCAATCCCAATCCCTAAACTGACCAGCCCACTGAGTAATTCGATTGACGAAACCTCCTGAACGATAGCGCCTTCCCGGCTGAATCCGGCTTTTTTACACATTCGCTCAATATCATCGTAAACGGTGTGAATGGCTCGGTTAATATCTACCCATTTTTCATCCCTGAGTTGATCAACAGTGAGTATATCCTTATGGGCGAGCGGATGGTTCCTGGCTAACATCACTTTAAGATAACCCGGTTTTAACGCAATGCCATCCAACTGATTGTAGTGGAAAGGCAGCAACGTTACCCCCAGATCAAGTTGCCCATCCATCAGAGCATCCTGCACCGCCAAGTGAGTTGGGAACTCAATGATTTTTAGATCTATATCCGGAAAACGTTGCGAGCAAACGGTCAGAATGTCCAGAATTCGGCTCCTGATCATCATTCGGTAGGTACCCAATTTTATTTCTTTCTGAGTCAGCCCAATTTTCCGGGTAGCCTCAATGGCCTTTTCTGAGGCCTGTAAAATCTTTCTGGCCTCCTGTAAGAAAAACGATCCAGCTTTAGTGAGCTCAACTTTACGAAGCAACCTGCGTTTCTCCCGTAAAAATAGTTCTACGCCCACTTCCGCTTCCAATAGCTGGATTTGTTGACTAAGAGCGGGTTGTGAAACGGAAAGCTTGTGAGCTGCCCGGCCAAAGTGCAATTCTTCCGCAACAGCCACATAATAGCGTAATCGCCTTAGCTCCATCGGTACGTTTAGTCCAATAAGTTTTTCTTATTACAAGATTACAAAAAACGATTAGACTTTAGCTTTATTTTTTTAGATTATTGTAAGCTATTGGTGGTTGTAAACGACTACCTCCTTTTGACTTCACATGATAAGTCATCTACTTAAATCGGGATGCATATTTATTCTGCTGATTACAATCAGTAGGTATACGGCAGCGCAAAAGTCGGATAGCCCACCCGCGCCGGGATTGTCGTTTGTTGGTCAATTGAACGTGAAAGTAGGTGCACCTTATGTGGTAGGCGAAACCCCGCATGGTCTACGCCGGATTATTCCGATCCTTGGCGGCACCGTTGATGGCCCCAATCTAAAAGGCGAAATCCTGAGCGGTGGAGCCGACTGGCAAATTGTTCGGAAAGATGGGGTAGCCGAACTGGAAGCCCACTATCAGTTTAAAACCGACGATGGCGTTATTATCTATGTCAAAAACGTGGGCTTGCGTGTTGCCACGCCCGAAGTAGCCGCCCGTATAGGCCGGGGTGAACAGGTAAGTCCAACAGAATACTATTTCCGGGCCGTTCCCAGGTTTGAAGCACCACCTGGAAAGTACGACTGGATGAACAACGCGATTTTTATCTGTACGGCCTTTCGGAACCCGGAAACCGTAGTTATTCAAGTTTGGAAGGTCCTTTAATCGCTTCTTTACCTCTTTATCTTACTTTCCGCATGGCTGATCAGTCGAAATGGCTAAACGTTGAGGAACGAGACGACCTCCTGCTGGTTCAACTTACCCGACCCGAAAAACGGAATGCCATCAATGACACCCTGTTGCTCAGTCTGGAGGCTGTTTTTTCGACGGTTCCGGAAGGCGTAAAATGCGCTGTTCTGTATGCTGAAGGTCCACATTTTAGTGCGGGGCTTGATCTGTCGGAGTTACAGGAGCGGGATGTGATCGAGGGTCTGCACCATTCGCGGATGTGGCACCGGGTGCTGGATCGTATTCAGTTTGGTACAGTGCCGGTAGTGGCCGTGCTGAAAGGAGCCTGTGTGGGCGGTGGCCTCGAAATCGCTTCGGCCTGCCATATCCGGGTTGCTGAACAGAGCACATTTTATGCCTTGCCGGAGGGTCAGCGAGGCATTTTTGTAGGCGGTGGTGCTTCCGTCAGACTGCCGAAGCTGATTGGGATGGCGCGGATGGCCGATATGATGTTCACCGGTCGGGTTATTTCGGCCGATGAAGGCATCTGGATGGGCCTCTCACAGTATCTGGCGCTTGACGGCGACGGGCTGACTAAAGGGATTGAACTGGCTACCAAAATTGCCCAGAACGCGCCCATGACCAATTACGCCCTGATGCATGTACTACCCCGCATTGCCGATTCGACCCAATCGGAAGGGCTATTGCTCGAAAGCCTGATGGCCACCATCGCGCAATCATCGCCGGAGGCCAAGCAACGGCTCCGTGATTTTTTGGAAGGACGAGCGAAAAAAGTTGGAGAATGAAACAGGTATACGGTTTATTGTTTTCGGTGGCTACTACGCCACATCCTCAGTCTGTGAGGATACAGAATCATTATAAACCTCAAACCGTAAACCAAAAATCATATACCAATGTCTTTTAAACAGATAGCTTTCGGTCCAACCAAAACCCACAAGACGATTCATCCCGACGGGTCAACCCGATTGCGGCTGGATCAACCGTTGGGTTCGTATCCCGAGAAGCTGACGGAAAAGCTGGTTTATTGGGCACAAATCCAACCGGATCACACATTTCTGGCTCGGCGGGATGCGTTTGGGGAGTGGGTTCGGTATTCGTATAAACAAACACTCGATGCCGTCAGGGCGATTGCGCAGTATTTGCTGGATCAGAAGCTGGGGCCGGATGATACGATCGTTATTTTGTCCGAAAACAGCCTTGAACACGCATTACTGGCCTTAGCTGCGGTTCACGTAGGGATCACCTATTCGCCGATTTCGCCCGCCTATTCGCTGATGTCGAAGGATTTGGGGCGCTTGCAACACTGTCTGGAGTGCATGACGCCAAAGGTCATTTTCGCGCAGGATAGTCGGGTTTACAGTCAGGCATTGGCACTAGCGAAGTCGTTGTTTCCGGAGGCTGTTAGTAGTTCGACAGATTCGGGCAGCGAAATCAACTTTGCGGAAATACTCCAAACAATACCTACTCCGGCTGTTGAACAGGCATTTGCCAACGTGAAGGCCGATACGGTTGCGAAAGTCCTGTTTACGTCTGGCTCAACCGGGCTGCCGAAGGGCGTCATCAACACGCAGCAGATGTGGTGCGCTAACTTGCAGCAGATCACGCAGGTGTTTCCGTTTATGATGACCGAGCCACCCGTAATGATCGACTGGCTTCCCTGGAATCATACCTTCGGAGGTAACCATAACGTTGGGCTGGCCCTTTATAACGGCGGAACGCTTTACATTGACGATGGCAAGCCGACGCCCGCAGGCATTGAAACGACGGTGAAGAACTTACGGGAGATTTCGCCGACCGTTTACTTCAACGTACCAAAAGGGTTTGAGATGCTTATTCCCTATTTCGAACGCGAACCCAGGCTTCGTCAAACTTTTTTTGCCCGGATGAACATGCTGTTTTATGCGGGGGCTAGCCTGGCGCAACCCATCTGGAATCGCTGGGAGGAGTTGGCAGTTGAAACCATCGGCGAGCGAATTCCAATCATCACGGGGCTAGGCTGTACCGAATCTGGGCCATCAGCCTTGTTTGCCAACTGGGGTGGTAGTTTTTCGGGCTTGCTGGGCGTACCCGTAGCGGGCATGGACGTGAAGCTAGTACCCGACGGCGATAAACTCGAAGCTCGCTACAAAGCGCCTAACGTCACGCCTGGTTACTGGCGAAATGCCGAAGCCACGCAAAAGTCGTTTGATGAGGAAGGCTTCTACCAAACCGGCGACGCCGTAAAATTCCTCGACGAGAGTAATCCTGATAAAGGCCTTGTCTTTGATGGCCGTATTGCCGAAGATTTCAAACTCTCGACCGGAACTTGGGTCAATGTGGGCATTCTGAAAGCTAAAGTCATAGCGGCCGGTTCACCCATTGTGCAGGATGTAGTGATTGCCGGTCTCGACCGCCATTATGTTGGAGCTATCCTGTTCCTGAATGTTGATGCCTGTCGAAAACAGACTAATCTTGGTTCCGAGGCAGCATATGCCGATGTACTTCGGCATCCCACCATCAATGATTTTGTGAATGAATTGCTGATCCGGCTTAACCAAACCGCTAAAGGTACCTCTGATCGGATTGAACGGGCCGTTGTTGCGCTTGATCCGCCCTCCATCGACCTGGGTGAGATTACCGACAAAGGTTCGCTGAATCAGCGGGCTATTCTGAAATATCGAACACAATTGATAGACGAGCTTTACCAACCTATGAACAGTGCCCACTTCCCGAAAAGTTAACTTTTCGGGAAGTTTTAACCCCAAACCATGCTGATGAAAACTCCTCCTTTTCGTGCCGACCACGTTGGCAGTTTACTGAGAACCCCCGAAGTCAAAGAAAATCGCCTGAAATGGAAAAAAGGCGAGATTTCTGCCGAAGAACTACGGGCGATTGAAGACATGGCGATTGCCGAAACCGTTAAAAAACTTGAGTCGACCGGCATGCGCTCCATTACGGATGGCGAGTTTCGGCGAGATTATTTTCACCTCGATTTTCTGAAAGAATTATCGGGTGTAACCGTTACCGGTGGTATTGACGCGAACCCCAACGCCAAAGTGGCTGCCGATGGGTTTACACCCCCGGTCCTGAGCGTGACGGGTAAACTCAAACACGTGAAGGATATTCAGGTCGCTGATTTTAACTTCCTGAAATCGGTGGTGACCCAAACACCTAAGGTATCTATTCCTTCACCGACGATGATTCACTTTCGGGGTGGGCGCAAATCCATCGACATTAATTCGTACCCGGATATGGATGAGTTCTTCCATGATTTGGCCGTGGCGTATCGGGAGGAAATTGACCATTTATATAAAGCTGGCCTTCGATACCTGCAATTGGATGATACCAACCTGGCCTACCTCTGCGACCCTAAAATGCGGGCTGCTGCCGTCGAACGGGGCGAAGACCCGAATGAGTTGCCCCGAACCTACGCTGCCCTGATCAATTCAGTCATCGACAATCGTCCTGACGATTTGACGGTGGGTATTCACCTATGCCGGGGCAACTACCGGAGCACCTGGTTTGCCGAAGGGGGCTATGAACCGGTGGCCGAAGTGCTCTTCAATGAGATTAACGTCGACGCTTATTTTCTGGAATACGATGACGAACGCTCGGGCGATTTTGCACCCCTGCGATTCGTACCCAACGACAAGATGGTTGTGCTGGGCATTGTGTCATCGAAAACACGCGAACTGGAAGACATCGACGACCTCTGCAAACGCATTGACGAAGCGGCCCAGTACATGCCGCTCTATAACCTGTGCGTCAGTCCACAATGCGGGTTTTCGTCAACCCACCACGGCAACGACCTAACCCACGACGATCAATGGAAGAAACTAGAGTTGGTTGTGAATACAGCCGTGAAGGTGTGGGGAACGGCGTAAATATGGTTTCGTTACGTGGTTTTCTGTCATTCCGACGTCAGGAGGAATCTCAAGCTTGAATTATGTGAGACTTGAGATTCCTCCTGACGTCGGAATGACAGAAATTCTCAAAGTTCAATCCTTTAAAAACATGAAACGTTACTTCGGCCTCCTAATCACCTTAAGCTTCATATCCCACGCCTTTGCCCAGAATCCCGTTGCCAAAATCGACTCGGGTAGCATCAGCGGAGCCAGGTACGTTATCCTTTTTCCCGAAAACTGGAAAGGGAAGCTGGTGATGTACGCCCATGGCTATGAATTTATGGGCGCTAAACCCCGGCAGAGTCAAAACCCAGGTTTCGCCAAAAATATGAAGCCGTTTCTGGATCGGGGATTTGCGGTGGCCGCGTCGGATTATCAATATCAGGGATTTGCCTTGCCGCAAGGTGTAGACGATACCGAAGCCCTCCGGCAGTTGTTCGTAAAAACGTACGGTAAACCAGATACCACCTATATGGTTGGGCATTCGATGGGCGGTGGCGTAACATTTGCGATGCTCGAAAACTTTGGATCGAATTACAACGGCGGTTTGCCACTTTGCCCTCTATCGAGTCGACCGTATCTGCAATGCCGGAAAGAGTTTGATATGTACGCAACCTTCAACGGGTTGTTTCCAGGTATTGTAACGTCGTTGACTGAGATTTTCGATCTAGCGAAGCCTTATCAGGCCCAGCCACAACAAGCCATGGTGGCCCGCGCTACGGCGATTAAAAAGGCGATTTTAGCTAAAGACTCGACGCTGGCGATTGCCTTTGCCAAGCGTTTTGACCTAAAACTGGACGACCTGCCGTTTTCACTGTTTTTCAACGAGAATGTGCTGCGCGACCTTGCCCAGAAAGCCAAAGGTAATCCATTCGATAATACGAATACCCTGTACAGCGGCTTTCCAAATAATCTGGACGTTAATCAGAAAGCTGAACGCCTTAAGGCGACGGTCAATCCTAACGTTCTGTTTGCTAAATATGATCGAACGGGTAACATTAACAAACCGGTGGTGGTCATGCACACGATTTACGATCAGCTTATTCCGCCAACGTACGGCGTTGTTAACATCGAAAACATGGTGCATCAGCAGGGTAAGGATCAATACTTTACCGTCAAGTATACCAACGGGCAAGGGCATTGTAATTTCACCCCTCAGCAAACGGCTCAGGCATTCGACGCGCTCCGGAACTGGGTAAAAACAGGAGCTAAACCAACGGCTGGATTTCTGAATTAAAGAGTGAAAGAGCGAAAGACTGAATGAGTGGCATAATCGCTCTTTCAGTCTTTCACTCTTTCGCTCATTCACTTACATGATCGACCTCGACAAGATTATCGCTATTGATGTGCACACCCATGCAGAAGCCTCCTGCTGGCATCCGCACGACGACTTCCGACCGGAGCTGGACGAGGCTTTCGCCAAATTTTTCAAATCTGACCACCGGCCAACTATTCAGGAGACCGCTGATTATTACCGGGAGCGGAACATGGCCTTTGTGATGTTCACAGTCGATTCGGAGTTCAACGTAGGCAAGCACCGGATTCCGAACGAGGAAGTAGCCGAAGGAGCGCAGAAAAACGCGGATGTAATGATTGCCTTCGCGAGTATAGATCCGCACAAAGGCCGCATGGGAGCCCGTGAAGCCCGGAATCTGATCGAAAATTATGGGGTAAAGGGCTTTAAGTTTCACCCAACTGTGCAGGGTTTTTATCCCAACGACCGCATGGCCTATCACCTGTACGAAGTCATTGCAGAGTACAAACTGCCGATGTTGTTTCATTCGGGGCATTCGGGTTTTGGTTCGGGCGTGCGCGGGGGCGGAGGGTTGCGGTTGGAATACTCTAACCCAATTCATCTGGACGATGTAGCTATTGACTTCCCCGACAATCCCATCATTATTGCGCACCCGAGCTGGCCCTGGCAGGATGAAGCGCTATCGGTAGCGATGCACAAACCCAATATATATATTGATTTGAGCGGCTGGTCGCCAAAGTATTTCCCAAAGCAGTTGGTGCAATATGCCAATACCCTGCTGAAAGATCGGATGCTATTCGGTACTGATTTCCCGCTGATTACGCCCGATCGCTGGATGAAAGATTTTGAGGAAGCTGGCTTTAAAGAGGACGTCAAGCCGCTGATTTTAAAGGAAAATGCGATTCGGATGCTTGGTCTGAGGTAGACTACCTAAAAAACCTCTTTCTACAGATAACCCCTTGATCTGAAATGGAAGTAAGTGCTAAATCCCTGATTGACCAGCGACCGATTTCGCGGCTGCAATATGCAACCATCGTGATCTGCTTCCTAATGAACATGCTCGATGGCATGGATGTGATGGTCATTTCCTATGCGGCCCCGGCCATTGCCAAAAGCTGGAGCGTCAGCCCCGAAGCCTTGGGTATCGTTTTTAGTGCCGGATTATTTGGCATGACCTTCGGGGCTTTATTTCTGGCTCCGTATGCTGATCATATTGGCCGAAAATCCATGATTCTGCTCAGTGCCGCTATCATGGGCATTAGTATTTATCTGACTTCCCTATCCGCAAGCATTATTCCGCTCATCGCGTTTCGTTTCATTAGTGGTCTCGGCATCGGTAGTATGCTGGCGAGTACAGCTGCTCTGGCTTCCGAATATACGCCCAATAAAACCCGCGATTTCTGGGTGAGTTTTGTCATTTCGGGTTATCCCGTTGGGGCTGTGTTATCGGGATTGGTAGCGGCTAAGGTTATTCCCGCTTCGGGATGGCAAACCATGTTCCAGATTGCGGGCGTTGCCACCTTTCTGGCCTTGCCACTGATTCAATTCTTCCTGACCGAGTCGCTGGATTTTTACCTGAAATCGCAACCGCATCTGGCGCTGGAAAAAGCGAATAGTATACTGGCCAAAATGAGCCATACCCTGGTGGATACCCTACCGAATAAACCCGCCAAACGAACAGGGATACCTATCAAATCATTGCTGGAGGATGAGTATAAATTGCCGACCATTCAGTTGTGGGTTGCCCTGTTTCTGGCGTTCGCTACGCTCTATTTTCTGACTAGCTGGATTCCCAAACTGGCAACAAATGCCGGGCTTCCTATTGAATTGGCTATTTATGCAGGAACCGTCTTCAATGTTGGGGCTTTTTTCGGCATTACAATGCAGGGCTATTTTTCCAGTCTATTCGGCCTGAAAAAGACGATCGGGATATTCCTGATTATGACGGGTGTTGTCATGGCGTCTTTTCAACTCTTTATGGGATCATCTACCTTGCTGCTGGTCTTTGCCCTGCTAGGATTTGGTATTCAGGGGGGATTTGTGGGACTCTACGCCGTGGCGGCCCGCATGTATCCAACCGAATTTCGTACGACAGGTGTTGGCTGGTCAATTGGGATTGGAAGATTGGGGGGTATCATTGGACCCGCCGTGGGCGGTGTGCTTATTGGTATGGGTTTGTCGATGGTGACGAACTTTCTGATTTACGCCGTTCCAACGATCTTTGCGGGCATCATGACCATGTACATTTCGTCGAAGAAGATAAGTTGACAAGCTATGGACAAAGAAGACGCTATAGGTCTAATAGAATGAGGTCCAGGCCATCAACTTTCGCGAAACCTGAATCGAATGTTAGGAGCGGTATCCCTAGGAAGAGGGCTGTAGCGGCAATAATGGCATCGGGTAGTTTGATGCGGTGGCGTCTGCGGATTTTTATCGTTTGCTCTTTGATAGCAGAGATTAATTCGATTAGTCGGCAGCTCTCATCATCAATAAAGTACCGGATTTGCTGTTCACTTTCTTCATCGAGCTGAGAGAAGCTTAATAATTCGATTTCCGTAATGGCTGAGATATATAGAATTTCTCCGTCAATAGCGTTAGTTACTTTTTCATTACCATTGAAGTAATAAATCAGCGCATTCGTGTCGACCAAAATTGCTTTATTCCCATTCATCTCTTACTTTTTTCTGATAAGTAAGTCCATCCATTGGGAATTTAATTTTTCCTGCATACTTCGTTGGGTCAAAGCCTTTGCGAGCCGATTTAGGCTGGTTAGCAATCGCTTTCAGGGCATCATCGACAGCTGATGCGGGTGCATCTTTGGGAATCCGAATAACCATATGTGGTTGTGTTTTTAACAAATATAACCAGATTAACTCATTTTTGATACTGACTAGTCTATGCAACTTGTACATAACGCCATTCATAACGTTGACTTAACGGCCATTGTATCAGACGGCAAATCGTATACCTATCAGCAGTTACTTGATTCGTCCAGGGCCTTTGCGGAACGCCTGCTGAACGGAGCCACCGACCTCAACGAAGCTCGTGTAGCTTTTATGGTAGCGCCGGGATTCGATTACGTGCGGGTGCAGTGGGGCATTTGGCGAGCGGGGGGCATTGCCGTGCCACTAGCGTTGTCCTATCCATTACCTTCGTTGAGGTATGTAATCGAAGATACAGGGGCTCAGATCGTTATTGCGGATAAAGCCTATGTGGATATCCTTGCACCTTTAGCCGAAGAAAAAGGGTTTCGCTTTATCACGCCAGGCGATGAAACAGAGTCAGTCATAGGCCAGTCTCTACCCGAGTTGGATGCCAGTCGCCGGGCTATGATACTGTACACCAGTGGCACGACCAATCTGCCCAAGGGCGTCGTAACCACCCATGCCAACCTTGAAGCGCAAATTTCAACCCTGGTGAATGTCTGGCAATGGTCATCCAGCGATCATATCTTGTGTGTACTGCCGCTGCATCATGTGCATGGTATCATCAACGTGATTTGCTGTGCGCTATGGGCCGGAGCCACCGTCGAATTCCTGCCTAATTTCTCGGCCGAAGCCGTTTTTGATACGTTCCAACGTGGGCAGGTCAATGTGTTCATGGCCGTGCCGACTATTTATTTCAAACTCATCGCCTACTGGGAAAGCCTTCCCATTGAGCGGCAACAGCAAGTAACAGAAACCCTGTTCCGATTCCGGCTCATGGTGTCGGGGTCGGCAGCATTGCCCGTTTCGGTGATGGAGAAATGGAAAACCGTTAGTGGACATACGCTGCTCGAACGCTATGGGATGACCGAAATTGGCATGGGCATCAGCAATCCTTACAAAGGCGAACGGCGGGTAGGTTATATCGGTCTGCCATTGCCCGATGTCAGCGTCCGGCTGGTCGATGAGGAAAATGCGGTCGTAGAAGACGGTCAACCCGGAGAGATTCAGATAAAAGGGGACACCGTTTTTCTGGACTACTGGAATCGGCCCGAAGCCACGCAAAAAGCATTTACCGACGATGGCTGGTTCCGGACAGGCGATATCGCTGTGGTAGAAGATGGCTACTACCGCATGCTGGGCCGCGATTCCATCGATATTATTAAATCGGGTGGTTATAAAATCTCAGCCCTCGAAATCGAAGAAGTGCTCAGAACCCACCCTGCCATCAGCGATTGTAGTGTTGTCGGTATTCCGAACGAAGAATGGGGCGAGTTGGTAGCCGTAGCCGTTATCCTAAGCGATCAAACGGTTTCGGCAGATACCTTACCGAACTGGCTTCGCGAACGCATGCCTGCGTATAAAGTGCCCCGGCAGTATCGGATCGTTGAGGAACTCCCCCGAAATGCCATGGGGAAAGTCACGAAGAATGATCTGAAACCCCTTTTTAAATGACTACTATACAATGGATAAAGTAAAATGAGTGATGGGTCATGACAAACCATTATCCATTATCCATTAGTCATTATGCATGTCTAAACTTGTACCTATATGATAATTTACGGGGTTGGTATTCTGGCCTTCTGCTACGTAATCGGGCAGTTAACGGGCGAATTACTTGGCAGGCTGATTGGTGTAGAGGCCAATGTGGGTGGAGTTGGTTTTGCGATGCTGTTGTTGATTTTCCTGAATGACTGGTTTACCAAAAAGGGCTACACCGACAAACTCACCGACAACGGTATTCTGTTCTGGAGCCAGATGTACATACCCATAGTGGTGGCCATGTCGGCGATTCAAAACGTAAAAGTGGCCGTTTCAAGCGGGGTAATTGCCCTGGTAGCCGGTATTGTTCCTGTCTTGATTTGCCTCGCCATGATTCCCCTTCTTGCTAAATTAGCTAAACCCAAATCCGCCGACCAACATGGAAATTATCACCCGATTTCTTGAAAAAAATGGGTTGATTGTTGCCTTCCTGATCGTTGCGTTGATCATGTATGGCTCGGCAATTATCTCCAATCGGCTCACTAACAAGAAAATCCCGGCTTCCGCCATTGCCATTGTTAGTGGCTTGATCCTGGCTTATATTGGCGGTAAGTATTCGGGAGGTGAAAAAGGCATTGCTGACCTAAAGATATTCTCGGGGTTTGGGCTGATGGGTGGGGCTATGTTCCGCGATTTCGCCATTGTCTCAACAGCCATGGGAGCCAGCTTCGTGGTCATGAAACAGACAGGCTGGGTGGGCGCCTTATCGCTGTTTCTTGGCATTGTTCTTTCTTTTATAGGTGGTGTTGCAGTAGCGTTGCTCTGGGGATATACCGATGCCATTAGCCTAACTACGATTGGGGCTGGTGCCTGTACCTACATCGTTGGGCCCGTAACGGGCGCTGCTATTGGGGCAAGTTCCGATGTGATGGCGCTGAGTATCGCTGCTGGCGTTGTAAAAGCAGTTTTTGTAACGATTGGAACACCCCTGGTGGCCCGATACATTGGCCTTGATAACCCACATACGGCCATGATTTTTGGCGGATTAATGGGAACCACCAGTGGGGTGTCGGCTGGCCTGGCTGCTACCGACCCTAAATTAGTACCCTACGGTGCGCTGACCGCTACGTTTTATACCGGACTTGGCTGCCTGGCTTGTCCATCGGTGCTGTATCTGCTGATGCGATTTTTCTTCATATAGCAGGGCTTTCTCACAAAAGAGTTAAGGGGGTATGCTACCACTAGGTTTTCCCCATTTTACGAAACTGACCCGGTGATAGCCCCGTCTGTTTTTTGAACAGTCGCGAAAAATAGGCTGGGTCTTTGAAATTCAGGACATACGAAATTTCGGATAGGGAATAGGTGGTATTAAGCAGGTACTTCTTGGCTTCATTGGTTAGATTATCGTGGACAATTTGCAGCGCCGACTTTTTTACAACCGACTGGCAAATCCGGTTAAGGTGAACCGACGTAATGTTCAATGAACTGGCGTACTCCTGAATCGTTTTTAACTTATGAATCGACTGTCGGATGAGCTTTTGAAAATCGTTAAAATACTGAAGCGTCCGATTAGGTGAAGTAGGTGATGGAATTTCCGACTCCTGCTGCGTTCGGTATAAGCTGATCAATAGCATCTGAAGTACTAATTGCAGTTGTGTTTTCTTTTCGAGATGATCTTCATTTAACTCCTGAACCAGCCGATTCTTTAACCAATATAATTGATCAAAAACAGCTGGCTGACCTGCAAATGGGTATTGACGAAGCTGATTCAATTCCAGAAAAATGTGGGGCTTTGACTTGAAAAAAGCATCAAGCGCCTGTTCGGCAATGGTGAACACTTCACCAACCATATCTGATTGAAATGCAAATCCATGCAAGGTATTCGTTGGAATCAGTACTACACAGGGAGGAGTGAGGGTAACTCTCCGTAGTTCCGATAACAGTATCCCATTCCCCGATATAAAAAAGAACAGCTGGATTAAATCAGTATGCAGGTGTTCGTTGATGTCCCAATCATACAATCGGCTTCGAACCTCCAGTAATTCATGATGAAGAAAGCTGTCTAAAAATGGGTGTTGGGTGTCGCCATACAATCCCTCGAAGTTTTTTAAACGGGTAGGCATTTATGTTTAAAAAGGATAAATAGTAAGCTAAAAGTGATCATAATGTTCGATTTGTACAAGTCAAATTTTTATTAATCCAAGATAGTTTATAATCATGCTCATAGCTTTGTAGGGAGATTTTCCTAAACCGAAACGCGGTCATTATGAGCGATCTTAGTTACAATCAGTTTGATAGGGAGGTGCAACCGCCCTATCTGGCACCTGACTATAAATCAACAGTGTTACGAGCTCCCTCCAGGCCGTTGGTGGTTATCAAACAATCGCTATCGGAGCTTTCTGGGCCGGTTTTCGGCGAGACGCACGTTGGGCCGTTGGATCATGATTTAACCAAAAACGCGTGTATAAACGGCGCACCTCTGGGTGAACGAATCGTGGTTCACGGCAAGGTGATGGACGAAAATGGTCGGCCCATTCCGCACACGCTCATTGAGATCTGGCAGGCTAATGCGGCTGGCCGCTACGTGCATAAAGTGGATCAGCACGACGCTCCGCTCGATCCTAATTTTCTGGGAACAGGTCGTGTATTGACGGATGCGGAAGGCAATTATCGATTTTATACAATCAAACCGGGGGCGTATCCCTGGGGCAACCATTACAATGCCTGGCGGCCTAATCACATCCATTTTTCTCTGTTCGGGCCGAATATTACGACGCGTCTGGTCACCCAGATGTATTTCCCCGGCGACCCGCTGTTACAGTATGATCCACTTTTTCTGGCGGTACCGTTAAAAGGACGCGACCTATTGGTGTCCCAATTCGATTTGAGCCTTACGGAACCCAGTTTTGCTTTAGGGTATCGGTTTAATTTTGTTCTCAGAGGACATAATTCAACGCCATTTGAAACGGTATAGACCGCAGATTTTTATGATCATTATGATGTTTTATGATTTTACAACTAATTGAAATGACATATGGGGTTGATTATCAACACATAAATTTTATGTGATTGCTTTTAAAAGAAAAATCATTTTTGATCATAAGAATCATAAAAATCTGCGTTCCATCATGTTGCAAACACCTTCGCAAACTGTCGGCCCTTATTTTGCCTACGGCCTGACGCCGGAGCAATATCTATATAACTTTAAAAGCCTGGTCGACAATCAATTGGTAAGCCCACTTGATCAACCCGACGCGATTACCATTACAGGAAATGTATTTGATGGACAGGGGCAAGTTATAACCGATGCCATGATCGAAATCTGGGACGCGCAGAATAAGCGTTTTGGCCGATTCGGGACGGGTACTGACCCTAAAAGTCGGTTTGTTTTTCATACCCTCAAGCCTGAGCCGACAGACGGCCAGGCACCCCATGTATCGGTGATCGTATTCATGCGTGGGCAACTGATCCATTCCTATACCCGGCTCTATTTCTCCGACGAACCCGACTTGAACGAGAAAGACGACGTATTGAATGCGGTGCCTGCTGAACGACGCCATACACTCATTGCCCAAAAGAATGCGGCTGGCTATGAGTTCAATATCTACATGCAGGGTGAGCAGGAAACCGTGTTTTTTGAGGTATAAGCCGTACTAAGTAAATGGACAATGTGAAATGAACAATGCTTAATGCAAATACTTTGATTATCAGGCTGTTTTTCATTTTACATTGTCCATTATCCATTTACTTATTGAGTCATGAGCCTATACACCTATCTATTTTATAGTGCTGACGGACAATCCCTATTATCCGATGATGCTACGCTCGCGCACATGCTTCAGTTTGAAGGGGCATTAGCGCAGGCGCAGGCAAAAAATGGTCTTGTTCCGGTGGCATCGGCAGAAATGATAGTAGCTTGCTGTCAGGCAGATTTATTGGATGTAGATCGGCTCAAAAGGGATAGTTCGCTCAGTGGTAATGCTGCTATTCCACTCGTCAAACAATTGACCGTGCTGGTCCGCCAGCGCGATGAGGAAGCTGCTAAGTTCGTGCATCTGGGTGCAACCAGCCAGGACCTAGTCGATACGGCAACGGTTCTGACAATCAAACAATTTATTGATTGGCTGGACGGTAAGCTCTCGGCGTTGGAAAACAGCCTGGTTCGATTGACGAAACAGTACCGCCGAACCGTCATGATTGGCCGAACGTTGTTGCAGCAGGCAAAACCCATCACGTTTGGACTGAAGACGGCTCTGTGGCTGGAGGGCATCGGTCGTAGTCGGCAGCGACTGACCGATGTAAAGAAACGGGTATTGGTGTTGCAACTGGCTGGTGCTGCTGGCAGCCGCAATAGGTCGATTTCGGCAGAAGTGCATGAGAATCTGGCGACCCAACTGGGGCTAAGACCTTCTGTTTCCTGGCATACGCAGCGGGATAATCTGGCTGAGTTTGCCTCTGTGCTGGGTATTTTAACGGGTAGCCTGGGTAAAATCGCCAAAGATGTTTCACTGCTGATGCAGACCGAAATCGCTGAAGTACTGGAAGGTAAAGCCGAAGGCAAAGGTGGGTCGAGTACAATGCCCCACAAACGCAATCCCGTAACCTCCACGGCTATTCTGGCCAATGCCAATCGGGTTCCCAATCTGGTAGCTACTCTGCTCGCGGCTATGCCCCAGGAACACGAACGCTCCGCCGGACTCTGGCATTCGGAATGGGAGGTGCAAACGGAAATCATGCAGCTAACGGCAGGAACCGTAGAACGCAGTCTTGAATTGCTCAATAATCTGGACGTGGATGAACAACGGATGCGGCAAAACCTCGAACTCACTAACGGCCTGATTTACGCCGAAACCGTTTCGCTGGCACTGGCTCCTAACCTTGGCAAAGCTCAGGCGCATGAACTAGTCGAAAAAGCCTGCTCGCTGGCCGTATCGCAGAAGAAATACCTCAAAGACGTACTCCTTGAGCAACACCTTGATCTATCAGATTTGGATGAGCTTTTCAAACCCGAAAACGCCATTGGCCAAAGCCTCGACATCATCGACTCTATTTTAACGCATTATGACCCTCAACTATAAATTGCAAGGAACTCCCAATAGTCCGGTCCTGATTTTCTCCAACTCGCTCGGGGCGGAACTGATGATGTGGGATGAATTAGTGCCGTATCTGCTGCCCTACTTTCGAGTACTTCAGTACGATACGCGTGGACACGGAGACAGTGATGTTACGCCAGGGCCCTACACCATCGATCTGTTGGGACAGGATGTTGTTGATTTACTGGATAAGCTGAACATTGACCGAGCTTATTTCTGTGGCCTGTCGATGGGTGGCCTCGTTGGGCAATGGCTGGGTATCAATCATCCAGAGCGCATCAAAAAACTAGTAGTCAGCAATACAGGTGCTAAAATTGGAAACGACGACCGCTGGAACGGACGTATTGCTACCATTACCGAGCATGGCATGCAGGCTATTGCGGATGACATGATGGACCGCTGGTTTACGGACGACTTTCGAGCCAGTAACTCGCAACGGATAGCCGACATGAAAGCGATGGTTTTGCGGGCTCCACTCGATGGGTATGCCGCCTGTTGTGCCGCTATCCGTGATGCTGATTTCCGAGAAACACTAAATCAACTGAAAGTTGAAACGCTGGTCATCGCGGGTGACGACGACCCGGTGACGAACGTAGAACTGGCCGAGTTTCTGGCTACGAATATCCCGAATGCCCGCCTACGTGTCCTGCCTGCAAAGCATCTGGCCAGTACCGAATTGCCCGAACAATACGCCCAACTACTCATCAATTTTTTTGTGGGCGAATCAACGGTTGATCGAGGGATGCATGTCCGCCGAACGGTGTTAGGCGATGCTCACGTCGATAAAGCTACAAGCCAGATTAACGAATTCAATGCTGATTTTCAGCAATTTATAACAACCTATGCCTGGGGCGAAATCTGGACGCGACCGGGGCTTTCCAAGCTCAACCGAAGCCTGATTACGCTGGCTATGCTGATTGCATTGAACCGAAAAGCCGAGTTTCAGATGCATATTCGGGCTGCCCTGAACAATGGGGTAACCGAGGACGAAATCAAAGAGGTTATCATGCAATCGGCCCTGTATTGTGGGTTGCCAGCCGCGAATGAAGCCTTTCACTCGGCGCTCGAAATCCTTAACCAACAGCCATGACCCACTATACACAGGTTGGCATTATTGGAGCCGGACCCGCCGGGCTCCTGTTAGCACAGCTCTTGCACCAGCAAGGCATCCGCTCGGTTGTGCTGGAAAATCGGTCGCGCGAGCGCGTCGAAAGTCGGCAGCGGGCGGGCCTGCTCGAACAAAACACCGTTGACCTGCTCCGACAGGCAGGGGCTACCGACCGACTCGACCAGCAAGGACTCGTTCATGATGGTGTTATTCTTAGTTACAACGGCCAGCGACACCGTATTGACCTGGCTAAGTTGACTGGTGGCTCGCGGGTAACCATTTACGCGCAGACCGAAGTGGTTAAAGACCTGATCCAACTAAGATTGAATACGGGGGAACCCATTTTATTTGAGGCCGAAGCCACATCTATTGACGGGCTGGATGGAAATGAGCCGATGATCCAGTATACCCACAATGGAGAGAGCCATACCCTTATCTGTGATTTTGTAGCGGGTTGTGATGGTTTTCACGGCATCTCCCGGCAGACTATCCCCGAGTCGTTAACAACTGCCTATGACAACGTCTATCCGTATTGCTGGCTGGGTATCCTGGCGAAGGTTCCGCCATCGACGCACGAGTTGATTTATGCTTACCATGACCGGGGATTTGCGCTTCACAGCATGCGTTCGCCGGAGATTTCCCGGCTGTATGTGCAATGCGATGTGACGGATACATTGGCCGATTGGCCCGACGAGCGTATCTGGGCGGAACTTCAACTTCGGCTCGGAACAGTGGGCTGGACGTTAATGGAAGGCCCAATTCTGGAGAAAACCATTACCCCCATGCGTAGCTTCGTAAGCGAACCCATGCAGTACGGTCGGCTATTTCTGGCCGGTGATTCGGCGCATATTGTACCGCCAACGGGTGCAAAAGGACTGAACATGGCCGTGGCCGATACAGGGCAATTATTCCATGCGCTTATGGACTGGTATCAGAACGGCAGTGCATCGGAATTGGCTAATTATACGGCTTGCTGTATGCGTCGTGTTTGGCGGGTTCAGGAATTCTCTAACTTCATGACCGAGCTTTTGCACCACAATCCGAACAAGACTCCATTTGAGGCTCAATTGCAGGCCTCCCGATTCAATCAATTAATCACCAGCCAGATGGCCTCGACCGTAGTCGCCGAGAACTACGTAGGTCTGGCCGCTAAACGCGCTAGTGAAGCTCAACAATCCGTAAATTTTCACGTATGAAAACCGTACCTATTCTCGACGTACATACAGCTGCTAAACTGGTTAACGAAGGCGATACGCTTTTGCAGGGCGGGTTTGGGATGACAGGCAACCCCGTTCACCTCATGCACGCTCTGGCCGAAATCGGTACGAAGAACCTGACGTTCATCGGCAATAACACAGGCGAAACCGGTTTAGGTGGCGGGCGTCTGCTCCGGAACGGCCAGCTCAAAAAACTGATCGGCTCGTTTTTTACGTCCAACCCCGATGCTGTAAAAGCCGCCCAAAGCGGGCAGGTGGAGTACGAACTCCTTCCGCAGGGAACACTGGCCGAGGCTATCCGGGCGGGCGGAGCAGGTATCGGCGGCTTTTACACGCCAACCTCTGCTGGAACGCCACTTGCCCAAGGTCGTGAAACGAAAATCATTGATGGCGTAGAGCAGGTATTTATTAAGGGGATTCGAGGGAACGTGGCGTTTATTCGCGCCTGGCGGGCCGATACAGCGGGCAACCTGCAATACCGCATGACCGAAAATAATTTTAACAAAGCGATGGCTACGGCCGCTGATCTGGTCATTGCCGAAGTCGAAGAAATTGTGCCTGTAGGATCAATTGCTCCCGAGTACGTGCATACGCCCGGTTGTTTTGTCGATTACCTTGTTCAGGCCACCCTAACGCTGGATGATTTAGGCATTTCGGCATCGGTCTCGTCGTCCAAAAAAGTGGACGACCGACGTATGAACATGGCGCGACGGGCACTTGCCGAGTTAAAGAAAGGGGATGTGGTCAACTTAGGCATCGGTATCCCGACGCTCGTTGCCGATTTGATCACCGATGAGCAAGGTATTATTCTGCATACCGAAAATGGAATGTTGGGCGTAGGGCCTGTGCCAGCGGATGGTGGTGGAGCGATGGATTACCCTGTTAATGCGGGCAAAATTCCAGTGACAGCCCTCAAAGGCAGTAGCTATTTCGATAGTGCTGATTCCTTTGCCATGATTCGGGGCGGCCATGTCGACGTAGCCATTATGGGTGGTCTGGAAGTGGACGAAGCCGCTAATCTGGCCAACTGGGCCGTTCCTGGCAAACCGCTGCTTGGTGTTGGGGGAGCGATGGATCTGGCGAAAGGTGCCAAACGGTTGATTATTACGATGACGCACACAAACCCGGATGGCTCGTCTAAAATTGTGCCAGAATGCACGCTGCCGCTAACGGCCACCGGTGTTGTCGATATGGTGATTACCGATCTGGCCGTATTCGCCTATCCCGACGGTAAGCTCACGCTCCTCGAACTCATGCCCGGTGCGACATTGGAAGAGGTACAAGCCAAAACAAGTGCGCGATTTCTAATGAGCGAAAGAGTAAAAGAGTGACAGAGCGATTCGCCACTCTCTCCCCCGCTCCGCTTCGGCGGTCCGATTTCACTCATTAACTCTTTCACTCATTAATTTATGATTGACTCATTCATCATCGACGCCATCCGTACGCCCATTGGCAGTTTCGGAGGAAGTCTATCGTCCATCCGAGCCGACGATTTGGCGGCCTTGCCGATAAAAGAACTGCTTAGTCGTAACCCAACTATTCCGCCCGATGCCATCGACGATGTAATTCTGGGTTGCCATAATCAGGCGGGGGAAGATAACCGTAATGTAGCCCGTATGGCCTTGCTGCTGGCTGGATTGCCTTATTCGGTTCCTGGCGAGACGGTTAACCGGCTGTGCTCATCAGGTATGTCGGCGGTTATCCACGCCAACCGGGCCATCAAAGCTGGCGATGGGGATCTATTTATTGCTGGAGGAATGGAACACATGACCCGTGGCCCGTGGGTAATCTCCAAAACGTCGAAGCCGTTCGGCAATGATGCCCAAATGTTCGACTCCAGCTTTGGCTGGCGGTTTGTTAATCCCAAAATGCACGCTCTATATGGTACGGATGCAATGGGTATAACCGCCGAAAACCTGGCTGAGCTCTATGCTATCAGCCGGGACGATCAGGATTTATTTGCCTATAATTCCCAGCAAAAAGCCGCCCGAGCCCAGCAGTCAGGGCGGTTGGCCGAAGAAATCATGGGGGTTGAACTTCTGGCAAAGAAAGGTCCTGTGACCATTTTCAATACCGATGAATTTGTAAAACCACAAACCAGCCTGGACGTTCTGGCGAAACTGAAACCCGCTTTCAAAAAAGAAGGTGGAACCGTGACGGCTGGTAATGCCGCTGGCTTAAACGACGGAGCTGCCGCTATGTTCATTGCGTCCGAAGTGGCTGTAAACCAGTACGGCCTTACCCCCAAAGCGCGAATCGTAGTCTCGGCGGTTGTGGGTGTTGAGCCACGTGTTATGGGTATTGGCCCAGTTCCGGCCACAAAAAAAGCGCTCCAAAAAGCTGGTCTTAGCCTGAATGACATCGACGTGATTGAACTTAACGAAGCCTTTGCCGCTCAGTCACTGGCCTGCACGCGCGCCCTGGGTCTGGCCGACAACGACCCACGTATCAACCCAAATGGCGGAGCTATTGCGCTGGGGCACCCACTGGGTATGTCGGGTACGAGACTAGTCCAAACGGCTGCGCTGGAACTGACAAAACAAAACAAGCGCTACGGGTTGGCCACCATGTGTGTAGGCGTGGGTATGGGCTATGCGGTAATTATTGAACGAGTGTAAGCCATTCGGTACGAATTATTCCTTCTTATTTACCAGGGCTGGCGTGAGAATAAGACCCTCCTGTGGTTCTCGCAGTAGGATACTGTTTTCATCAATCAGATTTTTCAAGGACTTATCAGCAAGCGTATCCAGAAGTTTGTACTTCAATTGAAATAGTTTGGTCTGATTCGCCGATTTCGTCCATTTCATGATCTTACAATGGCAATTGGCGTTTTCACGCGTATTGATAACCTCTTCGAGTGAACCGCCTTTTCCCTGCTTGATAAACACATTTCGGATACCAATCATGTCGTTGCCTTCGCCCGTATCAAAGCTCCAGGTGGTGGCTATACTGGTCAGATAGCCTTTGCCTTTGTCCAATCGCAATAAGGCATGGATGGGGGATTCAACGTTTCCCGAAGCGTTTTTTACCCGGGAATAAATAGAGACAAGCGATGGGGCTTCAAATTGAATATAGCCGATATGATCAATGTTGGCACCGTGTCGATAGAAGGTAAAATAGCCGTCTTTGTAGGTTATCTCCACCAGATTATTGGCCACCTGATGGTAGCGATTAGGATCATTCCCCCTCGCCTGAGGAGCCCCCGTATAGTATAACCAAATACCCGACAGACTATCAATCTCTTCCTGTGTTGGTTGGTAAGGGAGAATCGTCAGGTCTTTTCGGATGGTGTCCCACGCTGCTCGTTCGGTAAACCACTGAAAACCAACAAATACGAGAATAACAAGCAAGCCGATTACACTGATAAGCCAGGCTCTCGTCTGTTTTTGGAGAGACGTTTTTAACTGGTTAGCCTTCTCATTAAGTTCCTGCTGGCAGGTTGCTAATTGTTGTCGAAGAGCTTCCTGTTCTTCTTTCAGTAAGCTTATTGATGCGTTGGTATCGGCTCCTTCAATGAGATGGGTATCTTGTGGATGTTGCTCAAATCCTTTGCGACCAATACCGTACAGATAGATGTAACAGGCATCGGTCAGAAACGAACGTGGATGAGCCACTAACCGATTGTAGGCATCTTTAATTTGAACCCCGGTAATATCATACTTTCGGTGAGGGTAGTCTAACTGCTTAGGGTTTGGATCTGGCGGATACAAGTCATGATCCAGTTGTTGGGCCGTGTGTGGCAACTCATTACTAATGTTGCTGAGCATTTTAGCCACTTCTTCGTAGTTTTTTGGATTTGTGTTCCGTACGATTCGTTGGCCCGTAGCGAGCTGGTACTTTTCCATTACTTTTTCAAGTAAGTACGAAATCTCCTCCTTACCCGTCTTAAGTTTCATGCAAGCTGCTTGTTATGAGCTATTTATAAAAGTTTATTAAGCTTAATAAAATTTTATAAAGATAGGGCTTCATTTATAAACTGCTGGGAAGAATTTATATATAATGAATGATTGACGTAGTAGGATATAAGTAAGATTTGTGTGTATACCTTTGGTCTTATTAGCCGATCCAATACTATGCCTGTTGTTCGTTTACTTGTTTGTATTAGTCTGCAACTCATATCTGTGTTAGCCTTTAGCGCCAAAGTAGATTCGCTCGATGTGCCCAGTGCCGTTATGAAAAAGAATTTTCGGGCGGCAGTCGTAATCCCCGAATCATATACTAAAGGGAAGGCGAATTACCCTGTATTGTATCTATTGCACGGCGGCTTTGGCCATTTCAACGACTGGGCAACGAAACTGCCCGATAAAACCCTGTTGCAGCGGTTAGCCGATCAGTATAATTTACTCATTGTCATGCCAGAAGGCGAAATCTTTAGCTATTATCTGGATAGCCCTGTCATTAAGGATAGCCAGTTTGAAACCTACCTGACGAAAGAAGTCATTGACAAAATCGATAAGACCTACCGTACGGTTCGAACGAATAAAGGGCGGGTCATTACGGGTCTCTCGATGGGTGGCTATGGAGCCTTATACCTGGCCACGCGTCATCCTGATCTGTATGGCGCGGCAGGCAGTATGAGTGGCGCGCTTAATCTGGATATGACTAGCTGGAAACTAACGCCTGAGATGGAGAAAGGCATTAAAAGCGAATTTGAGAAGATTTTAGGGCCATTTTCGCCCGATAGCTACGCGCCTTATTCGGTGATTAATATGGCTGATAACATGAAGGCCAATGGATTGAAGCTGATTTTTGACTGTGGCGTCGATGACTTTCTGATTGAACCCAACCGGGAACTTCACCGTCGGCTGGTGTTCAATCAAACACCCCACGATTACAGCGAACGTCCTGGCGGGCACAGCTGGGATTACTGGCAAAACTCATTGCCGAACCATGTCTTGTTCTTCAACCAAGTTCTGAAAGCGAACGGAACCGCTGTTCAATAAAGCCAATGCGTAGACTATCGACCCAAATCCTGCTCTTTTTTATAGGTTGCCTGCTAACATTCCCCTTGTTTGCCGCCAAAGTAGATACGCTGGATATAACGAGTGCCAGTATGAATCGGACGCTTCGGGCGGCTGTGGTTCTACCCGCACGTTACAAAAAAGCGAAGCAACCATTTCCGGTATTGTATCTGCTCCATGGCGGAACCGGCAGTTTCCGCGACTGGCTCACCAAAACACCCGACAAAACACTACTGCACCGACTGGCCGACCAGTATAACATCATCATCGTAACACCCGACGGCGACCCGACCAGCTATTACTTCGATAGTCCACTCGTTAAAAGCAGCCAGTTTGAAACGTTTATTTCCAAGGAGTTAATCGAGAAAATTGACAATGCATACCGCACGGTTCGGGATCGCAAGGGCCGAATCATTGCGGGTTTGTCGATGGGGGGGCACGGGGCTATGTTTATCTCAAGTCGTCATCCAGACCTGTATGCAGCCGCGGGCAGTATGAGTGGCGTTATGAATATTAACACCGCCAGCTGGAAAGTGCCCGCCGATTTTGCCAAATCCCGGTCTGAAAACTTTGCCAAGCTATTGGGGCCACCCAAAGAAGGCGACACGCCTTATCCGGGCTATACAATGGTCACGCTGGCCGATCAGCTCAAGAAGAATAACCTGCCTTTGATTTTCGACATCGGGGTGGATGATTTTCTGATCAACGGCAATCGCGAGTTACACCGTCAGTTGATGGAAAACAAAACACCCCACGACTATACCGAGCGGCCCGGAGCCCATACCTGGGATTACTGGGGAAATGCCCTGCCTTACCAACTGCTGTTTTTTAGCAAAATTCTGACCGAGAACGGCGTGATGGTTCTTTAACGCAAAAATCAACTCCCAATTTTATAACCCGAATTACCAACCTAAAAACTCCATGAAAATCAAACCAATCCTGTTATCCCTGCTTATCCTTGCGTTGCCTCTGCTGTCTGTTGGGCAAGCCAAAGATCCCATCATAGCGGGCAAAGGCATCGCTACCGTGCCCACCGAATCGGGCAGTGTTAGGGGCTATATTCACAATGGTACGTTTACCTTCAAAGGCATTCCGTACGCCAAAGCTGAACGCTTTATGGCCCCTTCGAAACCTGATTCATGGACAGGAGTGCGCTCTTCCATGACCTACGGACCCGTTTGTCCAATGGACGTAACCACAACAACCTACGACGAAATCGAATTTCCGTTTCACCATGACTGGGGCTATACCAACGAAAACTGCCTGAGTCTGAACGTTTGGACTCCCGAAATCAGCAAAGCGAAAAAACGTCCGGTCATGGTGTGGCTGCATGGTGGCGGCTTTACCGCGGGTTCGTCGGTTGAACTACCGTCGTACGATGGGGAAAACCTGACGAAAAAGGGCGACGTGGTGGTCGTGACGGTCAACCATCGCCTGAACATTCTGGGCTTTCTGGATTTGTCGGGCTATGGCGAGAAGTACAAAAATTCGGCGAATGCGGGTCTGATGGATCTAGTGTCGGCTTTGCAGTGGGTAAAGCAGAACATCGACCAGTTTGGTGGTGATCCGAACAACGTAACCATCTTCGGTCAGTCGGGTGGGGGCGGTAAAGTAACCTGCCTGATGAATGCACCTTCAGCGAAGGGGCTCTTTCATAAGGCCATCGTACAGAGTGGTAGCTACATTACCAGTTTCACGGAAAGTGATGTGATGAAAAAAGTAAGTGCTGCGCTGCTCGAAGAATTGAACTTACAGCCGAATCAGGTCGATTCACTCCAAAAAATTTCATACGAACGGTTGAATGCGGCTGGTAAAAAAGCCCTACGTAAAGTGTCGGATGGGATGAAAGCCGAAGGTCGCCCCGCTTTTGGATTAGGTTGGGGCCCCATTCATGATGGGAATTTCCTGCCTTACCAAACGACAGACCCGGCTGCGATGGCGCTTTCGAAAGACATTCCGCTCCTGGTTGGTTCGACGAAAAACGAGTTTACGCCTTTCAATCCGGCTACCCGCGATATCACGATGGAAGGAGCCAAGGCTAACATACAGAAAAAATACGGCGATAAAACAGACGCGTATCTGGCAGCGGTAAAGAAGGCTTATCCCGAAACGATGAAGCCATCCGATTACATTGATCTCGACTTCAACTTCCGTCCGCTTACCATTCGGCAGGCCAATGGGAAAGCCGTTGCAGGTGCTGCTCCCGTGTATATGTATCTGTTTACGTGGCAGTCGCCGGTGTTGGATGGGGCCTACAAAGCCATGCACTGTATGGAAATTCCGTTCGTATTCGACAACATCGCCCGCTGCGAAGAAATGACGGGTGGTGGCAAAGATGCCCACACTCTGGCTGACAAAATGAGTCGGGCGTGGATTGCCTTCGCTCGAACCGGCAACCCCAATCACAAAGGGCTGCCAACCTGGCCTCAATACAACGCTGAGAGTGGTGCTACGATGATTTTCGACAATACCAATCAGGTAAAGAATAACCCCGACAAGGAGTTATTGGAGATCGCTGCTGGCAAGTCGATGTAGAAAGTAAGTTCACTCACTTACGAGAATCTGACGTATGCTCTCTCTACTTGGCTTTGCCACCATTGGCGTTTTTCTCGCCCTAATCATTACCAAGCGTTTGTCGGTCATTACGGCTCTGGTGCTGGTGCCGCTGGTTTTTGGGTTCCTGGCAGGATTTAACCCAAAAGAACTGGGAGAGATGATTCTGGCAGGCATCAAGCAGGTTGCTCCAACGGGTATCCTGTTGATGTTTGCCGTGCTGTATTTCGCGACGATGCTCGATGCGGGGCTGTTCGATCCTATTAGTACCGCCATCATCCGCTACGTAAAAGGCGATCCGCTAAAAGTGATCATCGGTACGGCAATACTGACCATGATTGTCCACCTTGACGGGGATGGTACGGCAACGTTCATGATCGTGATGTCGGCGTTTCTGCCGATTTACAAACTATTGGGCATCAATCGCCTGATTCTTCCTGGAATTGTAGCGCTGAGCGTTGGCCCGATGCACCTGGTCCCCTGGTCGGGAACTTCGGCGCGAGCCATTTCGACGCTAAAAACCGATGCAACCCAGCTCTTTAATCCAAATATTCCGGCTATTATCGCCGGAATCTGTTGGGTGCTATTTGTCGCGTACTGGTTTGGTCTGAAGGAGCGAAAACGGCTTGGTATTAGTGAGTTGCGCTATGTTCATCACGAAAGCCTGACCGAAGAACAGCGACAATTCCGTCGCCCGAAACTATTCTGGATCAATGCGTTATTGACTATAGGCCTCATTACTACGTTGATGAAGGGTTGGGTACCCGCACCCGCCCTGTTCATTGTGGCTGCGGTGGTTGCCTTGTTGGTTAACTATCCTAAACTCGCCGATCAGCAAAAAGTAGTCCGGAGTCACGGCAATAATATTTTCATGGTATCGAGCATGATCTTTGCCGCGGGCGTTTTTTCGGGGATTCTGACGGGTTCTAAAATGATCGACTCGATGGCGACTTCGGTTGTTTCGTTGATTCCCCAGCAACACGCAGCCTGGTTGCCAACGCTCACGGCCATTACCAGTATGCCAGCCAGTCTGCTCTTTACCCCCGACGCCTACTATTTCGGGGTAGTCCCGATTTTGAGTCAAACGGCTACTCAGTTCGGTATCGATCCGCTTGAAATTGGGCGTGCGGCTTTGTTGGGTCAAATGACAGTTGGCTTTCCGGTTAGTCCTCTTACGGCATCGACCTTTTTGCTGGTTGGTCTGGCCGAGGTTGACTTAGGCGATCATCAGAAATTTATTCTCAAATGGGCCTTCGGCACAACCGTAGTTATGACGTTGGCGGCACTCTTAACAGGCTCTATTCACCTATGAAACAGCAAATTCGTATTGGGTGTGGAGCTGGTTTTTCTGGCGACCGGCTCGAACCAGCCCTCATCCTGGTTCAACAAGGCCAGTTGGATTACCTCGTGCTGGAGTGTTTAGCTGAACGAACCATTGCGCTGGCTCAGAAACGCAAGAGGCAAGACCCAATGTTAGGTTACGACCCGCTGCTGGAGCGCCGAATAGAAAGTCTGTTGCCTCATTTACTGGGAAAGAAGGTTCGGCTGATTACCAATATGGGCGCGGCCAACCCACTGGCTGCCGCTGAAAAAATTGTTGAAATCGCCCGGCGACTAAATCTATCCGTTACCGTAGCTGCCGTTACGGGCGATGATGTATTTAGTCAGCTTTCGGGTGACGAACTGGCGTTGGAAACGAGCAAACCACTGCATGAATCCGGTACGCTTATTTCTGCCAATGCCTACATGGGAGCCGATGCTATTTTGCCAGCCCTGAAAACTAATGCCGATATTATCATTACCGGCCGTGTTGCCGACCCGTCGCTATTTGTAACCCCAATGGTACACGAATTTGGCTGGTCGCTGGAGGATGCGAATCAGCTTGGTCAGGGGACAGTTATTGGCCATTTGCTGGAATGTGCAGGCCAACTCACAGGGGGGTATTTTGCCGATCCCGGCCGAAAAGACGTGCCCGACATGGCGCATCTGGGTCATCCGTTTGCCGATGTGTCGCCAGATGGAACGGCTATTTTTGGTAAAGTAGCCGGTACAGGTGGAATACTGACTGTTGCCACCGCAAAAGAACAGTTGTTATATGAAGTCATGGACCCAGGCCGGTATATCACGCCCGATGTTGTCGCTGATTTCACGCAGGTACGTTTGGAAGAAATAGGGTTTGATCAAGTCAAAGCCACAGGCGGTCGCGGTCAGAAGCGACCCGATACCTTAAAAGTAAGCGTGGGCTACGAAGCGGGCTTTATTGGCGAAGGCGAAATTTCCTACGCGGGTTCAAATGCGTTGGGTCGGGCACAATTGGCTGGTTCAATCATTCAGGAGCGCCTGCAAGATCGTTTTCCCGATCTGCGAGTTGACTATATCGGCAGCACTTCGGTGCATCGAACCAACTTTGGGCAGTACCCAGACCCATATGAAATTCGACTACGCGTGGCAGGGAGAGCTTCAACAGCACAACAAGCGGCTTTGGTAGGCGAGGAGGTCGAAGCGCTTTACACCAATGGTCCGGCCGGTGGTGGCGGGGCTCGCAAATACATTCATGAAGTTGTCGGTATCGTATCGACACTAATGGATCGAACAAAAATAACACCCAGTATCAGCGTCCTCCAATCATGAGAATAAAGCTATATGATATTGCTCATAGTCGGGCGGGCGATAAGGGCAATACATTGACCTTATCGCTCATTCCCTATAGTGCCGAAGATTATCCGTTGCTATGCGCTAGAGTAACTGCTGAGGCTGTCAGTCATCATTTACAGGATATTGTTGCGGGAGAGATAACTCGGTACGAGCTACCCAATCTGCCTGCTCTTCAATTCGTATGCCAGCAAGCGCTAACAGGCGGTGTGACAACCTCGTTAACCATGGATACGCACGGCAAAAGCCTGAGTTACGCATTGCTGGAGATGTGGGTAGAAACTGAAGTTAATGGACAAGGGGCAATGGATAATGGATAATGAATAATGAATAATGAATAATTGGTAGGGCGATAGTAGCCAGTGGATTATCCATTATTCATTGTCCATTTTATTCCTCACTACTGCTTATTACTATCGACCACTAGGCGCTGGTCGCGATTGGCAATGTCCCAGGCGGTGTAGAAGACGAGCCGGGCTGATTTTTCGGCCAGTTTGAAGTCGATTTTCTCGATGTCATCTGTTGGTTTGTGATAATCGGGATGCAGACCGTTGAAATAAAAGATAATGGGAATCTGATGCTTGGCGAAGTTATAATGATCGGAGCGGTAGTAGATTCGCTGAGAATCTTTTGGATCGTTATACTTATAATCCAGCTCCATATTGATGTACTTTTTATTCGTCTCCTCACTGATTTTGTGCAGTTCCGATGAAAGTTTGTCGGAACCGATCACGTAGATATAGTTATCCGATTTGCCCAGATGCAGATCATCAACCCGACCCACCATGTCGATGTTTAAATCAGCGACGGTTTTCTCAAGGGGAATCACCGGACTCATATCCGCGTAATACTGCGAACCTAGCAGACCTTTTTCTTCGCCCGATACGGTCAGGAATAAAATAGATCGGCGGGGTCCTTTACCAGCCGCCTTGGCTTTGGCGAATGCCTGTGCAATTTCCAGTACCGATACCGTACCTGATCCATCGTCGTTAGCCCCATTATTAATCTGCCCATCGGCGCTGATACCGATATGGTCGTAGTGCGAGGAAACGACCAGCACTTCGTCTTTTTTGTCGGTTCCTTCAATAAAGCCCAATACGTTTGATGACTCCGTTTTTTCATCAACCCGATCAGCTTTAACCGCTACGTTGCCTGCTAGTGATGAGGCAACGGGCTTTGTCGATTGCGCAAGTTGAGTGGTTGTTTGCCCTAGCGTGGCGGTGGAGGTATTCAGTAAGGCCGCTGCCATATCTGCTGTAATCAGAAATACACCCGCTGAACCTACATTTTCAGCACCAGGCTTCAGGCTCAATCGATTGAACCGGGCCTGCATGGCGCTACGTTGGGTGAGCAACTGTTTAAACGCTTCGGCCGATTCCGCTGAAACAATAAACACCTGAGCAGCTCCCTTATCCTTTGCTGCCAGGCTCTTTGCCCGCCAGCCGTTTGGCCCGCCCCATTTGGAGGCTTCGCTGCTGCCGCTCACCAGTTTTGTACCATTAGCGGCTTTAGGCTCATCATCCAGCATCACAAGGGCTTTGCCTTTTACGTCGCGCCCTGCATAATCGTCGTAGTTCGTGTCGCTGATACCGTAGCCAACAAATACCGTTTCATAGCTTGTTTCAGTAGGCAGATACAACAAGCCGTTCGGCATGAAATCCTTCTGCGGTTCAAACCGTTTTCCTCCCGCACTCACATAAAAATCACCCCAATTCTTTTTGTAAAGCGTATAGGGCTGTAAATAACCCAGCTTGCCATCCGTTTCCTTAACGATGGGTTTGAGCCCCTCGGCGGCAAACTGAGTAGCAATATAATCGGCGGCTTTGCGCTGGCCACGGGTTCCGGTTTCGCGGCCTTCCATGTCATCGGCAGCCAAGACACGGAGGTGTTTTTCAAGGTCAGCTGCCGTAATAGTATTGGCAAACTTTTCCTGAGCGATACTGGCGAAAGGCAGGCTGATTAGCCCGGCGGCCAGTAGTAGTTGTTGAGAAGTCATTAATCAGGTTTTGATTGGGAATTTTAGATGAAATAGCGAAAGTCCTATGTAGAACGGGACTACTAATTTCCGAAAAATTACTTTACTAAATTCGATTCCTGCTTTTTCTGTCGATTTGTGATCAAGAGAGGAATAATCAGAAAGCTCAGGCTGCTCAACAATAAGGCAAAGCCGGTTTGAACAGCATGCAGAAAGGTAGCTACAATAACGCCTTCGGTGAGCGTCATACCATACAGTACTAAAGCCCGGCTCACCAGAAAGTGATACGTTCCCAGGCCACCTTGTGTTGGTACGGCAATTCCCCCAATGGAACTGACGGTCAGGATCGTTAACGCAGCTTGTGGGGGAAGGGTAACCGTTCGGGGCGATGCAAAGAAGAGCGTGTAGGTGGTTAGAAAGATAAGGCCGTAACTCAAAATGGTTAGAAAAATGAACAGCCATGGTCGTTTCAATTGCTGAATGCTCAGGAAACCACGTTTAATCTCTCCAGCAATGGTTGTCAGCCGAATAATGAGCCGATGCTGCCAGAAGGCGGGACTTCGCAGGAGCCAGTAGAGCAATACGACAATCGTCAGAAAACCAATTGTCAACCCGATTAACAGCGTATTCGATTGACCATTAGGTGAAAATCGATGAACTACGGGCGATAGCAGTTCCACGAGGTATTGACCCACCCGCCTGAATTCCAGCAAAACGGTAAGGCCAATAATCAACAGAAGCATAAAAATATCAACAACTCGCTCGGCCACTACCGAGCCAATACCCTGCGCCAGCGGAACACCATCGGTGCGTTGTAGGGTGCCACAGCGAGTTATCTCCCCTGCACCAGGCACCAGCATACTGGCCAATGAACCGGCCAGCAGGGCTACAGTTGTGCGAAAGAGGGTGGGCTGGTAACCGAGAGCCTGTAAGGTGAGTTGCCAGCGGGCGGCCTTCACCAGATGATACACGCCAATGAGCAAGCCCGTCAAGGCCAGCCAACGATAATCGGCCAGGCGAAACTGAGCTGCCAGTTCAGTAAGAGGAACATCTTTTAGTACGTACCACAGCAGCCCAATTGTTAACAGAACGGGCAATGCTTGCCGTACAAACGATTTATTCATTCGGCCAAATTAGTTATTTGGGAAAGACAATGCAGGAGTTTTAGAAAATTTGGCACGGTATTAGTAAGTTTGATAAGCTATTAGCAAATACCAGTCCAAGCCCATACGTCGATTGTTGTAGCCACCTAACTCATGTCGAAGAAAAGAAAAGGCTCACCCGCCGTTGTTCCCCCTACTCCGGTCGTTAAACAGGTAAAGCCCCAACCTAAAGCAGATTATCACCAACCCGTTAGTTCTCCTAAAGCTATTGAAACTGACGTAGAACCAGCGGAGCAATCTTTTGAATTGATCCGGTTCGACAAGCGTGTGAACTGGTTTCTAGGTATCTGTATAGGACTTTTTGTGCTGCTGACGCTGGCAAAGATCAATTACTCATCAATAGGCATGTGGAACACCACAATACCTGATGGGTCTGACGCGAAACGAGGCATTATTTCGGGGACGCCTAAAGCTATACGGATGGATGAGTGGGCTATTCTGGCTCCATTCATGCTCTCGCAGGCGCATCAGGGATTTCCGCTTGAAAATCCGGCTATTGGTGGCGAAAAAGTGGCTTTGGTTGGCTATTTCCCGATTAATCACTTCATCTCCTTCTTTCGTCCCGACTATTGGGGGTTCTATTTGCTGGATGTGGATCATGGCTTTGCCTGGCGCTGGAATTTTATTCTTTGTTTTGGCCTGATTGCTACCATGCTTGCCTTTATGCTCCTGACCCGAAACCAGTTCTGGCTATCGGTATTGGGCGCTTTCTGGCTGGTTTTTTCACCAGGATTAGCGTGGTGGTCATTTTTCCTGCTTACCAGTATTTATTCCGGATTTGGGATGCTGGTAGCTTCTGCCTACCTGTTTTTCTCGACCCGGACCCGGACCATTCTTATTGCAGGTGTTCTGTTCTTCTGGTGCTTTTCCATGTTTGCCCTAACCTTGTACCCGCCTTATCAGGTACCGTTGGGCTATTTACTGTTATTTCTATTGGTAGGTTACACATGGCGGCATTACGATAAAGAATTACTATTCAATAAAGTATGGCTAAAGCTGGGCGTGTTTGTGGTGGCTTTTGCCGTGATGGGCTTTGTATTTTATGCCTATTACCTGGATGCCAAATCGACCATCGACGTGATGTCGAATACCGTTTATCCCGGCAAGCGGAGCGAAACTGGGGGCACTGGGTTTATTGCCAACTGGTTCTCCGAGTATTTTGCGGGCTGGCTACTGAGCGATCAGGTATTCCCGCAAAGCTGGCTGAACATCTGCGAATTGTCGCACTTCATTACGTTCACACCCGTCATTGCGGTTAGTTTGGTGATCTACTTTACACGTACCCGAAAAATTGACCCATTGCTTGCCATTATTTTAGGCTACGTGTTGATCCTGCTTATCTGGATTGAAATTGGCTTTCCTGCCTTTTTAGCAAAAGCTACCTTGCTCGATGTTAGCCCCACGCGCCGAACCCAAATTCCGTTTGGTATCGCAAACGTTGTGCTGGCTATCTTATACATGAGTTACATCCACGCCAGGAAAATCAAGGTTAGTGGATCGGTAGCGGCTGTACTTTCTGTGGGCATAGTGGCGTTTATGATTTATGCCGCCTGGTTAAATCTGGACGATGCGAAGGGTATTTATAAATCGCACCAGTTGTTTCTGCCAACGCTGTTTTTCATGGCACTGAATTTCCTGCTGCTACCCGTTATTAATTTTCAGTACAAAGAATTGGCGGTAGTTGGGGCAGTTGCGCTGTTTACACTACCGAATCTAAAAATCAACCCCGTAGGTAAAGGGATGGCGCCCATTACGGAAAATGCACTCTATCTGAAAGTGCGGGAACTCCATCTGCAGGAGCCTAAAGCCCGGTGGGTTGTATTGGGAAATCAGTATATCACGTACCTGGTTACGGCTACAGGTGCGAATCAGTTGAGTGGCGTAAAAAACCAGCCTGACTTTAAAACCATGCATGTATTGGACCCAACAGCAAAACGAGATTCGGCTTACAACCGGTACGCGCACGCTGTTTACAATACCTATATCGACCCGGTACATCCGGATACGGTCGTCATTCAAAACCAGTTTGAAGATGGCTACCAGGTTGCGCTTGACCCCTGTTCTCCTAAACTCCGAAAGCTCAATGTTCGCTACATCATCTTCGACCGGGTGCCACAGCCTGTTGAAATCCGGTGCATGAAGCAGGTCGCGAAAATGGGTAATCTTGAAATCTACCGTACTAATGACTGACCAGGTTTTCGTTATTATCCCCTCTTTTAATGAAGGGAAAGTCATTCGCCAGACAATCAAGTCACTGGGTGATCAGTACAATATTGTCCTGATCGACGATGCGTCTACGGATGATACGGCTAATGCAGTTCGTGACTTGCCCATTTATTACCTACGTCACGATATTAATCTGGGACAGGGAGCTGCCTTGCAAACTGGAATGGACTTTGCTCTGCAGCAGGGAGCGGATATTGTCGTTCATTTTGATGCAGACGGGCAACATAATCCGGCGGACATTGATCGATTCATTAACGTATTAAAGGATCAGAAGGTCGATGTAGTACTAGGGTCACGATTTATGCGGCAGGATGATTTTTTAGCGATACCGCGCCTAAGACGTTTACTGTTGAGAGTAGCCAGAATTGTGAATGGATTGCTCACTGGATTATGGCTTTCCGATGCACACAATGGCTTTCGGGTGATGAATAGGCAGGCACTGCGGGCAATTCAGCTGAAAGAAAACCGGATGGCCCATGCTACCGAAATTCTGATGCAGATCAGACGTCGGCAATTGCACTTCGTTGAGTGCCCAACACACATTGTTTATACGGAATACTCACAGGTGAAAGGTCAGCGCTGGCAGGGTGCTATCGATATTTTGATTGACGTATTCATCAATAAATATTTTCGCTAATGAACGCTGAGATTCAATTTGGGTTCACACCCATTCAGCTGCTGCTGTCTGTTTTATTGCTGGTTATAGCCGTAGCGTCGCTGAGACTTTTCCGGAATCGCCTATTGTATCGCTTGTTCTTTGTGGCAATCGTACTAACAGGTATTCTATTCGTGACGGTACCCGAGCTGCCTTATTACATTGCGAACCGACTTGGGGTAGGACGTGGGGTCGATCTGGTGTTTTATCTGCTCTTTACGGGTTTTCTACTGTTGATTGCCGTGTTGTATCGAAGACTGTTACAACATGACGTCATTATTACGCAGATTATCCGGCAAAATGCTATTAAAAATCACAATAGTCCGAACACATACAGCAAAGCAAAAGAACACGCGAAACGGCTTTGAGCAAGATGCAATAGCGAAAGGTTCTATAAACTATGCCATTGCTGGGGAATAATCTGCTGTGGCTGATTGGCAAACCACTGGCTCGGTGCTACAACCACTCGGTCGGCTACTGGATTGAGCCAGGCTCCCCACCAACTGAATGAACTGTTTGCAACGATAGCGTGGCGGCATAAACTCATTAGATACATGTCCTGCCAACTATCGGCCCCACTGTTATGGTCGACAAACGTAGCGGGTCGGAATAAGTCCCTTAATTCCCGTTCCACCCACTCCATATCGTCAGAAAAGACAAAGAAATGAGCATCAGATACCCGTTCGCGCAGGTAGTCGATTGCTTGTTGATAGTATTCCTTCCCACAAAGGCCATGATGCTGATTGGCATTGGTATTCGTTACATAATCACCTCGGCGGATATGAACAAACGTTGCATTGGAGTGGGCCAAAATAGCATTGGCAACGGCCAATGTTGCATGAGATGGGTGTTTCTGAAAGACTAATTGCTTTCTCAGTGCTTCTGTTTCCGATTTGAAGTAATTTTCTGATTGCCAATACCCCAGGCATAATACGTCCTTTGTCTGGTTGAGTAAAACCTCCTGAGAATCCAGGTCTGTTTCACATAACAGAATAGCTTGGTGGCCAGGCAGGAGGGTTTGGCTCAGGGTTCGTAGTACATCGTACGTAGAGGCCGCTTTTTGTGATATGGCAAAAACATCCAGTTCATATTGCCGGGGCGTGTACTTGCGTAGTTTGGCCAGCATGCGGCTTTCCAGCAAGTGTCGTTCCAACTGAAGTTCGGTATGAAGCTGGCGGGCCAAACTGAAACCGAATGCGTACTGGAACAACTGATTTCCCAGCCCTCCCGCCAGAATAGAGATTACCATGCCTGTTGTCTGGCTATAAATGGCCGACTCATTTTCGTTCGGCCAGAAAATTAACGGTAACGAATATTTCGAGGAATTCGGAATACGCATCGATCCGGCGCAGACCGTTCCCAACAATTCGATAGAGAGTAAAATTAGGGGAGAGCAAGTGCCAGAAATCCCGGAAGTAGGTCCGGGAATCAATACTTGTTCCTCCAAATTCAAACTGAATAAAGCGAATGCGCTGTTCCTCGATCAGTTTACTGGCTCCCTTTAAAACGGCTAATTCATGCCCTTCTACATCAATCTTCAACAAATCGATCTGTTTGATCCCCTGACTGGCGGCAAACTCGTCGGCCGTACTAAAAGCTGCGACTTCATGTTGGGCAAATGACACCTGAATGTGCTGCAAATCGCGCTCATACACCGATGTCATCCCCGATTGTTCGGCATCGGTATATAAAGCTAGTTCACCCGCCTGATCGCTTAAACCAATGTTGTGTTTATAGACGTTTTGTTCCGGGACATTTGCTTTTAAGGTTTGATAGGTAGCCCGAGACGGTTCGAAACAATGGATCGTGGCTCGTTTGCCAAACCCTTTCAAGATCATTTGGGCATAGGTGCCCACATTTGCGCCCACATCAAAAATGGTAACAGGCTCGCTCTGTTCCGCCGTTTTGCGGGCTACATAGCGAACAACGTACTCTTCTCCGCTATCGTCCGTAAAGGAGCCTCCGCCATAATTCATGGCGTACAGCGTAAACAAATGCAGTTTTTCGTAAACGGGTTGTAGTAACACAATTCGGGCAGGTGCTAACAACCATTGCAGAAATTTCTTCATAGGCTAATCGACTCGTCGGGTCATCTCAAAAATACCACATCCATACGTGCAGCCAAAATTAGTCTGAACTGCGTCTGAACGTAAATCAGCGTTCTCTACAAATTGCTCATTATCATCGATATATGAAAATCGATCTATGGTATAATGTGGGGCAAATAACTTAACCAGGTAGCTCACTGAAAATACCCGGTGAGCATTATAAACGATTCCCTGTGGGCCAATGGGCGTTGAGAAGTAGAACGTGCCACCGGGTTTGATAATCTGTCGGATATTATCCAACGCTTTTAGATGGCCATTAGCATCAATTGGATCACCGTAGCGTCCTAATCCGAAGTGCTCGATAGCGTGTAAAGTCGAAATGGAATCGGTCGAGTGAATCAGGTCGGCGGGTAAATTCATTAAATCGGCCTGCCGAAAACTAACATTGGGAATAGGCCGGGTTAGCGGACGGATATCAATAATTTCAATTGGCCGATACGAGGCTACATGCCCCACAAACCCGTCAACACGAGAACCAATATCCACATGTTTGATGGGATTATTTTTGAAGATGCGCTGCGACACATACAGGTCCTGAAGGAAGTAATGTTTTATCAGGATACCGCTTTCATCATATCGATCAAAAATAGCCGGATAATAACCCCGGATAGGGAAGTCTGGATGTCCGTTCAGCTGTTTCTTGAGCGTAAAGTAGTCGTTTATATATGCAGGGGTCGCTTTTATGCCGCCCCAAACGATTTGTGTTCCTATTTTGAGGATTCGTCCGATCATGATGGGTTAGGCTTTAATGAGCTGGCGGGCTTTATTCATTGATTTAATAAGAATCCGTTCAGGAAATAGGTTGATAACACGCGTAATTACGGCTATTTTGACCCGATGTAGCCAAGGAGCCGAATAGTCAAATTCCTCAATAAAACGGTTCTTGATAGCTACGTTCGTTTGCCATTTAGCCCGTAAGTTGGTAAAGACTGTATTCGTTGTGTGAATCCGGTAAGCGGTTAGGGCTTCAGGCAGATTGTGCATTCGATACCCAGCCTGCAGCAACCGAAACAGACTGTAATAATCGTTGAAATGAGCAAACTGAATCTGATATAAATCCTCGCTCAGCGTATTTCTGTACATCACGGCCGGATTAGCTATCGGAAACCGAAGGTAAAACTCCTTGTAAATTTCCTCATGCGTAACAGGATAGGCACGCGTACCCGTAACCCGGCCTACTTCATCGATGAGTGTCAATTGACTGCCAACCAGAAAAACGTCAGGATGTTCCTGTAAATAACGTATCTGTTTGGCCAACCGATCGGGCATAGCTACATCATCTGCATCAAGTTTGGCAATAAATTCACCTTTTGCCTGACGGGCCGCTATATTGCTGGCTACTTCACCACCATAACCCAGGGGTTTAGGCTCATATAACACGCGAATACGACTGTCTCGCTGGGCAAAATCAGCCAGTAAGGCAGGCGTTTTGTCAGTTGATCCATTGTCCAGAATCAGTAGTTCGAAATTTGTATACTCTTGATTTAGAATACTTTCTACCGCGTCAGTTATATGCCGCTCACCGTTGTAAACGGGCATGATAACCGATACAAGTGGTGTGTCTGACGTAATCATTGAAAAGGCCAAGGCAATTATCGGACCATAATACGCACAAACTCTCCGAGACTTCCTGATTTTGCTGTAAAAATAGACGCCAGGTTACTGGCAAAATATGTTTCTGTCCAGAGTATGGGACCGTATAGGTCGGAACGACATTGGCCCACTCTCAAACATCCAGCGTCAAATCCAGTTGCTGATAGGCCTTTGACGCTCCATCTGTCAGGCAAAGCCATAACATATAATGCCCCGGCTTCAGATCTTTTTTGTCGAGAACGCAGGAAAAGCCCGGATGGGTATACTGTCTGTTTAACGTATGGTCGGTCACGTCATCCCAAACGTGTTTGTGGGTGTCAAAAACGTAACTGGCGGTTGGGGATTGTGCCACGATCTGAATAACGGTGTTTTTAGGCAAGCCGTTATTGACCAACGCCCAAGACCGATAAAACACCAGAAATTCTGGTGTGCTGTAGGGCTTCACCTCCGAGGTGATCGTATTCGTGGCAACCAATTTTGTTGAATCGAAGGGCTGCGGGCTGCTTTTAAGATCGCGGAAGGTGAGATTTGGAATCTTGTAAAGACCTCGCTTGATCGCATCGTTTAAAATCGGCTCGGCTACGCCCGGATTGCCCCAGTGTAAAAATAGATTCGCGCGATTGTCATTAAAGAAAGCTGTACTGTATTCCAGTTGCTGGGTTCGATCAACAATACGCTGCCGGTTGCTCTGATTGGTGGATGACAAATAAATAGATACTGCAACGCCAAGATAAGCACCGAGTATGCCTAAGCGAAGGTAACGATGGGTAACGACTTCTATAGCCAATACGGCTTGTGTGGCAAATAACATAACGACCACAATACCATAGCGCGGGCTGAACGCCTGCTCTACCCCCATCCCCGACCGGGAAGCCATCAACGACAGACAGGTAAGATAGAGGAATACTAACCAACCCAATACGGGCAAATGGGCCGTAAGCCGTTTCTTATACCAAAGATAGCCGAGCAGTCCTAGCGTTACGAGCAGCAACAGCAGGCCAAATGCCATCGCTAATTTGGCCCGTCCGATACCGACCATCGAGCCGGTTAACGAGAAAAAGTAGCTGATGGCGCGGCCTGTGTGATTAAACAGGGAATCGACAATATCCGGATGGTAGGGCGGCCTGATGTAATTCGTAAAATAGAACCCTACTGTTGCGCCCCCGATGAGTACCCAAACCGCCAGTTTGCGATAGGACTTCAAAAGAGCCAGTAGCGGAATACCCACCATAAACGTGAACATCCCGTTACCGCTGGTAAATGTTGCCAGAATCGCGGCTGCACAGGCAAACGCAAAAGCTCTTCGACCAGCCTGATTTAAACTGTAAATGCTGAATAGAGCGAACGGAATCACATATAAATTCTGCAAGGCAGCCATACTCCAGGTCGACAACTCCCAGTATTGGAACGAAAAAAGCGAGTAGGCGACAGGCAGCAGATACAAAAGTTTCTGATTAAGTGGTAAACCACGGAACGCCACTTTTAAAAAAAGATAGCCAATAAGCAGAAGCGCCAGATTCCCGACCAGAATTAGATGCACGAAATTTAATTGCCCAAATAGCCAGTAATCGGTCAGAAAAACGAGCCGGTCGAAAACAATGCGGTGCTCGTTGTACTGCCAAACGATGAGGTTGAGCTTTCCGCCAGTCGTAAGTTTTCCTGAGGTGTAGTCGGCAATAAAGGAAAGGGCACTATTAAAATCGTCTTCGTAAGGAAAGTTGTAGGCGTTTGTGTAAATGGTAGCGTAATAAAGTACAGCCGGAATAGCTAGTAGTGCACTAAGAAGGAGGTATTGAAAGACCGGTGCCTTTGGCGTCTGTGACGACGAATCTGAGGCTAAAGGGGATGGCCATTCAGGGTGTGAGTTCATGTAGATTGCGCGTTGTATCGATTTGTGTTTCCGGCGGGGAACAGGTAGTTAAACGAAGAAAAGTCGTAATACGAAAAGGATTGTTGTCAAATAATAGAGCAAGTATACTTCATAATACACTATCTGGGTATATGATTCGTCCAGTAAACTACTATCTGGTGATGACAAGGCCGCACAATTCCCTTAACGATACGGCTTTTACGGGAGGATTGCGTAAATTTGTCTGATCTAACAGACTATAGAAACCATCGTTCAATGAAGTTAAATCTTCGTTATCAGGAATCCTTCGAGGACCGTCATCACGGTCAAACAGACGCGGCTCTGACCGAAATGCTTAAAACGGTGGGCGTCCAATCCATCGATCAACTGATTGAGCAGACTGTACCCAAAATCATTCGACTCAAAAATCCGCTGAATTTGCCCGATCCTAAGTCGGAAATGCAGTTTCTGACTGATTTTAAAAAAATAGCCGGACAGAATAAAGTTTTCAAATCCTACATCGGTACGGGATATTACGACACCATCACGCCAAACGTTATCCTGCGTAATATTCTGGAGAATCCAGCCTGGTACACGGCCTATACGCCTTACCAAGCCGAAATTGCTCAGGGACGGCTCGAAGCGCTATTGAATTTCCAGACCGTAGTATCAGACCTAACGGGCATGGATCTAGCCAACGCATCGCTGCTGGATGAAGGCACCGCTGCCGCCGAAGCCATGCATATGCTGTATGCGATGCGGCCAGCCGCCAAGAAAAACGCCAGTACGTTTTTTGTCTCGGAGCGCTGCCATCCCCAAACGATTGATGTTCTGTTAACCCGGGCTACGCCAATTGGAGTCAACATTCTCATTGGCGACCACCGCACGGTTGACCTCACGAACGGGGATATTTTCGGTCTCTTGCTCCAATACCCGGCTACGGATGGGGAAGTATTCGATTATACAGACCTGATTGCTGCTGCCCACGAATTAAATAGTACGGTTGCCGTTGCCGCTGATTTATTGGCCTTGACGCTTCTGAAATCGCCCGGTGAAATGGGTGCTGATATTGTCGTTGGTTCATCGCAGCGTTTTGGGGTGCCGATGGGTTATGGTGGTCCACATGCCGCCTTTTTCGCAACCCGCGATGCCTTCAAACGGCAGATTCCAGGCCGGATTATTGGGGTGTCGCAGGATGCCGAAGGGAAACCTGCTTTACGGATGGCGCTGCAAACGCGTGAACAGCACATTCGTCGCGAAAAAGCTACGTCAAACATTTGTACGGCGCAGGTATTACTGGCGGTTATGGCTGGTAGTTATGCGGTTTATCATGGCCCGCAACGGCTTCGTTCCATTGCCGAGCAAGTGCATGGATTAACAAAGGCATTTGCTACGGCGCTACGTTGGAGTGCCCACGAGGTTAGTACCGAAAATTATTTCGATACGGTTACCGTAAAAGTGTCGGATACCGAATCGTTGAAAAAATCAGCGAAGGCCGCTCAAATTAATCTAAAGTATCTGCCCGATGATGAGCACGTCAGCGTTTCTTTCGATGAAGCCAAAACCTATCATGATCTAACCGAATTGCTGACCGTATTTGGCGTGAAAGCGGATATGGAGGCAATTCTGGAAGGGCTGGAAACTACCTGGCCGGAACAACTTGTCCGAACATCTGACTACCTGACGCATCCGGTATTCAATACATACCACACAGAGCACGAAATGCTGCGGTACTTGAAGTCGCTGGAAGAGAAAGATCTCTCGCTGGTGCATTCAATGATATCGCTGGGTAGCTGTACCATGAAACTGAATGCTACGGCCGAAATGATTCCGGTTACGTGGCCAGAATTTGGTAAGCTTCACCCATTCGCGCCGAAAGATCAAACAACTGGTTATCAGCAGTTATTCAAAGAATTGAATGATTGGCTTTGTGAAATTACAGGCTTTGCCGCCATGTCGTTGCAACCAAACTCGGGTGCGCAGGGCGAATACGCAGGTCTGATGGTTATCCGGGCCTATCACGAAAGCCGGGGCGATTCTCACCGGACAATTTCCCTCATTCCACAATCGGCGCACGGAACAAATCCGGCCAGTGCCGTTATGGCGGGCATGAAAGTGGTCATCGTAAAATGCGATGAGCGCGGTAACATCGATGTCGCCGATCTGAAAGCGAAAGCCGAGCAATACAGTGAAAACCTTTCGTGCCTGATGGCAACCTACCCATCTACGCACGGGGTGTTTGAAGAAGGCATCATTGAAATCTGCGATATCATTCACCAGCACGGTGGACAAGTGTATATGGATGGCGCGAATATGAACGCGCAGGTTGGTTTGACCTCACCGGCTAACATCGGGGCGGACGTTTGTCACCTGAATCTCCATAAAACGTTCTGCATCCCGCACGGTGGCGGTGGACCGGGCATGGGACCAATTGGTGTAGCATCGCAATTGGTGCCTTTCCTGCCGGGGCATTCTATGGTTCATATTGGCGGTAATCAGGCGATCCATGCTGTTTCGGCGGCACCTTACGGTTCGGCTAGTATCCTGACCATTTCCTACGCCTACATCGCGATGATGGGTGGCGAAGGATTGACGAACGCAACCAAACGCGCCATTCTGAATGCCAACTACATCAAAGCGCGCTTAAATGGTCATTACGAAACGCTTTACACGGGCTCCAATGGGCGTTGTGCACATGAGATGATCATTGACTGCCGTCCGTTCAAAACGGCAACGGGGGTTGAAGTTGAAGATATCGCCAAGCGATTGATGGACTATGGTTTCCACGCGCCAACGGTTTCGTTCCCGGTAGCGGGTACCTTAATGATTGAGCCAACCGAATCGGAATCGAAGGCAGAACTGGATCGTTTTTGTGAGGCTATGATTGCTATCCGTGAAGAAATTCGGGAGATCGAAAACGGCCAGGCCGATCGTGTTAGCAATGTACTGAAACACGCACCCCATACCGCTACTGTTGCGTTGAGTGATAACTGGACCCGGCCTTATAGCCGCGAGAAAGCGGTTTATCCATTACCACAGGTTCGCGCCCGAAAATTCTGGCCAAGTGTTAGCCGAATCGATTCAGCCTATGGCGATCGGAATCTGGTTTGCGCCTGTGTGCCGGTAGAAGCGTATGCGGCTGAGGTTGGGGAAGAAGTTAGTGTAGAGCAATAGACTTGATCAATGAAACCTAAAAAGCCACCAGCCTGAATCAGGCTGGTGGCTTTTTAGGTTTCGGTAGTATGGTTAGTATAGAGTAGAAAAACGTAATCAGGGCTATTCTTTTCTTTAAGATAGTATTCATACGTTCAGTAAAAGCGATTTACCGATGTACGCTCGATTTCTTACTTTTTTGGTTTTTTATCTAATTAGTAGTCAGCTACAGGCGCAGCTAGTCAACACGCTACGCTGGAAAGCAGATAGTTCTTATAATACCAAATCGTTTGCCGTAGCAGCGCCTTTCTATGTACAGGCCGGTGAGGTTGCGGAATTTCCTTTCCAGCGTAAACGCGTTTATTACGATGCAGGTTGCTGCTACGCGTTATTGGGTCAGATTGATCTGGCATTTAAGTACCTAACGCTGGTTGTCAAGACGTACGGATATGATAATCTGGCCAATATTGAAAAAGATGCTGACCTAAAAGCTTTACACACAGACAAGCGTTGGCTACCACTCCTTAACAGTATAAAACCTAATCCAATCTACACTGACGATCCACGTAAAGCCAGACTCATTACGACCGATGTTCACAATTTTTGGGAGGCTTATAATCAGGTGCTGAAAGACACTAGTCGGCGTATGCAAATTTACCGGGATCAGTATCTGGCCAGGGCTACACCAGGTTTGCAGGATTATTACGAGTATAAAATTCGTACGCTGGCTAAATTTGTAAAAAGCCAGGAGAAACTGCCTAAGTTTTATGCGTCTCTGCGCCCGAACACCCTTAAAGTTGAAGCTCAGAAGCCACAAATGATCGACAGCTTCATCAAATTTAAAGAACTATACCCTGCCGCTAAATTCCCGAATGTCTATTTTGTGATTGGTAGCTTTAGCAGCGGTGGCACATCTACATCGAATGGGTTAATTATTGGGTTGGATCAAAACTGTCGAACCCCTGCTGTGCCTACTGACGAACTGACCCTTTGGCAAAAAAATAACTTCAGTAACCTTAGCGAATTACCCCATATAGTAGCCCACGAGTTAATTCATTTTCAACAGGGAAGTTTAGCAAATGATACGACGTTACTCCGGGCAGCTTTAGTAGAGGGAATGGCCGATTTCCTGGGTGAATTGATTTCGGGTAAAACCGCAAATTCACGCTTGGGTGTGTACGCCAAAGGGCGAGAGAAGCAGATTTGGGCTGATTTTAAAAAAGAAATGTACCTGAATCGTGCGTCGAACTGGATTGCTAACTCTGCTCAGGAAACCGCCGATAAACCTGCCGACCTAGGATATTGGGTGGGTTATTTGATTTGTAAAGCTTATTATGACGAAGCCGCCGATAAAAAACAAGCCGTTTATGATATGCTAAACATTAAGGATTATCGACAATTTCTTGAGAGGAGTCGGGTGGAAGAGAAGATAGAATGCCTGTGAATACGTAGTAAGTAGTTGGTTGATTCAACCTTGAAATAACCCTCAATAAAAAGCCAATTGTATTCGTTAAAAGTAGTACCCGCCTGAATTTGCAGTATCTTGGGCGCGGAAAAAGTACTCTGCTCACTAACCTCTATGAAAATCAATACGTTGTCTGTACTGCTAATAGCGGTGGGGTTGGCCTCCGGATTAATGGGCTGCAACTCGGCTATGCAGGCGTATAAAAAAGGCGTTCGTCATTACGACGCTGGAGAGTACAATCTGGCACTGAACCAGTTCCAGAAAGCGGCTAAGGGAAACATAGACCCCGCTCGGCTGAATTATTACACGGCAGAATCCTACCGGTTATCGAACCGGTTTGGCGAAGCGGTTCCGTTCTACCAGAAAGCCATTGAAGCCAACACGACCGAGCCAGACGCCCGGTTGAATTATGCCTACGCGCTGAAATCGCAGGGAAATTATACGGGGGCACTCGAGCAATTGCAGCAGTACGTAGCCAATGCGCCCAGAACCACAGCCAAAGGCACACTCGATAAGGCAAAGCGAGAGGTTGAAACCTTAAAGGCCATTGACATCATTGCCAAAAACAAGTCGTTGATTACGCTTCGGAATATGGGTAACCTGAACTCGCCGGGCGCTGAATTTGCGCCCGTTGTGCGGGGCGAAGAGCTCGTGTTTACAGCTTCGCGAAAAGAGCAGGTTTATAAAAATAACGGCCAGCCGATGCTAGGCCTGTATAAAACCAAGCTGAACCAGAATCCCGATGAAACCGGTAGTATGCCCAAACCTGAACTGTTCAGTACAAACATTTTTGAGGGTAATGTGAATGAGGGTACACCGGCTTTCTCGAAGGATGGCAAAACAATGGTGCTGGCACGGGGCAACAATGGCAAACGCAAAGGTGGGTTAGACGTTGATCTGTATATCAGCCGCTTCGATGGTACTACCTGGAGTCAGCCGCTTCGGTTACCCATTAGTGACTCATTAGCCTGGGATGGTTCACCCGCCTTTTCGGGGGATGGTAAAACGCTCTATTTCGCATCGAACCGGGCCGGTGGCGCTGGTGGAATCGACTTGTATCGGACCAGCATCGACGCATCAGGACGCTTTAGTCGCCCGGTCAATATGGGCCGCGATATAAATACCCCCGGCGATGAAATGTTCCCTTATGTTGGCCCGAATGCCAAATTGTATTTTGCCTCAGACGGACATCCCGGTTTAGGGAAACTGGACATTTTTGTGGCCACTCGTTCAGGGGGCGTTACGCGGGTTGAGAATATGGGTCAGCCAATTAACTCGCCAGCCGATGATTTTGGCCTGGTTTATACCGATCCGGCAAAAGGCTTCCTGGCATCTAACCGGACAGGTGGTAAAGGGGACGATGATATCTATTTCTTCCAGGAAGGCCCACCTGCCGATACAACCACGATTGCTAAGAATCCACCGTCAGCCGATGCACCTAAAATCGTACGTTATTTTATAGCAGGAACTGTTTCGGTCAACGAAACTCCCGTTGTGCCACTGGATTCGGCCAAAGTACGAATTCTGGACGATGCCACCGGCCAACCTATTGCCGAAGTAACAACGGGAGAATCGGGCACGTTTGGTAAATATCCATTACAGGAAGGGAAAGACTATACAATTCTGGCCGAACGGAAGGGCTATCTGACTCGTCGGGAGCAATTTACGATGCAGGGTAAAAGCATCCCTCCGGTTTTTCTGACCAAATCCCAGACCGACACAACGTTCTACGTTCCGGTTCTCCTGGATAAATCGGTACTCAACAAGACGTTTGTTTTGGAAAACATTTACTACGATCTGGATAAGTACAATATCCGGGCGGATGCTTCGCCAGAACTCGACAAGATCGTGGTCATTTTGAAAGATAACCCAACGCTCAAACTGGAACTCAGTTCACATACCGATACTCGTTCTTCAGATGCCTACAACCTGAAACTGTCGCAGAACCGGGCAAAAGCCGCCGTTGATTATATCGTGTCGCAGGGAATTTCGGCCGATCGATTAGTGGCAAAAGGGTATGGTGAAACTCGACTGGTGGTTAAAAATGCCAAAACCGAAGAGGAACACCAGCGCAACCGCCGAACAGAGATCAAGATTCTGGAATTGTAAGGCCAGAATCGAATCAAACGAAGTAAACACTATATTTAAGGCCTTGGTTATCGCTTAATAACCAGGGCCTTATTGTTTATGAAGAACGACAGACTGCGTCAATTTTTCGTTGTGTTTAGTGTCATTTCGCTTATCGTTATGAACTATCTCTCCAATGTCGGTGCGTTTGGAGGGAAAACGAACAAAGAAATTTCGGATAAATACCATACGCTGATTACACCGGCAGGTTATGCGTTTTCCATTTGGGGAATCATTTTTCTTGGGTTGCTGGCCTTTGCGGTCTATCAGGGGCTTGGCACCCAGCGAACAAATCCTCGGTTTCGGGCTATAGGCTGGTGGGTTGTATTGAATGGCTTTTGTAATGCCATCTGGAGTCCACTCTTCAATAATGAACAAATCGGAATTGCGCTGGTCGTTATCCTGGTGATGTTGTTTTCATTGCTCATTATTGAGCAACGTCTGTTAGAAAAGAAACACGTTCCCATCGTAGCGATCGACCAAAATGCGACCCTTCCAGAATCGACAACATCATCAGCAGAAACGTGGTTAGCTCGTGTTCCCTTTTCGATCTACTTCGGCTGGCTAACGGTGGCAACGATTCTTAATGTTACTGTGTATTTAAAAGCGACCGATTTTGGTCTGATGGATCTGAGCGAACAAACCTGGGCTGTGGCCATGCTAATTGTAGGGCTATTGGTTGGCACTGTTGTCTTTAACCGGTTTCGAAGTATAGCGTATATACTGGTTTTCGCCTGGGCTTATGTGGCCATCGCCGTTGAGCAAACGAGCTATAATCAAATCAAGCTAGTAGCAGGTGCCGGAGCTATTATTGCGGTAGGGCTGGCCATCGCAGGCCTGATTTCTCGAAAAACACCGTCGTATAGTTAGTGTGGTTACAAAGCGGCTTGCGGTGATGTCAGTTTTTAGAAACTGACATCACCGCAAGATAAAACGCCCACGCTTCTATTGGAGCGTGGGCGTTTACACAAGAGTCTTATCCTGGCTTAAGCCGCTTCGTCTTCCAGTACCGTAATGCTGTTGATTTTATCGCCTTGTTGAATCTGGTCAATTACGTCCAGGCCGTCAACAACTTTACCAAAAACCGTGTGGTTCCGGTCGAGGTGAGCCGTGTTCTGGCGGTTGTGGCAGATGAAAAACTGCGAACCACCCGTGTTACGGCCCCGGTGTGCCATCGACAATACACCCCGGTCGTGGTATTGATTCTCACCGGTTAGTTCGCAATCAATGGTATAGCCTGGTCCGCCCGCACCGGTTCCGGTTGGGTCACCCCCCTGAATCATGAAATTTGGAATAACGCGGTGAAATTTGACCCCGTCGTAAAATCCTTTTTTAGCAAGCGTGATAAAGTTGTTTACCGCTTTCGGGGCATCTTTCTCGAAGAACTCAATGGTCATCGTGCCCTTATCCGTATTCATTTGTGCCTTTGGCATAACCTAATCAATTTTGTTTTGTATGCAAACCTACAACGATTTCCAGTTAATGTGGTTCCATAAACGGGCAACTTTCCATTGACCAGCCAGGCTGAATAGATAAATTAATTCTTTAAATAAGTCAATTATTGGTATTGGTTTTTGTGGAATAATGCAACTAAATTGCCTTGTATTAAGTTGAAAACAAAAAGGAGTAGGGGATGACTTCTTGTTTTTGTGCAATTCTACTCAACGTTATTTTTCTTATTGAGTACTATTACTTCCGTAGGTTTCCTTATTGAGCCATTCGTACCCGTTTATTCTTGTCCTGAACGTCAATTAACGTGGAAAATCAATCGATTCCGTACTACGATAACCTGCCGGATTTTTTGAAGGCTGTGAAGTCGATTGACACCACCAATCGATGCTTCGGTATTTTTCCATTTGAGCAATTTGGCGGACCCGGAGAAGTAATTCCACCGTTTCGAAGTAGTACCTATGTGGCCGCTCTGGTAACTGAAGGGACGGGCACTATTCACCTGGATGGCGTTCCTTATCAGGTTCAGCCGGGAACGTTATATTTTTTGCGCCCCTGGACAGTCCGATCAATCCATAAAGAAGATCAATGGCATGGTCAGGTACTGATGTTTACGTCAGAATTCGTAACCAAGCGGTCGTTGCTTTCCGATCCCATGCAGGAATACCCTTTTTATCGGAAAGGGGCTCAACCGTTAATTCATATTACATCCGATGAGGTAACAGAATTGGCCAGTCAATTTGAACTCATTGCTGCCGAATCTGGTCATCCAACGCGTTCAAAAGCGGATCGATTGGATTTAATTTACCATTTGCTTCAGGCGTTGCTGATAAAGAGCCGCCATACCTACCGCCAGACACTTTCGGCCATCGAGTATTCTCAACCTGTTTCGCTGGTTGAGCGTTTTCAGAGTTTGTTGCAGATGTATTACCTGCCTGATCCCAATCAGGACGCGCCAGTTTTACTTACAGTTCACGAAGCAGCTGAACGATTGCATATTCACCCCCATTATCTAAGCGATATACTGAAGAAATACACGGGTAAAACGGCGCTACAGCATATTCGGGAGCGAACCGCGTTTGAGGCTCAGAATTTAATTCGGAATACGAATCTGACTGTAGCTGAGATTGGTTACCAACTTCACTTCGATGATCCATCCAATTTTACCAAATTTTTTAAGAGCATAACGGGCATAACACCCCGGACCTACCGTGAGCAACTCTATGCTTTAGCCGCATAAGCCAATGTTAACTGGTAATTTTACTAGCCTAATTTTTAGTATCTGCACTTTTTACCAGTGAAACTACAAAACCTACCTGTTCTGTTGATGGGCGTACCGTTAATTTTGAGCCATTAGTAGATAGAGTGATTGCTTAAGGCTTTAGGTACTAATTACTTACCTGATTCATCATGTGGATTGTTCGCTTAGCGCTTGAAAAAAAATATACCATCGCCGTTATGGCGTTGCTGATCATGATAATGGGTGGGCTGGCCGTTACGCAAATGCCAACCGACATTTTTCCGCGTATTAATATTCCGGTCGTATCCGTCATTTGGGGGTATACCGGTTTGTCGACGAACGAAATGGAGAAGATGATCACCAACTTCTCCGAAACCTCACTGATTAATAACGTAAGTGACATTCAACGGCTCGAATCGCAGACCTACAATGGCACTGCGGTTCTAAAAATATTTTTCCAGCCCAGCGTTAAAATAGAAGAAGCACTCGCGCAGGTAACGGCCATTTCGCAGACAATTCTGGTGCGTATGCCGCCCGGAACACAGCCTCCGCTTATTGTCCGCTATAACGCTACCGATGTACCAGTTCTGCAATTAGGCCTTTCGTCAGATAGCCTGACTGAATCACAGATTACCGACTACGCGCAAACGCGTGTTCGGCCGCAGATCTCAACGGTACCCGGTAGCCGTCTATCGCAGGCCTTTGGTGGTAAATCCCGCCAGATTGCGGTGGATTTAGAACCCGAACAATTGGTAGCGTATAATGTCACGCCAGAGGAGGTGACCAATGCCGTCTCGGCTCAAAACCTGACGCTACCGGGTGGTTCACTGCGACTGGCTGAGCGTGAATACAATGTTCGCCTGAATTCCAAGCCTGATGTTATTACTACTTTAAATGACATCCCGATTAAGACCGTTGGTGGAACGACTGTTCACATGCGCGACGTCGCTAACGTGCACGATGGATCTGCTGTTCAATCGAATATTGTGAAGCAGGATGGCAGTAAGGGGGTGTTGATGCGGATCGTGAAAACGGGGAATGCCTCAACGACCGAAATTGTCGATAAGATTAAAAACCAGATTTTACCAACGGTTCGGGCCGCAGCGCCATCAAATCTGCGTATTGAAGCACTGTTCGATCAATCGCTGTTTGTGCGGGCCTCTATCAAAGGCGTATTAGTAGAAGGCTTAATTGCTGCGCTATTGACTGCAGCGTTGATTTTACTCTTTCTGGGAAGCTGGCGCAGTACGCTTATTGTAGCGATCTCGATTCCATTATCTATTCTGTCGTCTCTGATTGTTCTGTATTTGTTGGGCGAAACGCTGAATATTCAAACCCTGGGTGGACTAGCGCTTGCCATTGGTATTCTGGTGGATGATGCAACGGTTACCATCGAAAATATTCACCGGAACGAAGAATTGGGCATGCCGCTACGGCAGGCCATTCTCGAAGGTGCCCAGCAAATTGCCACGCCAACGCTCGTCTCTACACTTACCATTTGTATTGTATTTACGTCGGTTCTGTTCCTTGAAGGACCGGCCCGATTCCTGTTTGGTCCCCTGGCCGAAGCCGTGGTGTTTGCCATGCTGGCGTCTTACGTACTTTCCCGGACACTGGTTCCGGCGCTGGCTGATCTGATGCTAAAGGGTGAGAGCCATGGTACAGGACACGAGCTTGAATCGGCGAGTCGGCCATCGGCCTTTGCTCGTTTTTATAACCGCTTCAATGCGGGGTTCGATCGGTTTCAGGCTCGGTATATTCGGGCTTTGGAATGGGTACTCAATAGTCGTAGAACCGTATTTGCTGTATTTTTAGTGGTGATTATTTTCACCGGCGTGCTGTTGCCGTTTGTCGGGCGTGATTTCTTTCCGCATGTCGATGGTGGGCAAATGCGGCTTCACTTACGTGCACCTGCCGGTACCCGTCTCGAATCGACCGAACAGGTTTCGGCTAAAACGGCTGAAATTGTTCGTGAAGTAATTCCGGAAGCCGAAGTAGGGTCAATTATTACGAACATTGGCCTGACCTCCGAGCGGTATAATTTCTTTTTCTCTGATAACTCATCGGCCAGCTCTGCGGATGCGGAATTGCTGATTTCGCTGAATGAAGACCGTTCGCACTCAACAGACGACTATGCCAGTGAGTTGCGGGCGCGGCTACGTGAAGAAATGCCTGACGTTACGTATTTCTTCCTCCCCGCCGATATCGTCAGTCAGATTCTGAATTTCGGTCTGACGGCCGCTATTGATGTGCAGGTGTCGGGCTTCGACCGCGCTAATAACCTTAAAGTAGCGCGGGATATGCAGGATAAAATCGCGCAGATTCCAGGCCTAGTTGATGTGCATTTGCACCAGGTGCTAGACGCCCCCGAACTGTTCCTGGATGTGGACCGTGAACGAGCTGGTCAATTGGGCCTGACCGAACAACGGGTGGCAACCAATCTGAATATTTCCCTGAGCGGCACCGGTCAGACCCGCCCGAACTTCTGGCCCGATCCAAATACGGGTTTTCCCTACATCATTGCGGTACAAACACCACCCTACAAACTTGACTCATACGAAAAACTGCTTCAAACGCCCGTTACGGCAGGTCAGGCGCAGGCAGGGCCACAACTGTTGAGCAATGTAATGACGATGAGACGCACGGTTGCTCCCGTCATTATCAACCGGGTTAATACACAACCGACCTATGATGTGTATGCGTCTGTCGAGAAAACGGATCTAGGATCGGTTGCGAAGGCGCTGGAGAAAATCTCGGCCGAATACAAAACACAGCTAAAACCTGGTAACGTTATTTCGATTCGAGGGCAGGTGGAGAGTATGGAAAGCGCCTTTAACCGATTGGGTCTGGGTATTGTCTTTGCTGCTTTGCTGGTGTACCTGCTTATGGTCGTTAACTTCCAGTCGTTCCGTTATCCGTTTATTATTATCACTGCCTTGCCAGGTGCGTTGTGTGGCATGGTCTGGATGCTATTTCTGACCGGCACTACGTTTAGTATTCCATCGCTGATGGGCGCAATTATGAGCGTAGGTGTAGCTACGGCAAACAGTATTTTGTTGGTTAGCTTCGCGAAAGATCATTTGCCTGAAGTTGGCGGTAATGCCTACGAAGCGGCTCTCGAAGCAGGACGGACTCGTTTGCGACCTATTCTGATGACCGCCATTGCCATGATTATCGGGATGCTCCCCATGTCGCTGGGGCTTGGCGAAGGGGGTGAGCAGAATGCTCCACTTGGACGGGCTGTTATCGGAGGCTTATTAATGGCCACGTTTACCACGCTGTTATTCGTGCCAGTCGTTTTTAGCTATCTGGCCCGGAAACCAAAGTCGGAGGATCAATCGACACCCGTTGTATCATGAGCTTGATTTATCACATTGTTTCGGCTGCCGATTGGGCTGCACAGGAAAATTCGCCGACTTATGAAGCTGCCAGTTTACAGACGGAAGGCTTTATCCATTTGTCGCAAAAAGAACAGGTGGGCGCAACCTTGGGCCGGTATTATGCAACCGTTCCTGACTTGCTGCTGCTGCATGTCGATACAGAGAAATTAACGCAGGAACTAAAATATGAACTTGCTACGAACAATGAGTTGTTTCCCCATCTGTATGGGCCTCTCAATAAAGATGCTGTTATAGAAATAGAACAATTGAACTAGTTGTCTTTGAGTTACTTATATGAAAGCGTTACGAATCATTATTCCCTTACTGGCCCTCACTGCCCTATTTGTATTTTTCGGAGTATTGCCGAGAATCAAGAATACGCAGGAACTGAAGGCAGCCGCTGATCAGGAAAAAAGCCGGGAGCCGATTGTGAATGCCGTGCCTCTGAAGCACTCGTCCGATACAACCGGCCTGACGCTGCCTGGCCAGATTCAACCCTATCGACAAACACCGTTGTACGCTCGTACGCAGGGGTTTCTGCGCCGGTGGTACGTAGATATTGGTGCGCATGTAAAACAGGGACAGGTATTGGCCGTAATCGATGCGCCTGAACTTGATCAGGACATTGCGCGTGCCAAAGCGGACCGGCAATTGGCTCAGGTTAATCTCGACCGGTTGCAAAGTGTGCAATTGCCCGGTGCCATTGCCAAACAGGATATTGATACCCGCCAGTCGGGTGTTACAGTTGCCCAGGCTAATTTGGGTCGTCTGGAGGCCCTAAAGGACTTGCAGCAGGTCCGGGCTCCATTCAGTGGCGTGATTACCAGTCGGACGGCTGAGAATGGGGTGATCGTGTCGCCAGGTACCGGCCAGCCGTTATTTACAATCTCCGAGTTAGGTACGTTGCGCGTATTTGTCGATGTTCCGCAAACGTACTTTCGTTATATCAAGATCGGTTTGCCCGCAACGGTTATCATCCCTGAGCTAAAGAACCAGAAATTTATGGGTAAAGTAGTGCGGACGTCGGGTACGTTGCGCAGTGATTCACGAACATTACTGGCCGAAGTGGTCATTCCAAATCCTGGGCAGGATTTGCCATCTGGCCTGTACAGCATGGTAAAGTTTGATATGATTGCGGCTAAAGCCCCCGTTTTAATTCCCGCAAATGCCTTACAAATAACGTCCGAAGGCCCGCGGGTTGTTGTGGTTGATCCCGACAAACGGGTTCGGTTTGTTCCAATTACGCTAGGCCGCGACTATGGGACAACGCTTGAAGCCACCAATGGCCTGACCGGACAGGAAATTGTAGTCACTAACCCCAATGACCGCCTTCGCGATGGTCAGAAAGTTCGCTTCCGAAAGGAGATTATTGCGGCCAAAACCGTAGCCCAACGATGAGAAAAAGTATAGTAATTAGTTTATGGTTTGTTGCGGTCGGTGCGCCGATCTATTCGTTCGAGGTAAACGCACAAACAACGCCTATTAGCCCGCCAGGTGGTGCTGTAACCATTCAACCCGGCAACGGGTCGACCAATACACCAGGTACGGTTCAGCCCCAATCACCGGCCACGAATGGAGCTACTGCGCCGACCCCGAACATAACGTCGACTTTCAATTCCGCTGACCTGGCGCCAACGCTGACGGTTAGCGGGTTTCGTCGTTTTGGTGACCCTCTGCTTGAGTCTCTGATTCAATTAGGATTGGATAATAGCCCGAACCTACGGGCGGCATTGAGTCGGTTGGAAGAGGCCCGAATTCGGGTGCGGGTTGCCCAGTCGTTTTTGTCTCCCTCGTTGCGGAGTTCGGCCCTAATTACCACACAGAGTTTGTCTCAGCATCGGCCATTAGCTCTGCTAACGGCGGCACCAGACGAAACTCCCCGTTTTCAGTTGAATACATTTCAATTGCTGCCCATTGACGCCAGTTATGAGCTAGACTTGTTTAAGCGTATTCGGAGCACCATTGCTGTTGCCGATTTGCAGGCACAAGCCAGCGTTGCCGATTACCAGGCGTTTCGCCTGAGTCTTGCCGCCGATATTGCCCGAACGTATCTACTCATTCGGGGAAACGATGCAGAACAAGCCGTTTTTCGTCGGAATATTCAGTCCCGCGATACTACCCTGTCTATTCTTCGTGAACGTTTCCGGGTGGGGCTGATCAACCAAATCGATGTGCAACGAGCCGAAACAGATTATGCTGGTTTACAGGTAACCCTCAAAGGACTGGAGCGCGCCCGTGTTGAGCTGGTCAATGGTCTATCGCAATTATGTGCACAGGACCCATCACAGTTTTCGGTTCCGGTAGGTACTTTACCGGCAACGGTCCCTAGTTATCCATTTGCTACCGTTGCGGTTGATCAATTGCAGAATCGACCTGATCTGGTGCAATTTATTCGTCAGAACCAGATTGCCGCTGCACAGGTAACGGTTCAGGAGAACAGTACCCGACCACGAGTAAATTTGGTTGGTTCGGCAGGCGTACTTTCAGGGCGGGTTGGTCCGTGGTTCACGCCAAGTAGTGGTACGTATATTCTAGGCGTCAATGCATCAGTGCCACTTTATGAAGGCCACCGCGCCCGTCAAAATATCGCGCTCTCGAAACAATTGATCCAAACGAATCAGCAGACGTACCAGCAGGCGATCCAGGTAGCCCAGCGGGATGCCGAAACGGCCCTGGATAACCTTACCCTGTTACGTCAGCAGATTGATCTGCAAGGACAAACGCTCACACTGGCCCGTCGGACGGAACAATATAACCGTGAGCTCTATGTGCGGGGGTTAGCTACCTATCTTGAAGTGCTCGATGCGCAACGTACGATTCTTATAACCGAACAGCAGTTAGTGCAGCTTCGGAGTCAGGAATCTCAGTATGCGGTTGCTCTACTACGAGCTGTTGGCGGGGATTGGTAGCACACTGATTGTCAATGTATAGAGTGATGAAGGAGTCTTACTATATGCCTTATCTAGAGGGCATATAGTAAGACTCCTTCATCTAGTAACTCTTTGTTAAGTTTTTATTAATCTAAAATCGTTTAATAAATAGGTTTGTATTGATACTGTTTATGTGTATTGGTAAATAGATTGTATTGGTTTTAATTGTAAATTGAAGCCGTTCATAGATAGGCGTGATTGGTACGTATGGCCTACACTAAGAATACTAAACTTTTCTGGTATAAAAACAGTAAGATAGTGGCAACTTTGTCACAAAATTAGTTCGATATCAATGAATCACACCTATGTCATTATTATGGCGGGGGGCGTCGGAACGCGGTTCTGGCCTTTCAGCCGGACAAGTTATCCTAAACAATTCCATGATGTTCTCGGTACCGGCCGAACGCTGCTCCAACAAACCGCCGACCGTTTTGACGGCATCTGCCCCCCCGAAAATATTTATATAGTTACCAGTTCGCTTTACAAGGATTTGTGCCAGCAGCAACTGCCGCAACTCTCCGATGATCAGGTTTTGTGTGAGCCCATTGCACGGAATACCGCTCCCTGTGTGGCCTATGCCTGTTACAAGATAGCGCAGCAGGACCCCGAAGCCAACATCATTGTTGCGCCTGCCGATCATATTATTCTGAAGGAAGAGGAATTTCAGCGAACCATTCAGACGGCTCTCGATGCAACGAAAGAGCAGGATATTCTGGTAACCCTGGGCATTCAGCCTAGCCGTCCTGATACAGGTTATGGCTATATTCAATACATTCCGGAGTCTGAGAGTGCGATTAAAAAAGTCAAGACGTTCACTGAAAAACCCCACCTTGAACTGGCTCAACAGTTTGTAGAAAGTGGCGAATTCGTCTGGAACGCTGGTATTTTCGTGTGGAACGCTCAGTCAATCATTAAAGCGTTTGAGGCATATCTGCCTGAAGTCGCCGAGATTTTTGAAGAAGGAAAAGAGGCTTATTACAAAGAGCAGGAAAGTGCGTTTGTCGATAAAGCCTATTCACTCACGAAAAGCATTTCCATTGATAACGGTATCATGGAAAAAGCGAATAACGTATACGTTGTCCTGAGTGATTTCGGTTGGTCGGATTTGGGTACGTGGAAATCATTGTATGAAGTGTCGGATAAGAATGATGACTTCAATGTGGTGGACGGTCATATCATGCTTTACGATACGAAGAACTGCATCATTAAAACGCCGAAAGATCGCCTGGTGGTTGTGAATGGACTGGATGGCTACATTGTAGCCGAGTATGACAACGTCCTGATGATTTGCCGGAAAGAAGAAGAGCAAAAAGTGAAAAACTTTGTAGCCGACGCCAAAGAACGGGGTATTGAGTTTGTTTAAGTAGGTAGTTATAAGTTGTCATTAATGGTCATTGATTGTCATTTACCAATAAATGACAATCAACCAACACCCGTCTGGATCATTTTGGTCGCGTAGCGATCTAATGAAATCCGGACGGGTGCCTTTTTTATATTAACTGGAAAAACTTTGCCCGCTTAAAATAGCAACCTGATTCCGTTCGTTATTCAGCCGTGTTGTACGATTAACCATCCTCGGTTATGCCTGTGAGAGCGGCTTTATCTTTATCTATTCTTTCGTTAAGTGTGGCCTTTGTTGGCCCGCTATTAGCCCAGATTCCCAGTAGTCCCGGCTCGTTTATTTGTAGCTACACGGGCGGGAAAGCGGCCCCCGACGTCATTTGCTCGCCTACGACCCCCTCCAATGGCCATGCTGAGCGCGTTGTTGACCGGATTTTGAAACCTATTGGGCTACTACGCAATTTCAAAGTCATTGAGTGCGCCAATACCTCTAACTGTTTCGCAACCGTCCTCAAAGGGCAGCGATTTATCGTTTATGATGGCGCTTTTATGGCGCAAATTGAGGAAGAAACCGAAACCGACTGGTCGGCTATCAGCATCATGGCGCATGAAATCGGGCACCATTTGCAGGGTCATACGATTGATGGCCGGGGGGGACAACCGATCAAAGAAATTGAAGCCGATAAGTTTTCTGGCTTTGTACTGCACCAGTTAGGGGCATCCCTGGAAGATGCAACGGTAGCCGTGAAAGCACTGGGTGATGAACACGCCACCTCAACCCACCCAGCCAAACCGGCTCGTATCGAGGCTATTCGCAAGGGTTGGCTGGAAGCGGAAGCCATGTATCCCAAAAGCCGAACGGCGGTGAAAACGCCAACCGCTATGGCTCCCAAGCCAATGAGTACCAATACCAGTTTGGCCGCATCATCTCGCCCCGTAGTGGCACCTGCTGCACCCGTCCGCCGGGCTGGTAACCGGGTAACAGTAGGTTGTGTGTCAGGTGATTGCCAGGATGGGACAGGGGTATTTGTTTACCCAACCCTCGAACGCTACGCAGGCGAGTTTGAAGAGGGCGATAAACACGGCGAAGGGACAGAATACTACGCCGATGGTAAAGTGAAATACAAAGGAAATTTTCGGGATAATCTCCGTTCCGACTATGGTGTGTATTACTACCGAAACGGCGATAAATACGTAGGATGGTTCCAGAATAATATTCCTAACGGCAAAGGAACCTACTATTTTGCGGATGGCGATAAGATCGTGGCTACGTTTAAGAACGGTCAGCCAGTGCAGTAATCCAATAGCTACTCTAGTTTATTCGTAACGAGTGTACATTACCAACTTAGTACGAATAACATACACCACAGGGCTATCAATAGTCAGCATAGTATGGCGACTATTGATAGCCCTGTGGTGTATCTGTGCTTCCTGATTCGGACTATTCCCCAATTTCGTCGCACCTAAATCGCCTACAGATGCTTTTGGCTTAACCGATCGGTCAGCCTAAAAAAAGTAAACTATTTTTTCGAATTGGAGGGGACACTTCACCGGTTAGCTACTCTTGTTAGTAGGAGTAGACTATTTGTAGATTTTATTGCCTATATCTCATGCCTATCTATGCCGATTATACGGCTGAGGACCTTGCTCAGGATGATTTCTTTCGGGAATGGGTGCAACAGCCCGATTCTGAAACCAATTTATTCTGGTCTGATTTTCTGACGCGTTATCCTGAAAAGCAGCCTGTAGTTGTAGCAGCCAGAGCCTTGCTGAAAGCGGTTTCGCGGGTGCAGGTTATACCTAGCGTAGAGCAGGGAAACCGGATGTGGGCAATAATTGACCAACATCTTCAGGAAAAGGAAAACACCGTTTTAGCTGACGAACCGCGCCAGTATCAGTTGGGCTTCCGATGGCAGTGGTTGGCGACTGCGGCTTCAATTGCTTTAGTGCTAGGCATTGGGTGGTGGTTCATGCTGAAACCGGGTGCGTCAAATAGCATAGGGACGCACATTGCTACGCCTGGCGAATCGACAGTTGCCTGGATTGAGAAAATGAATACGACCCGCCAGCCATTATCTATTCAGTTGGCAGATGGGAGTCGGGTTGTTTTGGAGCCACAGACTAAACTAAGCTACCCGGAAAAGTTTTCAGATCAAAAGCGCGAAGTCAGCCTGACGGGAGATGGCTTTTTTGAGGTTGTAAAAAATCCCAGGCAACCGTTTCTCGTCTATGCAAACGGGTTAATAACGCAGGTCGTTGGTACAAGCTTTCGCGTGAAAACGCTGGCAAACCTGAATCAGGTAACTGTTGCCGTACGTACCGGAAAAGTGGCGGTGTTTAGTATGAAAGCATTTCAAAAGGCTCAGCAACAGAAGGGCAAGATTGCGCATATGCTACTGTTGACACCGAATCAACAAGCCTTATTTGAGAAAGATAGTGAGCGACTAACGAAAAGCCTGGTTAAGGAGCCCGCGTTGATTAAAAAGCCAGAGAACAATCAGCATTTTGTGTTTGACAACACGCCCGTTACGGATGTGTTTCAAACCCTGGAGGAATCCTACGGCGTAACAATCAAGTATGATCCAGAGGCACTAAAGCGGTGCAATTTGACGGCTCCACTGGGCGATGAGCCTCTTTTCCGGAAGTTGGACCTGATTTGCCAAACGATCGGTGCAACCTATGAAGTTTGGGAAACACAGATAGTTATCACTGGGAAAGGGTGCAACTAATAATCAATTAGCTACCTGGCAATAACACATTAACCCCTTATATATGAGAAAAACCTGACCTGCATTTAAAAAACCGGATCGCCAGGGTGGCCTTGTTGCGACCAAAGCTACCTCAGCAATCCGGCGTTCTTACTGTTCCCGTTCCTTTTCTGGCGTTGCGATTACCCTGAAAAATGGGGACGGGATTGCTTTTGCCCTTCATTTCTGAATCTGTTGAACAAAAACCAGTTTAAAAGTATGAAAAAACCTTGGGAATCACCCTTTTCCCTTTACCATGTCATGAAGATTACCTGTGTACAGTTGATACTGGCTGTAGTCTTTACAAGCCTGACCATAGCCCGGAATGGCATGGCCCAGGAGCTATTAAATCGTACGGTATCCGTTCAGGTGGAGAATAAACCGCTAAAAACCGTTCTGAATCGAATCGAGAAAGCCGCCAAAATAAAGTTTACCTACGTACCGCAACTGATTGATGCCGAGAATAAGGTGTCGGTGTGGGCTGCCAACGATCGGCTTGATGTCATTCTTGATCGACTGCTGAAGCCGCTCAATATCAGCTACCAGGTTTCGGGCAATTATATCGTGCTACGCAAAGAAGCGAGCAGTTCCAGTTTGCCTGATATGGGCCAAATTCCCATTATGGCGGCTGAACTGACAATTGCGGGCACCGTATCCGACGAGAAAGGAGACGTGTTACCGGGTGTTAGCGTACTATTGAAAGGTACACAACGGGGTACTGTTACGGATAGTAAAGGTGAATTTCGGCTGGCCGTTCCCAATAATTCGGCAGTGCTTGTATTCAGCTTTGTTGGGTATCAAAGCCAGGAAGTGGCGGTAGGCAATCAAACGACTCTGACTATTCAGTTAAAGGCCGATGAAAAAGCCCTCAACGAAGTGGTTGTCATTGGCTATGGGGCCGTCAGAAAGCGGGATTTAACGGGTTCCGTAGCGTCTATCGGTTCAACCGAACTCACGGCGCAACCTATTTCCTCATTTAACCAGGCTTTACAAGGCCGGGTAGCGGGTGTACAGGTTACTAATTCCTCAAATGCGCCGGGCGGGGGCGTCACGATTCGGGTACGAGGTGGCAATTCTATTTCAGCCTCCAACGATCCGCTTTACGTGATTGATGGTTTCCCCGTAACGAATCCTGCGTCGGCGCAGGGGGCCAGTGGGTCATCCAATTTTCCGAATGTGCTCTCAACAATCAACCCCAACGATATTGAAAGCATCGAAGTCCTGAAAGATGCATCGGCTACCGCTATTTACGGTTCTCGTGGAGCGAACGGGGTTGTGCTGGTCACTACCCGACGGGGTAAAGAAGGACGATCGACGGTCAATTTTGATACGTATTATGGCGTGTCGAACATCACCAAAATGCTTGAGCTAGCCACGGCTGAAGAGCAAACCGCGCTCAAAAATGAACAACTCCGAAATCTGGGGTTCGCTGAACGATTCGGGTATACAACGGCCTATCCTAAGAAACCGTCAGAATATGGGGTCGGCACCAATTGGCAGAAGGAAATTTACCGACAGGCCCCGATGCAGAACTACCAGCTCTCGTTTTCGGGTGGAACGGATAAGCTTCGGTATCTGATCAGTGGAAATTATTTCAATCAGGATGGCATCATTATTACCAATAATTATAAACGGTACACAGGTCGGATCAATCTGGACGCTACTGTGAGCAACCGGTTCAAAATTGGGACTACGTTTACAGTAAGCCACGGCATTAACAATGGCATTAACGAGACCGGCTATACCGGCAGCCCAGTGGGGGCGGCCCGAACCATTTCTCCGGCAAGTCCAGTATATGATGCTACTGGCAATTGGCAATTACTGAACGTTGGTCCCGGTTCGGGTATGGCCAGTATTGCCAACCCGGTTGCCTTACTACGAACCTCTACAAATGCGCTATTCAGTGATCGGGTGCTGGGTAATCTGTTTGGCGAGTATACATTATTGGCCGGTTTAACTGCCCGCGTTAGCGTAGGTGTCGATCTGCTCAATACCCGACGATACGTTTTCTACACGCCCCAAACGCTGGCGGCTAATACGGTAAATGGCTATGGCTCTAATGGTACGTCGAGCAATGTAAATTTGCTGAACGAGAACACGTTAACCTACAACCGAACGCTGAATGCCAATCATGCCTTCGACATTGTGGCGGGTATTACCTTCCAGTCTAATCGGGAAGACCGCTCGTATCAGGAAGCCCAGAACTTTGCCAACTATACCTTGGGAGCTTATAGCCTGGGGCAGGGATCTGTACTGATCGCCCCCACCACTACGGTTCAAAAATGGGGCTTAAACTCCTATTTAGGCCGGATTAATTACCGGTTCATGGATCGCTATTTATTCACCCTGACCGGTCGACTCGATGGCTCGTCGCGATTTGGGCTTAACAACAAGTATGGTTTCTTCCCCTCCGGCGCTTTTGCCTGGCGTGTATCGGATGAGCCATTTCTGAAAAACAGTAAAGCGATCAGTGACCTGAAATTCCGATTAAGTTATGGCTTAACGGGTAATGATGGGATTGGGCTGTACAGTTCATTACCTTCCTACCTGACTTCCCGTTCCGTCTTTGGAGATACAGAAGTGGTAACGACTCAGGCACAAACCATTGGCAATCCTGATTTGCGTTGGGAAAAAACGGGGCAATTTGATGCGGGATTTGATCTGGGCCTACTTAATAACCGAATTCAGGTAACGGCTGACTATTACATAAAAACAACGACTGATTTACTCCTGGGGATTGATCTGCCTGCTACTACGGGTTTCACAACCGTAATCCGTAATATAGGTAGTCTCACAAATAAGGGTGTTGAACTAGGTATTACATCGGTAAACGTCGACGGAAAATTCAAGTGGACAACATCGGGAAACATTTCGGCGAACCGAAATAAAGTAACCCGCCTGGCCGATGCCGATCAGTATCTGGTCACTGATGGGGGAACGAGTATGCAAACGATTGTAAAAGTGGGCGAGCCTATTGGGTCCTTCTACGGACGGGTTTTTGACGGTGTGTGGCAATCGACCGACGCGGTGAAGGCCGCTGGTACTCTGGCTCAAACAGGCGATATAGGCGGAGCCCCTCGCTTCAAGGATGTGAACGGAGATGGTGTGTTCAATAACGCTACTGACCGTGCCATCATTGGGAATGGCTTACCTAAATTCATCTATGGCCTGACGAATACAGTTTCGTTTAAAGGGCTGGATCTTTCGATTTTCTTTCAGGGTGTGCAGGGAAATCAGATTTTCAATTATACCCGCAGTGTTACAGAGATTGATCCCGGCGCCACGGCGCTTCAAAGCTTTATTGACGATCACTGGCAAACGGAAAAACCATCCAATAATCGTCCCTCGGCCCGGCAGTGGAATTTCACGAATAGCTCGTATCTGATTGAAAACGGCTCCTTTCTGCGGCTTAAAAACGTCTCGCTGGGTTACCGGCTTCCACTGAAAACGAAAGCGATCCGCTCTGCCCGGGTCTATGTAAGTGGCCAAAACCTGCTCACGTTCACCAAGTACACGGGCTATGATCCGGAAGTGAACTCCAACTTCACCAGCAATACGACCTACGGCATTGATAACTATGCCTACCCGCCTTCCCGCACCTTCACCATAGGGGGTACTATCACGTTCTAAGTCGCTAATTCTTTGTCAGTCCTATGCGTCAGGCGCATAATCGCATAAACAGCCATGAAAAAAACTAACTATTTGCTATCCTTATTGAGCTGGCTGCTGGTGGCCAGCAGTTGCCAGAGTAATCTGGAAGAAGTGCCGATCAGTTTTTTGAGCGAATCCAATTCATTTATTACGGCCGCCGATGCAACCACGGCCATTAATGCGGTCTATGACCGGGCCAAGGTTATTTACCAGATACCCATGATTGTCCTTGGCGATTTGAGCGGAGAGGATCTCCTGGTTCGGCCCGATGGCGATCCGGCCGTCAACGAAATCGATCAGTTTAAATATACGGCATCGACAAACTATTTTGACAGCTTTTATACCAACTCCTACGTCGCCATCGACCGGTCGAATCGAGTGATCGAAAACGTCCCAAAAATTGCGATGGACACCAAACTCCGTGACCAGATTGTTGGGGAAGCTAAATTTCTGCGGGCCCTGCATTATTTTAATCTGGTTCGGGCTTTTGGCGATGTTCCCCTAGTGGTGAAAACGACGACCGATGTTGTGAATGTCAAAATCCCCCGTGATCCTGCCGATAAGGTCTATCAGCAGATCATTCAGGATTTGCTGGATGCTGAGAAGGTGCTGCCCGTTAGTTACACCGCAGCCAGCGAAGTTGGTCGCGCTACCCTGGGTGCCGCCAAGTCAATCCTGGCCAAAGTATACCTGACTCGTAAAGACTGGACCAATGCGGCTACGAAAGCGAAAGAGGTCATTGATTCAAAAACCTACAGTCTCGTGGCAGACTATCGGGACGTATTCACGCCCGAAAAAGAAAACGGCCCTGAGCATATCTTCTCGATCCAATTCAGCTGTATTCAGCCAAAGTATGGCAGTTCAATGGCCGAAAATTTTGCCATTTATTTTAGCTATCCAATTAACCTGACGGGTGGATCTCTTCAGGTTACGGATAGCTATGCAAACTCGTTTGTGGCGGGTGATTACCGCAGGCAGGTGGCTGTCATTACCCAGAAAACAATTGCCAATGGCACGGTCGTTATGTCCCGAACCGGGCCTCACCTGGATAAGTACTGGGACCCTAATGCCTGTGGTGCGGGGGCTGCCCGGAATAATTTCCTGGTTATTCGCTATGCTGATGTGCTACTGATGTACGCAGAGGCCCTTAATGAACTGGCTGGTCCTGGCGTTGAGGCCTACAATGCTATTAATCAGGTGCGAACACGGGCGAGGAAAGGCGTCAATACCACGGGTCCGCAGGATCTGTCAGGGCTTACGCAGGATCAGTTCCGTGATGCGATTTTGCAGGAACGAAGCTGGGAACTAGCCGGGGAAGGGCACCGACGATGGGATTTACTGCGTACCGGGAAATTGCTGGCAGCTGCCCAAACCCAAGGCTATACGGTTTCGGATAAATACCTGCTTTTCCCCATACCTACCTTCGAGCGAGATGCCAATCCGTCGCTAACTCAAAATCCGGGTTTTTAAGCAAGTGCAGACTTGCCTATTAGCTGGTATGACCCTGTTGGGGTCACACCAGCTAATGGATGATTAGCCATTAGCTAAATGCTTCCCATTTATTAATCTTAGACAATACGATGAAATCTATTTTCTTTTTTTGCTTACTGCTCACCTGTTGTAGTGCTTTTCAGATAGAAATACCGACTCAAACAGGAACCTACGATGTAGTCGTGTATGGAGGAACTCCCGGAGGGGTTATTGCTGCAGTGGCTGCTGCTCGCGAAGGCGCACGTGTGTTGCTTATAGAACAAACCAAACATGTCGGTGGGCTAAATACCAGCGGTATCGGCACCTCCGAATCCGAACACATGATTGAGGAAACGTACTCAGGATTACCGCTGGAATTTTATGAACGGCTGGGTAAGCATTATGGTAAAAATGGGCCGGTGTTCTATTTCGAGTCGCATGTGGCCGAGAAAGTATTTACCGATTTGCTACAGGAGGCAAAGGTGAAGGTAATGTACACCACCTTTATTAAGTCCGCCAAAAAACAGGGAACAGCCATTCAGTCGATAGCATTGACGAACGGCACGTCCGTAGCAGGGAACGTTTTCATTGATGCCACCTACGAAGGCGATTTACTGGCTCGGGTGGGTGTATCGCATACCCACGGCCGGGAGAGCCGGGAGCAGTATGGCGAATCGCTGGCTGGCGTGCGCTTCATTGATACCCCCATTGAAGCCGCTCCTTACGATGATGCCGGTAAGCTACTGCCGGGTTTTGTCGAACGAGCTACTTTAACCGAAGGGCAGGCCAGTGACCGGGTAATGAATTACAATTTTCGGTTGATGATGTCGACTAACACAGACCGGCGACCGTTTCCCAAACCCGCTTCGTATAAACCCGAGCGCTATGTCTTACTAACCCGCTTGCTTAAAAATCACCCGGAAACGAAACTGGTTGATATTATTGACCTATATTCCTGGACCTACCCAAAAGGCAAGTTTGAGACGAACAACAAACAAAAGGCGGTGATTTCACTAGGACATTTTGGTGGGAATGTGGATTATCCAGAGGCCAGTTACGCCCGACGAGAGGCTATTTACCAGGACCATAAATCCTGGACGCTCGGGCTGATGTACTACTTGGCCAACGATCCATCCGTCCCGGAAACCTTGCGTACCGAAACGGCGGGCTACGGCTTGAGTGCGAATGAATTTAAAGACAATGAAAACTTCCCGTACTACCTCTACGTTCGCGAGGCCCGGCGCATGGTTGGGGCGTATGTACAGACCCAAAAAGATATTCTTCAGGAACGTACAAAACCCGATGCCATCTGTTTAGGCTCTCACTGGATTGATAGTCACCATGTGCAACGGGTGGCTGTTTCGAAAACCCAGTTTGTGAACGAAGGGCGTATCTGGGAGCCAATCAGCCAGCCTTACGAAATCTCCTATCGGGCCATCACACCCAAGGCCACCGAGTGTACTAACCTGCTTGTGCCGGTATGTATATCGGCTTCGCACGTAGGCTTTTGCTCGCTCCGAGTCGAATCGACCTGGATGCAATTGGGCAACAGCGCAGGCATAGCCGCTGCTATGGCCGTAAAACAAAAGAAGGCTGTACAGAATTTAAATGCAGACGAGCTCAAGAAGGCGCTGGAGAAGAAGGGCGTCATTCTGAGTATCGATCACCAGGTATGGAACGGCAACCGGGACATGCCCAAAAAATCGTAGAATTAATTGAACCCAGAGCCGCAGAGAACACAGAACTTTATACACCTCTGTGTCCTCTGCGGCTCTGGGTTCAATTGAGTAGGCAGCACCGCACCGTTTCTTTCGGATTATGGAGATAAAGTAGTCTAACCATCGAAAAAATAACCATGAAGCGGTTTCTCATCGTTACGTTTCTTTTCATCAGTTCAATAGCGGCCGCTCAGGTCCGATTCGCCCGGCTATTCTCAGACCATGTCGTACTGCAACGTCAGCAACCAATTCCGGTCTGGGGTTGGGGTAAACCACGCGAAACGGTTCAGGTAACGCTGGCGGGCCAGACTCAACAGGGAAAAGCAGATGCCGATGGAAAATGGCTGGTGAAATTTTTGCCGCTGGAAGCCGGTGGGCCGCATAAACTGGCCATTTCGGCAAAATCAGGGAAAGCTGAAGTAAATGATGTGCTGATTGGCGAGGTGTGGCTCTGCTCCGGTCAGTCTAACATGGAATGGCCAACGAAACAGGCTACTAATTTCCCCACTGAAAAGAAAAATGCCAACTATCCCCAAATTCGCCATTTTCGGGTTGACCACGAATTGGCATTAACGCCCCAAACAGACCTGAAAGCGGGCGATTGGAAAGTTTGCTCGTCCGAAACCGTCGGAGATTTTACGGCCATCGGGTTTTTCTTTGCCCGGGAGTTATACCAAAAATTGAACATACCTATTGGCCTTCTGCATTCATCCTGGGGTGGGTCGCAGGTGGAGGGCTGGATCAGTAAAGAAGGTATGCTCAGCAATGACGAACTTCGGTCGTATGCCCATACTATGCCAACTACCTGGCAGGCCGCTGATAGTATTGTTGATGCCAAACTGCAACTCCAGCTTCTGGGGAAAGTAAACCCAACTGCCGCCGACGAGCAGAACTATCTGGCGACGGGCTATGATTTTTCCAGATGGAAGAAGGCGGATCCGTTTGGGCAGTGGGACTGGAAAGATATGCATGGGTTCCGTGGACAAGGCTACATGGCCAAACTTGTCGACATTCCGGATGATATGGCTGGCGTGCCAACGACGTTGGCATTGGCTGAAAATGACAGTCCCAATGAAATTTATATAAATGGTACCCGGATTGCGGAAGGTGTGTTGACCGGTGTACGAAAGATTGATATACCCGCCAATACCTGGAAGGCTGGCCCCAACCGGATCGTTATTAAGTTTGGCAATATGGTGAAGCCGGCCTGGTATGGGCTTGGGTTGATGGGCTCAGCAACCGATCTCTATGTAAAGAGTGCAGCCCAGCAGGTCAGCCTGGGGGGCGATTGGCAGCTTATGCCTGCTTTCGCTGAAAAGCATGAATACACCCGCTTCATGAACAACGTAGGTATCAGTATCTACAACGCCATGATTGCTCCGTTAATCCCATTTGCCATACGAGGTGTGCTTTGGTACCAGGGCGAAAGTAATGCCGGACGTGCGTATCAGTACCGGCAAACGTTTCCGCTGCTGATTACCGACTGGCGTAAGAAGTGGAATCCAGATGGACGAAACCCGGATTTCTCTTTTTACTTCGTTCAGCTATCCAGCTATGGCGGTAATCAAAGCAGCAATCAGGGCAGCGGCTGGGCCGAACTTCGCGAGGCCCAAACCATGACCTTAAGCCTGCCCAAAACGGGAATGGCCGTTACGACCGATATTGGCAATCCAAAGGATATCCACCCAACAAATAAGCAGGATGTAGGCCATCGGTTGGCGGTAAATGCCTTAAAACTTGATTATGGTCAAGACATAAATTATAGCTCACCGCTTTACGAGTCGGCCAGCTTTGATGCCGGAAAAGCTATTGTTACGTTCAAACACACGGCTAATGGGTTGATGGTGAAAGATAAATACGGATACTTGAAAGGCTTTGAAATTGCGGGGGAGGACAAAGTTTTTCATTATGCCAAAGCTGAAATCAATGGCAACCGTGTCATTGTATCGCACCCGTCTGTTCAGAAACCCGTTGCGGTACGCTATGCCTGGACAGATGCCCCCGACGAGGCTAATCTGTTTAATTCGGAAGGTTTTCCGGCCAGCCCATTTCGAACCGATTCCTGGCCTGCTGTGTCGAAGGATGTTCGCTTCAACTAAATGGAGCCTGGTGTTAAAAGATAAGTTGATAGCTGCCGTAATACTGGCTAGGCTACCCGAATTGGCGGCTGCTGATTTCAGGAATGATTTCTGCCATTCCTGTTCTCCATTCTGGTTAAGCTTGAGGGTTTCCAGCGCGTGTATTGATTGTTGTTAGTGGATGACGTTGACGCTCGTCATTGTATCTCCTTGATTAATGCACTCACCTTTGTAGATCAATTTCAGTATGGTGCATACCGTTACTGGTTATTCAAACGGATTTTAGGTTGATCGTAACTGCCACAAGCCAGACTGTTTATGTGAAAAGTTGATCTGAGGGTAAAATTAATTGGCCCGAAGTAATGCAGCCTTTAGCCTAAACAGGAATTCATATAGCCCGGGAAAGTAGCGCAGTGCCTACTTATGCTTTACTAAAATATCATCCACAATCTTAACATTCAGCCTATTATGACGCGAGCTATACCTGGAATCAAGCAAATTGGGCAGCTATTATTTTCACGAATAGCGCCTGTAATTGGCGGGGGATTACTGTTTATACAACAGGGTTTCGCTCAGTATACGCCCGGAAATTTAGTTGTTCTTCAGGCGGGTACAGGAACGGGCTCGCTAGTCAATACAGGTAATCCAATTGTGCTTCGAGAGTTTACGCCTACCGGAACGGCAAGTACAACGGTTACGGTCTCATCGTCTGGCGGTGACGCACTCATTATAAGTGGAAGTGCTGCTTCGGAAGGTCTCCTGGCCCGTTCGCCAGATGGTCGTTTACTCGTATTTGGGGGTTATGCGCAAACACTGCCAAACTCAACGCAACTGGCAAATTCAACGAGCGCTACCATTAACCGGGCAATAGGTACAGTTGATCCAGCAGGTACGTTCAGCCGGGTTGCAGTGAGCAATACCTTCCATTCGGCAAATAATATACGAGGAGCTGCTTCGGATGGGTTAACGAACTTCTGGTCTGCAGGAGGCAATGATGGGACCGATTATTTTGGTACGGGCACGGTCGCTACCGTCCAGAACGCCAAAGTTAATACGCGTGCAGTGGCTGTTTTTAACAGCAAACTTTACTTTTCAACACAATCAAGTGCAGGTACATCCACATCACTAGGGATTTATCAGGTTGGTTCTGGGTTGCCCACCACGGCGGGGCAACCGATTTCATTGATTATCGACACGGGTACGGGATCGAATGCGGCAGGCTTTTATTTTAATCCTGCTGGTACGATTTGCTACATTGCCGATGGCCGAACAGTAGCGAATGGAGGAGGAATCCAGAAGTGGACATTCAACGGCAGCATATGGTCCTTAGCGTATACATTTGGAACAGGCGCTGCCTCCACCAATGGAGCCTTTGGTGTTGCCGTAGATTTCTCGGGTGCCAGCCCCGTGATTTATGCCACAACAACCGAAAGTACGGCGAACCGCCTGATAAAAGTCACGGATACGGGTTCAGACGCAACAGTTTCGTTAGTAACTACTGCCCCAGCCAACACAAGTTTTCGAGGGGTAGCTTTTGCTCCGGTAACGCCCCAGCCCGATCTTACCATAACGCTTGCCGCGCCAGCCGCGGGTATCGTTAATCAGCCATTCGATTATTCTGTAGTTGTTAGTAACCCAGGGAGTGCCAGTGCTTCAGGCATTAGCGCTCAGGTTACTTTGCCAGCATCGGGCGCTACCTATATTACCGCCGTTGGAGCCAGTGGCTTTACGGCTAATGAGTCAGGAGGTATCGTTACATTTTCCAACGGTACGCTAAGCGCGGGAGGGAGTACCACCCTTACGGTTAGCGTCACACCTACCGTAACCGGCACGCTCGTAAGTGGTATCGCACAGGTTGATCCGTTAAACACCGTTTCTGAAAGCAACGAAGTCAACAACTCGGCTCAATCCGTTACCACCACTGTAGGGGCAGGTAACCAGCCGCCTACAGCTCCTGTGCTTGTCAATCAAGTAGGGAATGTTGGGGTACCCTTTACCTATACAATTCCGGCATTCACTGATCCTGAAAGCCAATCACTGACCTATGTAATTACCGGTGCACCCGGCGACTTAACGGTCGATAATGCTACCCGACTCATAAGTGGTACGCCTACAACTACGGGTATTTCAACCGTAACGGTGGTTGTTACAGATCCCGGTTCACTCTCTGCAACCGGTACATTCACCATTACTATCAATACCAATCAGCCACCGGTTGCCCCGTCAATTGCGAATCAGACTGCCACGGTTGGTACGGCGTTCAGCTTTACAGTACCGGCGTTTACAGATCCGGAAAGTCAGTCGTTAACCTACGCTATCTCTGGTGTGGGCAATGGACTGTCGGCTAATAATAACACCCGGATCATTAATGGCACACCTACGGCCAGTAGTGTACAGATGGTGACCGTTGTGGCCAGTGATCCAACGGGCCAAACGGCTACCGCTACATTTTCACTTTCGGTTAGTGCAACCCCGGCAGGGTTAATTCAGATTACTGAATACATGTATGCATCAATTAATGAGGGGGGATCTGGTGTTGGAGAATTCGTTGAACTGACGAATGTGGGTAACGCGCCGATTGACCTGACTGGCTGGAGTTTCGATGATAACTCGCGGCAACCCGGATCGTTTACTGGAGTCAGCGCATTCGGTGTTGTTCAGCCTAACGAATCGGTGATTATTACCGATGCCACCGCCGAGCAATTTCGATCGTTCTGGTTTCTTCCCGCATCCGTCAAAGTAGTGGGAGAAAACAGCCAGAATCTGGGCCGAAGCGATGAGATCAATATCTACGATGCCAGTACTAATCTCGTAGCCCGACTTACGTTCAATGATCAGGGGGCCAATCCATCGGGTACGGTCCGTACGCAGTTTGTAAGCGCCTGGCCACAGCGTAATTTATTGGGTCAAACGAATACGGGTGGTTGGCAGCTCTCCGTCGTCAATGATAGTCAGGATTCTTACATGGCTACTACCGGCGACGTAGGCAACCCTGGTGGTTACTTTATTCCCCTTAATCGGTCTGTCAGTATTCATGCCACAACTAACTCGGCCTATCTCAACTTATCCAGCAGCGGCCCTGCCTTTGTAAGTGGCGTACTGAATGACCCCACTGATCCAGCCAGTACGATTGGCCTAAATTTTACCCTAAGTGCCGCCACTAACCTGACCGTGACCGCCAGTAGTAGCAACGCCAGCGTCGTGACCGATGCCAATCTGAATCTGACCGGAACAGGAGCCAGCCGGAATCTCAAAATCACACCCAATGGGATTGGTTATACCACGATAACCCTCACCGTTAGTAGCAGTACCGCATCGGGTTCTTATGTACTTAATTATGCCGCTTCGGCGGCTTCAACTACGCCCGCATTGACACGGTTTCATACGGGGGCTAGTGATGCTTCTACCGCTATCCGTGTCGATGCGGATTATATGCTGGTGGGCGATAGTGAAAACCAGGTTCTTCGACTTTACAATCGGCAGAACTCAGGCTTGCCGCTGGCCGGATTTGATTATAGCTCTTCACTAAATCTGACTGATCTGGCAGGTGCAGTACCTCGAGAAGTAGCTCTTGAGGCATCGGCTATAGCGGGGAACCGCATTTACTGGTTTGGCTCACAGAGTAACAAAGCAGGTGGAGGGGCACGACCGAACCGCGACCGGGTGTATGCTACGGATGTAACCCTAAATGGTGCTAACACGACCCTGGCTTATGTGAGCCGCTACGACTACCTACGGGAGGATATTATTGCCTGGGATGTGAACAACAGTCATGGTAAAGGAGCAAACTATTACGGCTTACAGGCCAGCGCCGATGCCGCTACAGACCCGAAAGCTTCTTCTGGCTACAACATTGAAGGGGCTGAATTTGCGCCCGATGGTAGCACCGTTTATATCGGATTCCGTGCCCCGCAGGTACCCTTGCCAGGCCGGCCAAAGGCGTTGATCATTCCTATCACAAATCTGGCTGGTATTTTGGCGTCTACGGGTGGAACGCTGGGTTCCGCTACCTTTGGCGCCCCCATTGAGCTGGATCTGGGTGGTCGCGGCATCCGGGAGATTCGAAAAAATGCGGCTAATCAGTACCTGATCATCGCCGGATCATCAGGTGGTGCTTCGAATACTCCGCCTGATGATTTCAGACTCTACACCTGGACGGGAGCAGCCACGGATGCACCGGTGCTTCGGGCCGATAACCTGGCTACGCTGGCGGTAGATGGAAGCTTTGAAGCGATTGTAGAGGTACCGTCTGATTTAACGGTAACCAGTCAAATTCAGTTACTTGTTGACAATGGAGATGCGGTTTATTACAACGATGCCACAATTGCCAAGGACTTACCACAGGCCAATTTCAAGAAGTTCCGTAGCGAAGTGATTACCCTGGGTACAGCCCAGCAGCACGATCTGTCGCCCACGGTAGATTTGCCCCAGGCTAATTTTGACGTGAGTGGTCCTGATGCTACCCGCAACTTTATTGTCACGATTGGGGAAGTGGGCGGATTAGCAACTACTGCGGGTACTATTGTCATTACCATGACCGCACCAGCTGGTTATACTGTTTCGTTTGATAATACCCTCACCAGCATCAATGTGACAGATGGGTCCAATAATCCGGTTACAGTGGCTAATACGAAGTGGACAGTTACGAGTAATGTGGCAGACCGCCAGTTGAGTTTGCGTATTAATAGTGGGCAGTTGATCGGAGCGGGTGGTCAGGCTGTATTAGGATTTAGCATAACCCGCACAACAGCTAATTCGGGTAGTGTTTCGAATATCATTGTTAATGTGCAGGACGATGGAGCAAACAACTATGACAGCAACTCTGCTAATAACGTATATTCCCGAATTGTTACTGGACTGTAACGGTGATAATCTGATGAGCTATTAATCAGGATTTAGACAGTCTATTTTATGTGTGTTGACCAGGGGACGAAAACTCTCTGTTAATGCTGTTCAGCAGATCGTCTTCTGTATACGGTTTTTTTAGGTAGCCCATTGCGCCTAATTCCAGCCCTCTTCGCTCGTCAATTGGCTCAGCCAGTGCTGAGATAAAATAGAACGGAAGATCCTGAAATTCAACCGTTCTTCGTATGCTGGTTAATACATCGTATCCACTTAGGCCTGGCATCAATACATCACAAAAAACCAGGTCCGGCTTACATTTGTGAATCAATTCCAGGCCCGTATTTCCTTCAGGGGCCGATAACACCCGGAAGCCCGCTAGTTCTAATAGTTCAACTGTACCCTCACGGATATCGGTATTGTCTTCAATGATAAGTAGGGTTCTCATAAACGCTAAGGAGAATGAATTAAACGTAATTATCACAGCATGATTGATCGTACTCACTAACGATGGTTCACTTGGCTACAAACGGTTTTTTTAGGTAATGTAACGTGTTGCTCCAAGCAGATTCTTTTGGCGCTATTGTGTAAATAACCAGCGTATATAGAGTCCAGGATGCCCAAAGGGTCTATAAAAACTACGTTGGAAGACTATCAATAAATTTAGCTTATAAGGTATACGTTCACGTATAGAGCGTCTTGCTAGTCAAAGCTATACTTTGTTTAACTTTTATCCAATAATAAGGTATTAAAAGTTAAACAAAGTATAGCTTTTTGGTTTTATATATATGAAAAACAACAAAATATTTATTTGAAGTCTCGGCAGTAATTTATGAACTAAGGTAACGAGCCTATGTAATACTGAAAATAGGATTTAATTATGTTTATATAAATAATATATAGGTCGCTATAAATTAAATATTGACCAATATTGGCTATGCACTTAATTCAAATCATACTGCTTCCGTCGATTCATTAACACATTTGTTGGCGCTCCTAGCAGAGCGTTTGTGAATCAACTGTTTATGCCGCTGTATCTGCAATGGCTATGATTGTCTACGCAGGCATGGGATCGACACTATAGTACACCCGATATGAACACTAACCTTAATCCTCTTCGACTTCCTCTGCCAGCGAAAGCTCTCAAAGTATACATTCGTAAACGTGGTAAACTTGATTTTCCGGTTGCAGATCTGATGTTCCTGCAAGCGATCAGTAATTATTGCTGGCTCCACTGGCAGAATGGGCAACGGATGCTCATGCCACGTACCTTGAAATATTACATGGACAGATTGCCGGACGATTGTTTTATTCGACTGCACCGCAATTGCATCGTTAACCTACAGTACATAAGGCGAATAGAGCGAACGAATACGGATAAAGGGGGTTTGGTATACCTGCAATCAGGGGCAATTCTCCCTATATCGCGCCGTCGGTGGCTTTCGTCCCATCAGTTGTTAGCAGCTCATTGCCTACCCACTGACTACTAATTCAGGCTCTTGAATCATGCCCGAGTTAGTAGTCAGTGGGTCGCTTTAACAAACAACTTTGTCGTCTATCACGGAAGGAGGGTTCGTTAGCGGTCTAGCCTGTTTTCTTTGCGATGCAGGCGTGTACTGATATCCAGTATACGGTAAAGCGGACAGGAACCCGATATGCCTGTTATTAATAGAACAAAGGATAAGCATATCAGCAGCCAGTTAAGCGGAAACGTTATCTCCTTAACAAACAGGATAATCATCAGACTCACGCCCACAACAAGACGGAGTACAATATCTACATTACCTAGGTTTGGTTTCATGGCCTTTGGATCTGGTTTATACAACCAAAAGTAAAAGGACCGTTCTAGTTGTAATATGATGAATATTAGGTCGTAAGATGATGATTTTGTGTTTTTTGCGTTAGTCTGTTTTATGCGTAATTAGCTACCCCGCATTCAGAAATTTCCCAACACATAACCGCTTCTTATCCTGGCACAGCGTATACTATTCCCGTTAGTAAGTCGGATCGTTGGTCTGCTTGAACGCCCGGTATCTCTAGGCCATACCGATGCCGCAGAGCGGGTTAAACGTGCCAGTAGCAGCGTATTCTTTCCGGGATAGGATGCATCTGGAATTTGTTTTACCTGAAGTATATTGGTGGTTGTTTTCTAGGCCGAAAAAAGGTTTTTTTGTTGACCTGCTTACAAGAAGGTAACTTTCATAAGTGCTACCCTATTAACTCAGACATACTGAACTGTACGTTGCTTAAAACCTTACTACTGGTTTCTATTAACCTCTTTGCTGTCGTCTATGTAATAGGTCAGCCGTTTATCTGTCGGCAGTTTTCGGCGAATGATGGGCTTCCTTCCTCGTATTGTTTTACCGCACTTCAGGATCACGATGGCTACTTGTGGGTAGGTACATATGGGGGCGTGGGGCGCTTTGATGGGACGACGTTCAAAAATTTCACCGTTAACAATGGGTTAGTCAATAACCAGGCTATAAGTCTTTATCAGGCTAAAGATCAAACTATCTGGATTGGCACTTTCAACGGCATTAACAGCTGGAAACAGGGGCGTTTTCGAACCATAACGACTGTTGGAAACATACCAATTGAACGCGTCTACACGATTACACAAACCAGGGATGGACGTATCTGGGCTACCAGTGATCAGGGCTTACTGGTGTTCGACAACCCCGACGCAGTTCCCAGGCTCTACCAACTCGATGTGCATAACCAACCCGTTAGGCACCTTTGGGGTGTCTGCCAGACGCCTTCGGGGCAGTTGCTGGTTAGTAATACAGACCATCTTTTTCTGTTCGATAAAAACCGGTTTGTCGAAATAAACTACCCCAGCGGCCAACCGGTTGAAGCTCGATGCCTTGTACGAGTAGGCGAGCAGATGTTGATCGGGACTTATGAGCAAGGTGTACTTGACTACAAATCGGGAACGGTTCACCCGATCTATTCGGAGATACTGCCCGCTAACCTACGCGTCTTTAACATATTGACGGATAAGCGACATCGGTTGTGGCTAGCTACCAACCAGGGTGCTATTTGTATTGATAAAGGTAACGTCACGATCCTAAACACGAAAAATTACCTGCCCAGTGATAAATGCCTGGGTATCTGTACCGATGCTGAGGGTACGATCTGGCTTACATCGCCCGAAGGATTAATTCAATGCAAAGAGCGGTTTATAGATGTTTTTACCAAAGCAGATGGTTTATTGAACGATGAGATCTATTCGCTTGGTAAAGACAAACAGGGTGTCATCTATTTTGGTGGCAGCAACGGGGCCTTTTCCGCTTACCGACGTGGCACCTTCTTTCAACCTTTTCCCGCTTTTAACGCAACCAAAACCAGTGGCCTCCCCATCCATTTTACAAAGTTCGATCATAACGGAAATTTATGGGTTTCCTGTGATGTCGATGGCGTTTATAAAATCAGCGCTGGCCGAATCGGGAAACTAACGGCCACGGGTAAATTCTGTTCCGCTTTTCTTGAAGATACCCTACACGACGCCATTTGGATGGGTAATCGAGAGAAACTCTTCCGCTTTCAACAGGACCAGTGGATAACCTATACGCCACCACCCGCTATGGCAGTGGATGATATTCTGGCGCTGTATCAGGACAAACAAAGCCGTTTATGGATAGGTACGTACGGTTTACGGCTATTTGACGGTAAACGATGGACAGACCTGTCTAAAAAGACGAATACAGAAAACGTATTCATTCAATCCATCAAAGCAGATGCAGCGGGCGCTATCTGGGTGGGAACCATTGGGAAGGGGATCCGAAAAATCCGGGTGGATGACAAGGGGGCTATAGTTTCGGTCGAAACTATCTCCATGCGCCAGGGCCTCCAGAACGACAGCGTACTCGATATGGAATTTGACAACGAAGGACAACTATGGGTAGGGTCTTTTGGTGGCATTATGCGTATTGATCTGAAGCGACCAAAAGAGAAAGGACAATATGTGTCCCGAATCTTTAACCGGAATAGTGGCATTCTGGACAATACCTGGCAGGTGGTATCTTTTCTGAAAGACGATGTCGGTAATATTTGGGCGGGCACCTCAAAAGGAGCCATGCGGTTTGTTATACGAGCCATTCCGACGAACACAATTAGCCCGCCGGTTCATATTGTTTCGGCCCAGCGTTTACAAAACACACATGAGTCATCAACCCAGGGGCAGACTGTTGCGGCTGATGCGGTGTTGCCGTATTACCAGAATGCCCTCAATTTTCAATTTGTTGGGATCAGTTTGAGCGATCCTGCCGGTATCCGGTATACGTACAAGCTCGATGGATTGCCAGAAGCCAGTTGGTCCGCATTTTCGAATCAGAACAGTATTAATTTTAACAACCTGGCACCTAACACGTATACGCTGCACGTAAAGGCCATCAACGCAGATGGTATAGAAAGCCGAAAAGAGGCAGCATTCACCTTTGTGATCACTCCTCCATTCTGGAAAACCTGGTGGTTTCGAGTCCTGGTTGTGCTGGCTATTGGCAGCGCTATACTGGCAGCCGTTCAGTTCAGAATCCGTTTCCTGAATGAAAAGCACAAAACGGCTTTACAAATCAGCGAGTGGAAACTGAAAGCCCTCCAAAGCCAGATGAATCCGCATTTTATATTCAACTCGCTCAATTCAATTCAGAACTTTATTATCACGAACAAACCGATTGAAGGGGTTAAGTACCTGTCGAAATTTTCCAAACTGGTCAGGAAGATTTTAGATAATTCCAATTATCAGCTAATGAAACTGGAGCGGGTTATTGAAACCCTACAAATGTATGTTGAACTGGAGGCTATGCGGTTCAATCAGGAGTTCAGTTACCAATTCGTTATCGCCGATGATGAGGTGCTGTATGACACGCTGTTGCCACCTATGTTGTTCCAGCCTTTTGTTGAAAATGCCATATGGCATGGATTGATGCCCAAAAAGGGCGATAAATTACTGCTGATTCAGGTTGAAAAACAGGCCGATACACTGCTTTGCGTTATTGATGATAATGGCGTGGGACGAAGGAACAGTCTAAAAAAAGAAGGACATACCTCTCGGGGAGAATCCATCACGAAAGACACCTTTGAGGCTTTTAACCAACAACTGGGAAAAGAAGCTACACTAACCATTATTGATAAAGTAGCACCATTAACCGGCACCCGTGTCGAAATCCGAATTCCGCTATAGGTTGGACTGATGGGGCATACGGATTGGCTTATTTATCCAATTGTAACGCTGTCAGTCTTGTCGAGTATGTGTATATTCGTAGAAATAAGAATAATCTCTTTCGTTGTCGTATGTCTGGCGAGGAAGTCCTATTTTTCTATTTTGGGGCCGTTAGTGCCATCTGGCTACTAAACGCCGTTCGATGGAGTTTTTCACCAAGCTGGATTGATGGCCTATTTACGTTGCTGGTGCTTATCTCGTTTGCCCAGTCGATCTACTTTGCCTTATTTGCCGAAACCGTTCCCTTACCTAAAGCGGGCTATTTGATTATTCATAGTCTCCACCGAGGACTTATAAAAATCATTTTTCTGGAGTTGATCTACCTGCTCTTTAACGGGGCCAACTGGTCATCTTTAGCCCAAAGAAGGTGGCGCTGGGGACAAGTTGGTTTGACAATCTGCATGCTGATCAATGTAGGGCTATTTTCGTTGTCAGATGAAAATTGGTATCGGTCCGTGGCAGGCCATATCGTTTCAGGAGTGTACTGGTGCCTGATGATCGGAATCAGTGTGATGGGTATAGGTATCGCTGCCAGACGAAAGGATGCCATCGGAAAGACATTTATTATGGGCAGTGTTTTTATGCTGCTCAGTGAGTTGAATGTGTTGGTATACGCTTTGCTGCATCGATGGCCTTTCCCGGACAATGTGGTGTCGATCGACCTGCAAAGGCAGCTACTGTGGGGAGAGCGTATCCTTGAATTACTCAGCTTTTCGCTTTGCCTGGTATTCTACCAACGATATGTGGCCGTTACAAAGGCGGTAGAACAAACGCAGCTAGCCGAACAAATTAAACAGGAGCGCCTGGAGGCTGAACTGGCAATGCAGCGATTAGAGCAGGAAAAAACCAATGTTCAGCTTCGTGCTTTGCAGGCTCAGGTCAACCCACACTTTCTGTTCAACAGCCTAAACTCGTTATCTGCCTTAATCGACGACGATCAGGGGAGGGCCAGTCATTTTGTGGATCAGCTTAGTCAGGTTTATCGCTACCTTCTACGAACGAGTAACCAGGCGCTCACGACACTAGCCAGCGAACTCGACTTTATTGAGTCGTATTACCATCTGCTTAAAACCCGTCATGGTAGTGGGTTAACGCTAACGGTCCAGGTCAATCCTGCTTACCAGGCTAAACTTCTGCCTCCGTTTACCCTTCAGCTATTGGTTGAGAATGCCGTGAAGCACAACATCGTGCTGGCCAATGAGCCTTTACGGATCAACATTGTTACGGATGATGCCGGGTATTTAGTGGTGAGTAATAATCTTCAGCGTAAGCGTACACCCGTATTGTCAAATGGAGTAGGGCTATCAACCATTCTTGCCCAATACCAAAAGCTTGATCAGCTTCCTCCGGATATTATTGAAGGAGAAGGCCGATTTACCGTTCGGCTACCGCTCATTGAATCGTTAAGTGAATTGGCTCCGCAACAGTAACCCAGAAGCAGCTATCTTAGGCGCTTAATCTTATTTCTGGAACTAAACGCAGGAAATGCAAGCCAATGGCACGTTCGGTAGGGATCTTATTATTTGATGAAATTGAAGTGCTCGACTTTGCCGGGCCATTCGAGGTGTTCGGGGTAACGGGTCGGCAGAGTGGGCAAACGCGTTTTTCGGAGCCGCCGTTTCGCGTGTTCACGGTAGCCGAACGCGGGCCGGTTTATGCCCGTAACGGCCTGTGCATTACACCAACTTATCTGCTCAATGATCACCCGCAGGCCGACGTATTGGTGGTGCCGGGTGGCGGTGGCATTCATCCCGATGGTACGCGCTACGGCTCCCGACGGGAGATGAACAACCCGGTCGTGCTGGCCTGGGTGAAGCGGCAGTCCGAAAAAGCCGAACTGGTCCTGTCGGTTTGTACAGGGGCATTTATTCTGGGGAAAGCGGGTCTGCTGGATGGTCTGGCTGCCACAACGCACTACAAGGCCCTGGACGGCATGCGTGAAGCGGCCCCTAAAACGGAGCTACGACCCACTGAACGCTGGGTGGATAACGGAAAGATCATCACCTCGGCGGGGATTTCGGCCGGTATCGACGCGTCGTTGTATGTAGTTAGCAAATTGCATGGTCCGGCAGAGGCTACCGAAACCGCGCGTTATATGCAGTACGACTACTGGGCGTGATCGCTATAACGCGCGGTTTTCGCTTATTTCTTGACCTTGGGGGTTAACCCTGGGGGCATTATACCCGCTTCGTTCTGTTCGTACTTGGGAACTTTGGGCGCACCATGCACCTTGGGCGCTTTCGTGGCTACTTTCTTGATATTCTTGTTCTTCTTTTCCTCGTGTGCCATACTCGTGGGGTTTCCTATACAACACCAACCAGACAAAAACGCTTTATTTAATTTAGCCGCGTTCCCATACGGAACGTGGTAAGCTGTTAGCCTACCGCTTCAACGCTGATTTAAGCGCAGGTAGTTATTTACATAGAAAGTAAAAGACGTAGTAAGTAGACCGGTTCAATAAGGTGCAGGATAGCTTATAAAAGCATTAGGAAATCAACAGAATTAAGCACAAAAAAGCCGCTAGATGTGAATCTAGCGGCTTTTTTGTGTAGCCCGAGAAGGATTCGAACCTCCACAAACAGAACCAAAATCTGTCGTACTACCCTTATACTATCGGGCTGTTTTGCAATTGCGAGTGCAAAGATAACCGATGAAGGGCGTTAAAAACAAATAGTGGGTTAAAAAAAGTAGTTTTTTTGTTCGAATAAATCCCTTACCCGCTGATTTACAAAGGGCTATTAGTTGCTCAAATACTCGCAACCGGCGTAGCAGGGCTAATTTTTTTACTTAATCCCTGTAGCACTTTACCAGGGCCGCACTCAAAAAAGGCAGTGGCTCCATCGGCAACCATGCGCTCTACAGATTGTGTCCAGCGTACGGGCGATGTGAGCTGGGCAATCAGGTTTTCTTTGATTTGCTGAGGGCTGGTGGTGGGCTGGGCGTTTACGTTCTGATAAACCGGACAGCGGGGGGCATTAAACGGCATGTTCTGGACGGCTTCGGCAAACTCCGTTCGGGCGGGTTCCATAAATGGGGAGTGGAAAGCACCACTTACCGCCAGCGGCACCACGCGTTTAGCCCCGGCAGCTTTTAGTCGCTCTTCGGCCAGTTGAATCCCGGCCAAGCTGCCCGAAATAACAACCTGGCCTGGGCAGTTGTAATTGGCCGGAACAACAATCTCTTCTGTGATGCCCGCACATACGTCCTCAATGACCTTATCGGCCAAACCCAGCACGGCTGCCATAGTGGATGGGACCAATTCACAAGCACGTTGCATGGCCGTTGCCCGGACGGACGCTAACCGAAGACCATCGGCAAACGAGAGTACCCCAGCCGCTGTAAGCGCCGACAACTCGCCGAGCGAGTGACCCGCTACCATCTCGGGAGCGAAAGAATCCGTGGTAAGTGCCAGTACTACGCCATGCAAAAAAACAGCGGGCTGCGTATAAATGGTTTGCTTAAGATCATCGTCGGAGCCTTCAAACATAATGGAGGTCAGACTATAGCCCAGTACGTCATTGGCTTCCTCGAACAATTGGCGGGCGGCTTCGGAGTGTTGATAGAGATCGTGTCCCATTCCACGGAACTGCGAACCCTGACCCGGAAATACGTATGCGTTCATAATGAAATTCTGTTGACAGATAAAACGGTCGAAGGGTGCGAAAATAGCGGGATTATTAGGATTGGTCAAATAGGTAATCCAGCGCTTATAACTAATCTTTTATTTTTCAGTGCTTTACCGAGCGTCTGGCCTGATGTGAACTCATACCTGACGCTCGGCTAATTTATTTTCTTGCGCAACGAACAACCCAACAAACAATTGACTACTACATACTGTTGCGAAACCAGCTTAATAAGATAATTTATACAAGCTGTAAATAAGTCATAAAACCGCCGATAAAGGCGCTTAATCTTGTTTCCATGGCGATTGTGCTTTAGCTTTGATGCGCCGTTTAAAGCGGCTTTTTTTCAATCGTTTACACTAAATTTTCGTGTCGTTCACCGTATGGCTTGGGTAACACAAACTCTGTCCAGCTCCCTCGGCCGCAAGGTCATAATGTCGTTGACGGGGCTGTTTTTAAGTTCATTTTTAATTGTTCACCTGGCTGGTAATTTACAGCTATTTAAGGGTGATGGCGGGCGGGCCTTCAATGAGTATACGTACTTCATGACCCACAATCCGCTTATCATGACCGTTTCCTATTTACTGTATACCTCTATTTTGGTACATGCACTCATGGCTTTTGTGCTCACGCGCCACAATCAGGCGTCGCGGCCCGTCAAGTATGCCTATAGCAAGCCAGAGGCAAACAGTGATTGGTCGTCCCGGAATATGGGTATTCTGGGTACGATTCTGCTATTGTTCATCATCATTCACATGCGGACGTTCTGGTACGAGATGCACTTCGGTGCCGTTCCTATGGCCGAGTACGATGGTAAGCAATACAAAGATCTCTATGCCGTGGTACAGGTTGCGTTTGGTGAACTGTGGTACGTTATACTGTATGTAATCTGTATGGTGGCCATTGGGTATCACCTGGCCCATGGTTTCCAGAGCGGTTTCCAAACGTTGGGTATCCGGCACAAAAAATATACGCCCGTCATTGAGTTCCTGGGTAAATATTTCTTTGCCATTATCATTCCGGCTGCCTTTGCGGCTATGCCAATTTACGTGTATTTACAGGTTCACCATATAATTTAAAGAGTGAAAGAGTGAAAGAGCGGAAAAAAGCTTATTAGGCATTCTTTCACTCTTTCACTCCTTCGCTCTTTCGCTCTTTAAATATGAAACTGGAATCTAAAATCCCCGAAGGTCCTTTAGCCGAGAAATGGGCACGGCATAAGTTTGCGTTGAAACTGGTTAACCCAGCCAACAAACGTAAATACGATATTATTGTAGTGGGTACTGGCCTGGCCGGTGCATCGGCGGCTGCGTCATTGGCAGAACTGGGCTATAACGTGAAGGCGTTTTGCTTTCAGGACAGCCCTCGCCGGGCGCACTCGATTGCTGCGCAAGGAGGTATCAATGCCGCTAAAAACTACCAGAACGACGGCGACAGCGTGTTCCGTTTGTTCTATGATACCATTAAAGGTGGTGACTATCGCGCCCGCGAAGGTAACGTTCATCGGCTGGCAGAAGTCAGCGTGAACATTATTGACCAATGCGTAGCTCAGGGCGTTCCGTTTGCCCGGGAGTACGGCGGTACACTGGCTAACCGCTCGTTTGGTGGCTCGCAGGTATCGCGTACGTTCTACGCCCGTGGCCAAACCGGCCAGCAATTGCTGCTTGGTGCTTATTCGGCACTGAGCCGTCAGGTGGCTAACGGGAAAGTGAAATTATACACACGTACCGAAATGCTCGACCTCGTGGTTGAGGGTGGCAAAGCGCGTGGTATTGTTGTTCGGAACCTGATTACCGGGAAAATCGAATCGCATTCAGCCCATGCAGTACTGCTTTGTACAGGCGGCTATGGCAATGTATTCTACCTATCGACCAATGCAATGGGCTGTAATGTTACGGCAGCCTGGCGGGCACACAAAAAGGGTGCTGTTTTCGGTAACCCGTGCTTTACACAGATTCACCCAACCTGTATTCCGGTATCGGGCCATTACCAGTCGAAACTGACGCTGATGTCGGAGTCGCTGCGGAACGATGGACGGGTTTGGGCGCCAAAATCGAAAGAAGACGCTCAGAAGATTCAGAAAGGTCAGTTAAAGCCAACCGATCTGCCCGAAGACGCGCGTGATTACTTCCTGGAACGTCGTTACCCATCATTTGGTAACCTTGTACCCCGCGACGTAGCCTCGCGGAACGCCAAAAACATGTGCGACGAAGGCCGGGGTGTTAGTAAAACCGGACTGGCTGTTTATCTGGACTTTGCCGACGCAATCAAACGCGATGGTCAGAAAACGATTGAGGCCAAATACGGTAACCTCTTCGAGATGTACGAAAAAATCACTGGCGAAAATCCGTACGAAACGCCGATGATGATCTATCCTGCCGTTCACTACACAATGGGCGGTTTGTGGGTCGATTACAACCTGATGACTACGGTTCCCGGTCTGTACGCACTTGGCGAAGCGAACTTCTCCGATCACGGCGCGAACCGCTTAGGGGCATCGGCGCTGATGCAGGGGCTGGCTGATGGTTATTTCGTTATCCCCTACACGGTGGGTGACTACCTGGCAACGATTGGCCCAGCCGATAAACTGCCGGTTGATTCTCCCGTATTTAAGGAGGCCGAGAAAAACATTACCGCTCAAATCAGTAAACTCCTTGCCATTAAAGGGACACGGCCGGTTGATGATCTGCACAAAGAACTGGGTCATATCATGTGGGAATACTGTGGTATGTCGCGTACGGCAGAAGGTCTACAACTCGCCAAGCAGAAGATTCAGGCCCTGAAGAAGGAGTTCTGGTCGAATGCGAAAGTACTGGGCGATGCTGACGAAATGAATCAGGCATTGGAGCAGGCCGGTCGCGTAGCCGATTTCATTGAGCTAGGTGAACTCATGGTTGACGATGCCCTGAATCGCAATGAATCCTGCGGTGGTCACTTCCGAGAGGAATACCAGACCCCCGATGGTGAAGCCCTTCGCGATGACGCTAACTATGCCTACGTGGCTGGCTGGGAGTATCAGGGTGAAGGTAAGCCCGAGTTACTCAATAAGGAACCACTGGTATTTGAGAATGTAAAATTGACACAGCGGAGTTATAAATAAAGTGATGGGTTTACGGTATTCGGGTTATGGTAGGTAGGCTGACGCAAGAGGTGCTTTCGCCAGCCTACCTACCATAACCCGAATACCGTAAACCGTAAATCCGTCAAAGATGAAAATTAACCTAAAAGTCTGGAGACAGAAAAATAATAATACAGCGGGCAAGCTGGTTGAGTATCATTTGGATAACGTATCGGAAGATATGTCCTTTCTGGAGATGTTCGACGTACTGAACGACTCCCTGACCCGGAAAGGAGAAGACCCCGTTACCTTCGACCACGACTGTCGGGAAGGTATCTGTGGTACCTGTTCGATGTACATCAACGGACGGCCACACGGTCCGCAAACGGGGGCTACAACCTGCCAGTTACACATGCGTTCATTCAATGATGGCGATACAATTGTGGTTGAACCCTGGCGGGCACGCGCTTTCCCGGTCATCAAAGACCTTATGGTTGATCGGCTGGCCTTCGACCGGATCATCCAGGCCGGTGGATACGTATCGGTTAACACCGGTTCGGCTCCCGACGCCAACGAAATTCTGATTCCCCGTAGCATTGCCGATGAGGCAATGGATGCTGCTGCCTGTATTGGTTGTGGTGCCTGTGTAGCCGCCTGTAAAAATGCGTCGGCTATGCTGTTCGTTTCGGCAAAAGTGTCGCAATTGGCTATTCTGCCACAGGGGCAGTCGGAGCATAAGGAGCGGGCTGAGCGTATGGTCGCGCAAATGGATGCCGAAGGGTTCGGTGCCTGTTCGTTCACCGGTGCCTGTTCGGTTGAGTGCCCCAAATCCATTTCGCTGGATCACATTGCCCGTATGAACCGCGAGTACCTGGGTGCGAAACTGACTTCGGATAACGTTCAGGGATAAACTAAATTAGCAACAGAAAGCCCGACCAGGATAACTGGTCGGGCTTTCTGTTGGTTAAAGGGATGCAATACGCTCAGAAAGTCTCCCCGTTCTCGCTTGGCTACGCCGAGTGAGTGGTATATTTTTAACGGCCTCTGGCCGGAGAATTGCTAATTACTAAACACGGGCCAGAGGCCCTTGAATGAATATACATCACTCGGCGTAGCCAAGCGAGAACGAAGGATACAACAGCAAAAAGTTTAACGTTAATTCCGCTTCCTGCGCTCTTCCCGTCTCGACTTCTTCGCGTCGTCCAGCGCTTTTTTTGCTTCCTTATATTGACTGGATTTACGTTCCGCCTTGTCGATTACTTCTTTAAAGTATGTCTGAGCAAGGTCGTAGTCTTTCTCTTCGGTCGCAATTTTGGCCAGCCCGATGACTGACGATAAATAATAGCCCGACGTCGTTGCATTTGTCTGTTTAGAGAAATCGACAGCTTGCTGGTAATATTTTTTGGCTTCGGGTATATTCTTATAAAATATGGCGTTAATGTAAGCCAGAATATAGGCTGCTGTTCGACCGCTTACCGCTTCGTAACCCGATTGTGTGCGGCTAATTTTTTCAAGAATATCTTTAGATACCCGTTCCGCTTCGTTCGTACGGCCTGTTACAAAGGCTGACCGGGCGAAGTATCGCTCAAAAAATGGATTATCAGGATACTGCTCGTTCATGTACTTCGACATCTGGTACGCCTTGTCGTACTGATTCTCCATACTGTAAATCTGAACCAGGAAATAGCGAGCCTCAACGCGGGTGTAGAAAGCTGTATTTGCCGTTTTCTCCAACTCTTTGATGCCACTCACTTTGTTTCCTTTCGGAAAAAATAGCAGAATCGGCTTTAAGAGCGGGTAATTTTCGGGAATCCACTGAGCATAGTAATTATACATCCCATCGCCGAATAACAGTTCAGGACTGAAATCGGCATTTCCCTTGCATTTTTCGAAGTACTTCAGTGCATTTTTACCTGCAAATGTGGCCTTTGCCCATTTTTTACGCTCCGAGTAAAGTCGGCTTTTGAAGGCATAGGCAGCCGCAAGAAAAAACGAAGGTTCGAGTTTATTCTCGCTCTTGTCATAAAGTTCTTCGGCCAATGTAATCGTAGAATCCATGTACATCAGGCACTGGTCATCGTAGCCAGTTTCATCTGTATTAGGTACAATTTTCCACCATTCGGCCAATCCCATCAGGAAGGTGGGCATGGGATGTTTCGGATACCGCACCCGCAGCCACCGAAACTCCTTATCGGCCTCGTAGAACTTATAATTATACATCTGGTTGATAGCCTCCGCCGACTCAATCTGAACACCGGGGTGCTTAAGCAGACCATCATAGACCTTATCAAACGCCGACGGGTCATAGAGTTGAGCCTGCGCTATCAGCGCGATGCCCATCAACCATATCGTCAACACAAGTTTCTTCATTTCGTCAAAATTAATTCGTTAGTATATCAACGTAATCCATGGGCTGTGCGTTTGCCAAATGTTATTTTTCCGCCGTTTTTTTGTCAGCGACCTTCGTATCAGCGTATCTTTGCCGCCCCACAGACGCTGATATGATAACTGTAAAAGACAAAACGTTCGTCCCGTTTATTACTGCCGAAGCCATTCAAACGCGCGTTCAGGAGCTGGCCGAACAAATCAACCAGACGTATGCTGGTAAAACACCACTGATCGTGGTTGTGCTGAATGGAGCCTTTTTGTTTGCGGCTGATTTGGCAAAAAAATTAACGATTCCCTGTGAAATCACGTTCCTTCGGGTTTCTTCCTACAAAGGAACCGAGTCGACCGGGCAGCTTAAAGAAATACTGGGGCTAACCGAATCGGTAACTGGTCGAGACCTGATTGTAGTTGAAGATATTGTCGATACGGGCCGAACCCTTTGTGATATTCGGGATCAACTTCTGGCTCAGGAACCGGCATCACTTGCCATCGCTACGTTACTATTCAAGCCAGAAGCCTTACAAAAGCCAATTGATTTACAGTATGTTGGCTTTGAAATTGAAAACCGATTTGTGCTAGGCTACGGCTTGGATTATGACGGCCTGGGCCGAAATACACCGGATATATTGGTGCTTGATTAGTACTAGGAGTGAGGAGCGAGTAGTAGGAGAATGTGATTTGCGTAAGCACTCCTACTACTCGCTCCTCACTCCTAGTACTAGTTTATCGGTCTACTTCGCCCATCACTACGTCAATTGACCCAATTATCGCCACCAAATCGGCCAGCATAGCCCCCCGACTGATTTCACTAATGACCGATAAGTTGTGAAAGCAACAGGAGCGGGCTTTGCAGCGAACCGGTATATCCGATTTACCATCTGTCCGAAAGAAAAAGCCTAATTCGCCCTTGGCACTTTCAGCGCGAGCGTAAAAATCCATTGCCTTCGGGCGAATTTTCTTTGGTACAACTGCCTGAGGGTCATAGTCTCGGGTGCGTCGGTGATCACCCAGAAGTTGATCGAGGCATTGTTCAATAATGCGAATGGATTGGTGGCACTCTTCTACACGAACATTGTTGCGATCCCAGCAATCGCCAACGGTACCCATCTTTCCTTCGCCAATCGGAATATCGAAATCTAGTTCAGGGTAAACCGAATAGCCATCCACCCGTCGCAGATCATATCGCAACCCAGAACCCCGTAACATAGGACCCGTACAACCGTAATTAATGGCCACAGGTAAGGGAAGTACGCCCACATTCGCAGTCCGTTTTACGAAAATTTCGTTTTCGATGACCAATTGCTGCAACTCCACCATCTTAGGCTTTAGGTAGGCAATAAACTCCCGACACCGCTCTTCAAACCCTACCGGAAGGTCATAAAACAAGCCACCTACCCAAATGTAGTTATACAGCATCCGGGCACCACTCACCCATTCAAGCAATCGCTGAATGTGCTCCCGATCACGCATGAGCCAGAGAAAAGGCGTGTAGGCACCTATATCGAGCGCATAGGTGCCAATACCGACAAAGTGAGCGGCAATACGGTTCAGCTCAGCTACCAGCACCCGGATGTATTCGGTCCGTTTTGGAATATCGTTTTGAATGCCGAGCATTCGTTCAACCCCCATCACAAAGGCATGCTCACAGTTCATGGCAGCTAAGTAATCGAGTCGGTCCACGAACGGAATGGCCTGATTAAACGGCAGCGACTGAGCATGTTTCTCAAAACAGCGGTGCAGATAACCAAGGTGAGGAACGACATCAACGATAATTTCGCCATCCGTAACCACCTCAAACCGCAACACACCATGGGTAGATGGATGCTGCGGTCCCATATTCAGGATCATCTCCCCTTCCTGAAGCATATCAGGTCGATAAATGCCGGGTTCCGATGCCCGAAAATGGCCCGGAGCGTATTCGTATTGGATCGTTTGCGTGGTCATGACAGGGCCAAAGGTCGAAAGAGGTAATCCCAATGCCAAACATTACGAACTTTTCTGACCTAATTCACTACAAATCATCAGTTTTTCTAAAGAAGGTGTTGCCTAAGTGAATCGGATTTCGTACCTTTGCGCTCCTTATCGAGAAAACGAACATTAGCGATGGCAAAGAAAGGCGCCAATAGAATCCAGGTTATTCTGGAATGCACCGAGCAGAAAGACAGCGGTGTACCCGGCATGTCCCGGTACATCACCACGAAAAACCGGAAAAATACGCCGGCGCGTATCGAACGGAAGAAATACAATCCGTTCCTGAAAAAAGTAACGTTGCATAAAGAAATTAAATAGTTCAGTTAGTTTAAAGTTTGTAGTCTGTAGTTCGTAGTTTACGCATATTACGCACTTCAAACCGCAAACTTCGAACCTCAAACTACAGACTAAAATGGCAAAAAAGGTAGTTGCAACCCTGAAAACGAAGGACAACGGCAAGGCATTCGCCAAAATTATTAAAGCCGTGAAATCGCCAAAAACTGGCGCGTACACCTTCAAAGAAGAAATGGTTCCGGTTGACGAAGTTCAGGCTGCGCTGAAAAGCTAGTCTTGTCGGAGTCAACATCCCGTGCAAAGACATTCGTCCCACAGCCTTCATGGTTCTGTGGGACTTTTTTTGCTATAGTTTTGTTCAACCAATCAATAGTCAATACGGGGCCATCTGCATAGTCTGCCGTCATTAACGACATTGATGTGACATAGGCTAACAACTTACGACTAATCCACCACTGACTCACGACGATTTTTATGGCTTTATTCGGCTTATTCTCGAAAGAAAAAAAGGAAACACTCGACAAAGGATTAGAGAAAACCAAAGACAGCTTCTTCTCGAAACTTGGCCGGGCCGTAGTTGGTAAATCGACTGTTGACGAAGAGGTACTCGACGAGTTGGAGAACGTTTTGATTTCGTCGGATGTGGGTGTTGAAACAACCGTTAAAATTATCCGCCGGATTGAAGAACGTGTTGCTCGCGATAAGTACATGGGCACGGACGAACTTGACCGGATTCTTCGCGAAGAGATAGCTGCACTGCTTTCCGATAACAACACCTCCGATGTGCCGGACGACTTTGACTTACCTGCCGGTAAAAAACCATATGTAATTATGGTTGTGGGGGTGAACGGTGTTGGCAAAACCACAACGATTGGCAAGCTTGCCGCTCAATTCCACAAACGGGGTAAAACAGTAGTACTGGGCGCAGGTGATACGTTCCGGGCTGCAGCCGTTGACCAACTCAAACTCTGGGGTGACCGCGTAGGGGTGCCGGTTGTTTCGCATGGAATGAATACAGACCCATCGGCAGTAGCTTTTGACGCTGTCAAAAAAGCGACCGACATGAATGCCGACGTCGTTATCATCGACACCGCCGGCCGATTGCACACTAAAGTCAACCTGATGAACGAGTTGACCAAAATTAAACGGGTAATGCAGAAGGTTACACCCGATGCGCCCCATGAAGTACTTCTGGTTCTTGATGGATCGACGGGTCAGAACGCGTTTATTCAGGCAACGGAATTTACCAAAGCAACCGAAGTTACAGCATTGGCTATCACCAAATTAGATGGTACCGCAAAAGGTGGCGTAGTCATTGGCATTTCGGATCAATTCAAAATTCCAGTTAAGTACATTGGGGTTGGTGAGAAAATTGAAGACTTACAAACCTTCAACAAAATGGAGTTTGTGGATTCGTTCTTTAAGAAATGATGTCTGAATGGCTTACCAACTTTCCTTCTCAGACAAAGCACTTAAAAGTCTGAAGCGAATATCACAATCGGACAGTAAACGCATTATTGGTGCGCTTGAAGAATTGGCAAAAGATCCTGATAGTAAAGCTAATGTGAAACGGTTAACGAACCATTCAGATTACGAGTAGGTAATTACCGCGTTCTATACGACAAGCATGACGCGCTTCGCATCATTGCAGTTATTGATGTTGGCCATCGAAAAGATATCTACGAATGACACTAAACGCTCAAATTATTCAATCTGAAGGTAAACCAGCATTTACGGTTATCGCCTACGAAGCCATTCAGCAAAGTCTAGCCTCTTTTGATAATCTTGAAGATTTTGCCGATTATGTTCACGCGCTAACCGTAAAAAACGCGACCACAACCTGGCATACGCTAGATGACGTAAAAAAGGAACTGGGTTTATGAGTATTGGCCTATCTTTTTTAAGAAGTCGAGTGTTTATCCTTATAATAGGAGTAATACTAATCGTGATAAATACGGCCTGCGCTCAGAAGCATACCATCCGAAAAGCAGCAAAATCTGATGCGATTCAGGGCATTTGTGGAACGGTATTGGTAAAGCGGGGTAATCATATGCCGGGGCCTGGCTCACCCCGACCTAATACAGACGGCTCTCCTGTAGAGCGTGAGGTGCTCATTTTCTCGTTGTTGAACATGAGCCAGGTGGAAGCGGGTGAAAATGGATTTATCAACTCCGTTGGGCAGGCAAAACCAATCAAAACGGTCAAATCAGGAACGGACGGCAAATTTTGTGTAAACCTGCCCGTTGGCCGATATTCGGTGATCGTGCAGGAACCGAAAGGCTTGTACGCCAATTCGTTTGATACAAAGAATAACATCTTCCCAGTTACTGTCGAGAAAGGAAAGAGTGCACAAATTAAGATCGAGATTACGCATCAGGCTGTGTTTTAAGTTCCATGAAGAATGCGCTGATCTTATTAGCGATTATTTTTATCCCGTTTATCTGGTTCATCTACAAGATGATTCGGTATACAGACGATACAATAGGTGAAAACTCTCCGCTCTATCGCGAACGGACTTATGAGATTCAGATCGAGCAGTATTTCATCACATTTTATAAGTTACTGCTTATTTTTACAGTTGTCATGATGCTCGTACTGACAAAAATGCTTATCAGTATAGCTCTAAATCAGCACGATCCATTAATTTTTATGGCTGCCCTGCTCTTTTTGGGATTTGCGGTCTATATCCTGTTCGTTTTTTACGTCGATTGGCATTATTGGACCATTACGCGAAATGTTCAGCTAACGCTAAATCCCTTTCACCCAAGCATTCATATCGACAGCCCAGACCAACTAGCGACGCTTACACCTGATAGTATAGACCGAATCGAATTGCATCTTCGAAAAAGCGATAATCCTAAAGAGCCGCTCTATGGCTATGGTTATTATCTGTTTTACCAGAAAGATGGTACGGCTGTCCGGATAAATAATATCTTCTTTACGCACTACGCCGAATTCCTTGAGCGCTTTTTCTCACATACGCCTAGGCAGATTATTTGGCATCGTATTCCCTGGATTCCCCCAATTAAGTAACAGGAAACCCAGAAAGCATCGAACTTTGTAATCCAATGATTACGTTACCCATTACTATCGATTTGACCAATTATTGTTTTGAAAACCAAAGGAGTACGTACTAATAAAATCAATATCGTCACGCTCGGTTGCTCAAAGAACCTTGTGGATTCGGAGGTGCTATTTACGCAACTCAAGGGTAACGGAATGAATGTGACCCACGAGTCGAAAAAAGACGATGCCAACATTGTCGTGATCAATACGTGTGGCTTTATCGACAATGCGAAGGAGGAGTCGATCAATACCATTCTCCGCTATGTAGATGCCAAAGAAGCGGGTATTGTCGATAAAGTGTACGTAACAGGTTGCCTGTCGCACCGTTACAAAGATGAACTCGAAATCGAGATGCCAACCGTTGATGCCTGGTTTGGTACCAACGAACTGCCCCGGATGCTGAAAACCCTTCGCGCCGATTATAAACACGAACTCGTTGGTGAACGATTACTGACAACACCCGCTCATTACGCTTACCTGAAAATTGCTGAAGGCTGTGATCGGCCCTGCTCGTTCTGTGCTATTCCACTGATGCGGGGAGGTCATGTATCGCGCCCAATGGATGAACTGGTGGCAGAAGCAAAATCATTGGCCCGGCGAGGTACTAAAGAGCTGATTCTGATTGCCCAGGATTTAACTTACTATGGTTTAGACCTGTACAAAAAGCGGAACCTTGCTGATCTGGTCAATAATCTTGCCGATGTAGAGGGAATAGACTGGATTCGGTTGCAGTACGCTTACCCATCAGGCTTTCCCATGGAAGTACTGGATGTAATCCGCCAACGACCAAACGTTTGTAATTATCTGGATATGCCGTTGCAAACCGGCTCAACAGAGTTGCTGAAGCTCATGCGCCGGGGTATAACCCGTGAGCGAACCGAAGACTTGATTCATGCCATTCGTGATCGGGTGCCTGGTATAACCCTCCGTACGACCCTGATTGTAGGACACCCAGGCGAAACCGAAGCCATGTTTGGGGAGACCTATGAGTTTGTGGAACGGATGCGTTTTGACCGGATGGGCGTGTTCACCTACTCCCATGAAGATGATACCCACTCATTTACCATGCCCGATGATATTCCAGCGGACATCAAACAGGAGCGGGCCGATGAGTTAATGGAGCTGCAACAGGGTATTTCACAGGAGCTGAATCAGCAGAAAGTTGGGCAAACATACAAGGTACTGTTTGACCGGAAGGAGGGTGGGTATTTCATTGGTCGCACTGAAGCGGACTCGCCGGAAGTAGACAATGAGGTACTTATTCCAGCCACCCAATACGTCCGACTTGGCGATTTTGCCAATGTGCGAATTAATAGGGCTGAGGATTTTGATTTATACGGAGAGGTAGTCTCCTGATTTTACAAACCCGCAAGTGAATCGTGGTGCCCCTCCCGAACCTTGCGGGTTTTTCCGTTGTTGAGCCGAATAAATCCCAACTCTCCGCCTATCGCATGGACTGTCAGTACCTGCCGCTTGCCTCAACCGGCCAGTTTTCGTCTCTTTTCCTCGATTACATTACTCAAAAAGATAGTCTAAAGCCTTTCTACGGTCGTTTTCCTGAGATAGCTGCATTCGGTGGACAAATAGCTGATAAGTCATTTGACGAGTCTAAACGGCGGGTTTTGGTCGATGCGCTTGAACGGCAATATCAACGTATTGACAATAAACCCGATTTTTCGGTGCTGCTACAGCCCAATACGTTTACCGTGACCACGGGTCATCAACTTAATATTTTCACGGGACCACTTTACATTGTCTATAAGCTGATTACGACCATTAACCTGGCGAAAAAGCTGAAAGAAACCTACCCTAATTACAATTTCGTCCCGATTTACTGGATGGCGACGGAAGACCATGACTTTGCCGAAATCAACCATTTCTCACTTTCGGGTCGGAGTTACACATGGCAGACTGAGCAGCGTGGAGCCGTTGGGCGCATGAATCCGAAAGAACTAAAAGCACTCTTTACTCAAATTCCGGAAAAGCTAGTCTTGTTTGAGCAGGCCTACCTCAAACAGGATACGTTAGCAAATGCCGCCCGGTATTACGTCAACGAGTTGTTCGGCACCGAAGGGTTGGTTTGTCTGGATGCGGACGATGCCGCCCTCAAAGGTGTGTTTGCCCCCGTCATGCGCGATGAGCTACTTCATCAGCACTCCGGCGATTTAGTGCAGCAGAAAACAGAAGAATTGGAAGCATTAGGCTACAAAACGGTGATTGCGCCCCGCGATATCAACCTGTTTTACCTCGACGATCAACTGCGCGAACGCATTGAGCGATCAGACGATGGCATTTATAAAGTTCTTCATACAAAACTCAAATTTTCGGAAAGTGAAATCCTGAATGAGCTGGATGAGCATCCCGAACGCTTCAGCCCGAACGTAGTTCTGCGACCTTTATACCAGGAAACGATTCTGCCTAATCTGGCTTATATCGGCGGCCCATCAGAAGTGCCCTATTGGTTGCAGCTGAAAGGCGTGTTCGAACATTTTCAAACTACGTTTCCGATACTGATGCCGCGTAATTTTGCGATGTACGTTCCTTCGGTTAGTGCGAAACGTATTGGCAAACTCGGCCTGACGCCCGAAGAACTTTTTCAGGATACACTTACGATTAAACGCGCCTACGTTGAGCACCATTCCCGCCATACGCTTAAGTTCGATAACGAAAATAAGACCGTAAATAAGGCGCTGGACGCCATTCTGCACAAAGCGCAGATGGTTGACCCAACGCTGGAGAAGGCAGTTCTGGCCGAAACCAAGCGGTTTGCCAATGCCATTACCCGGCTCGAAAAGAAAATGCGCCGGGCCGAAGAACGTAATCAGGAAACTGGAGTTCGGCAGTTGTTAGCCGTTAAAAATGAGCTCTTTCCAAACGGCGGGTTGCAGGAGCGTAGCGAAAACTTCCTGACGTTCTACCTGAACGACCGTAAGTTTCTCCAAAAGATGCTTTCTTCTTTTGACCCTTTCAATTACCAGATGCAGCTTTGTTTAGAGTGAAGTCGACTGGCAGGTGTCAGTCATAATTGTATGAACAAAGCTGAACTACGTCGTGAATTTCTAGCCAGGCGGAAAGCGATGACGACCGATGAGGTAGCCCATCAAAGCCAACTCATTGCTGATCATTTCTTTACCTATTTTGAGCAGAACAAACTTGGAGATACGCCTAGCACGATCCATACGTTTCTGCCCATTAAACGGCATAAAGAAGTTGATACCTGGCCAATTATCGAGCGTATTTGGTTGACGTTACATCAGGTGCATATTAGTGTCCCGGTTACCGATGAGTATAACTACCAATTGGTGAATTATACCATTTTCCCAGCAACTCCTTTAATTGAAAATAGACTGGGTATACCCGAACCCGCTGTTGGAAGTCGGTACGAAACGGATCCTGAGCAAATAAGCATCGTATTGGTGCCCTTACTAGCGTTCGACCAGCAGGGAAATCGTGTTGGCTACGGTGGAGGTTATTACGACCGTTTTTTGGCTGAGCAAGTACCTGGCAGCCGGAAAATTGGCTTGTCGTTTTTCGGTCCGGTTGATCAAGTCGACGGTATTGATAATACAGATATTAAACTAGATGCCTGTATTACCCCTGAACGGTTATACAGCTTTGATTAAGAATAGTTAATAGAAGTTTATCCATATTTTAATATGAATAAATTCTGGTTGTTGTTAACTTTCTCAAAAGAACAACGACTATGAAAAAAATTCTGCTTTTACTCCTCTTAGGCCCGCTACAGGCGTGGGCCCAGCAAGACAGGATAATACCTCCTCCTGTGTCAGCCGAGAATCTTAAGCCCATTGAAAGCGACCTGGTTCCTGCGTACAATGGTCGCTATGGGAATAGTGTACGCACGCAGTATGTTTATGATGGGCTGGATGTTCGCCATGCTAAAGACCTGGGGCAATACATTCTGGCATCTAATAATCCCGATGCAATTCGCGAATTCAACAGCTACTTAACCAGCCGCCATGTGGGTGGATGGTTAATTGCGGGAGGCATTATAACCTCAGGAATTGGCCTAATCGTAGGTATTTCCAATGATCATTCGGGAGAAGCCAGCAAGGGCCCCTATTCGTCAACAGGCGTTGTCAGTAACGGAGTGATATGCTATGGCTATTGCAATTCCGTTCCAGATCGCACAAATCAAAGTGCTGTAAAAGCAGGTGTCACCACTTTCTTTTCTGGACTGATAGTGGCCGCAATTGGTGCCTATATGCTACGTCCGGGCCCACATCTTCGTCGGTCTGTTCAGTATTATAACCGTAGCCTTAAACAGCAAGGCATCTCCTGGCAGTTAACGCCTTATTCATCGTTCTCTAGTTCGGGAGTTGGGTTAGTTGGGCGGTTCTGATTTTTTTAGAATATAATTCCTGACCATCAAAGTTTTACCGTACTTTTGCACTCCAAAAAGGCGGGCAGTCCGCCGTTGCGGGTAACTCCGCTTTTATTAACCACTTAAACGCGGATTTCCATGGCTTCGGCCAACCATCCGCCTTACCAAAATGAAAATCGCAGTCGTTGGCGCCACAGGCCTGGTCGGTGGCGAAATCCTGAAGGTTCTGGAAGAACGTAACTTCCCTGTATCTGAACTTATTCCTGTCGCTTCTGAGCGTTCGGTTGGTAAACAGGTTGAGTTCAAGGGTAAATCGTACACGGTTGTTAGCTTCGAGGATGCTATTGCTGCCAAACCTGCCATTGCGATTTTTTCGGCGGGTGGTGGCACATCGCTGGCATTGGCTCCCAAGTTTGCCGAAGCGGGTATTATCGTTGTTGATAACTCGTCGGCCTGGCGGATGGACCCAACTAAAAAGCTGATCGTTCCGGAAGTTAATGCCGATGCGCTGACTCCCGAAGATAAGATCATCGCCAACCCAAACTGCTCGACTATCCAGATGGTGGTAGCGCTGAAACCGCTCCATGATCGGTATAAAATCAAGCGGGTGGTTGTGTCAACGTATCAGTCGGTAACCGGAACGGGTAAAGCTGCCGTTGATCAGCTTTTTGCCGAACGGGCTGGTAATCAGGAGGTGTCAAAAGTATATCCGCACCCAATTGACCTGAACGTGCTCCCCCATATTGATGTCTTCCTCGATAACGGCTATACGAAAGAGGAGATGAAAATGGTCAATGAAACCAAGAAAATCATGGGTGATGACTCGATACAGGTAACGGCTACTACAGTTCGTATTCCGACAATCGGTGGCCACTCGGAAGCCGTGAATGTTGAATTTGAAACAGAATTTGATCTTGCTGAAGTAGTTGATATTCTGAGCAAAGCTGAAGGTATTATTGTTCAGGACGATCCAGCCAATAAAGTGTATCCAATGCCGCTAACAGCGCATGGGAAAGATGACGTATTTGTAGGCCGCCTTCGTCGCGATGAAAGCCAGCCTAAAACGCTAAATATGTGGATCGTGGCCGATAACCTCCGCAAAGGAGCGGCCACCAACGCTGTACAAATTGCGGAATATCTGCTAAAGCATAATTTGGTTGAAGCAGAAACGGTAGCTGCGTAACCATTATTCCTGACTACTCTATAAAAGTCCCGTTTGGCTTGCTGCCAGGCGGGACTTTTTGTCTATATTGATGTATGAATATGACGCCAGTTATCCAACTCCAGGACCTTCACAAATCGTATGGGTCGACACCCGTTTTGAAGGGGATTAATTTGAGTGTTTCGGCAGGGCAGGTGGTGGGCTACATTGGCCCCAATGGTGCTGGAAAGTCTACGACAATTAAAATCCTGATTGGTATGCTGCCCGATTATACAGGAGAAGCAACTGTTTTGGGTATGGATGTAAAAACCAGCGCCCTCGACATTAAGCGACGGATTGGCTACGTTCCTGAAAACGCAGCCTTATACGACACGCTGACACCCATGGAGTATCTGCAATTCATTGGGCAGTTGTATGGTCTGGAAACCGCCCAGATTGAACGTAAAGCGCTTGAATTGCTACGTCTGTTCCAGCTCAACGACTACACGAATGCCCGGATGACTACCTTCTCGAAAGGGATGAGGCAAAAAGTTCTGCTCATTTCCGGGCTGCTCCATAACCCGGACGTTATTTTTCTGGATGAGCCTCTCTCTGGTTTAGATGCTAATGCAGTTGTATTGGTTAAGGAAATTATCCGTCAGTTAGCGAATAGCGGCAAAACGATCTTTTACAGTTCGCACATCATGGATGTGGTTGAAAAGATTTCGGACCGGATTATTATTATCAATCAGGGACAGATCATTGCCGATGGTACCTTTGTCGAATTGCAGCACCAGCGTCCTGAATCACTCGAACAACTGTTTGCCGAACTTACCGGTAGCGAAGGCCAGACGGGGATCGCCGAAGAGTTTATTCATACCCTGAAAAACTAACTGGTATGACAACCCTTATTCTCTGGCTACTCGACCATCTTCAATCCCTATTTCGGGCAATGGGTGCCGACTATGGGCAACTGCGGGCGATTGTGCAGGTTAAGCTTACGATGGATAATCGTCGTAGCATTGTCTCCTTAGGCCGCTATGGTAAACAATCCGCTGAAAACAATAACAGTTTTATCCGTATTCTGGGCGTTTACACCTTCATTGGTGGCCTTATCAGCCTGAGTATGCTGTCTTTTCCTGAGAAGGAAAGCATGTTTTTCCCACTCACGTTGCAATTTGCCTACGTTATGGCACTTTGCGCGATGACACTTATTTCGGACTTCTCCTCAGTAATTTTGGATTCATCGGATAACCAGATTATTTTGCCCCGGCCTGTTAGCAGTCGAACGCTCTGGCTGGCTCGTGTCGTGCATATTGCCAGCTATCTGTTTGCTATTGCACTTTCGCTGTCAATAGGCGCAATTTTTATCATCTCAATTCGGTTTGGCGGGTTGGCGGGCATACTGGTTTTAGTGTTGAGCCTGCTATCGGCGGTGCTGATGGTATTTCTGACGAATGTATTTTATCTGGTACTCATGCGCTTCATCAGTGAAGAAAAACTGCGTGAGGTGATCAATTATTTCCAGATTGTGATGGCCATTCTGTTCTACGGAGGCTACCAGCTTTTGCCACGCCTGATGGACCCAACAACTAGATTGACTCAGGCGTTCGAACACCAGTGGTGGCATTACCTGATTCCACCAATGTGGATGGCCGGAGCCGTGGATCTGGTTGTTCGCCCAGCCATTGACCGGGTCCATCTAATTTTTCTTACCCTGGCATTCGTCACGCCTTTCGTTGGATTGTGGTTCATGAATCGTTTCCTGACTACCAATTTCACGCAGAAACTAAGTGGCCTCGATCAGGAAAGTCGCCCAGAATCAGCTGCAACTGCCGAGCCGATAATTCCGTCCAATCGTGCAGGATGGGTAGAGCGGTTTTCTGGCTGGTTTACAACCAACCCGCTCGAACGAGCGTCTTTTGCATTTACCTGGCGGGTAACGGGCCGGGACCGAAAATTCAAACTCAAAACCTACCCACAACTGGGCTTTGGGCTGGCTTATGTGGTGGCCATGTCGTTTCAGAGCCGTAGTCTTGGTGCCAGTAGCTTCTTCTATTTGTTTGCCCTTTATTTTGCCAGTATTTACGTGATGGTGGCGCAATATCAATTAAGCGTTTCAGACAATTACAAAGCTTCATGGATCTACGGCAGTGCCCCCATCCGCGAACCGGGTGACCTACTGGTAGGTTCTCTGAAAGCATTGATTATAAAACTTCTAACACCTTTCTACCTGTTACTGTCGGCTTATATTCTTTATCGGTATGGTACGGATAAAATCAGTGATGTACTGCTGGCATTTAGTAATTCGCTGGTGATGTTATTGAGTGCTGCTCTGTTCTCAACTCGCTATATGCCGTTCTCCATTGAGCAGGACGCGCTGAAACAGAACAATACGGCCCGTGGTCTTTTGGTAAGTATCGTGTTAGCAGTTGTTGGATTCTCTCACTATGGCCTGACGTTTATACCTTATGGTGTGTGGATCGCCATTCCTGTATCAATAGCCGTGTTCTGGATTCTACTTAGGCAATATAAAAAAACAGGTTGGGAACGGGTTGTAATGGGATGAGATTATTTACCAATCCTATATTTTCGTAACTTGTTAACATGGCGCCTGTATATAGTACAAATTATTATTTGTAAAGGCTATTAATTACAAATTGGTTAATTTTGGTGTAAATTATTCACTAGTATTTGTATAAAATGCTTGATTATGCATATAAGGTATACATTAAGTATTATTATTTCGATAATTATCTCGCACCTTTCTCCATTCGTTTATAGCCAGGACAACTTATTTCAAAAACTAGAGCAACGAGTCTATATACTTAATAACCAATTGAAATATAATGAATCACAAGCTTTACTACTACCTGTTTTACAGAGCAAGACGTTCAATGCCAGTGAAAAATATCAGGCGGCTATTCTACTTTCCTATACCTACAAGCGTGTATTTGACTACCAGTCTACGCTGAAATTTCTGGAAATGGCGCGAAAATTCGCGCAAGAAACTACCCCAAAAGATCAGTATCTAGCGTCAATTGAAGCCGAAGAAGCTTTTGTGTATTTCGATACGCATGATTACGATAAGGCTGACCAGCTCACAGCACTGCTAGAAAAGTCTGGATTTAAGCACATTAGTCTGGAAAATAAATCAAAGTTGATCATGCAGCGCGGCTACCTACTTTTTCTTGACAAGAAATATGTGGAAGCTGAAGCGATTTACGATCAAGCCATTCAGCAGATGAAGCTATCGACACCCTGCCATTTGCCTATGGCCCTTGTCAAAAAAATGCAGCTCTATAATGCGATGAATCGGCTCGATTTGTTGCAGGATGCCTTGAAACAATCGACCTTCTACGCAGATTCCTGTCATATCATTAAATACCATCTTTATACATACGAAGAGCTGCTGCACATTTACGAAAGCCGAAACGATTTTATCCATCTGGCTGAGACCCAAAAAAAAGTAGATAGTCTGAATACCATCTACGCCAAAGAGGTCAATATTTCTTCGCTACATAATCAGAAAGAGAATATTCTGTTAGGCGAAAAAGATGAACAACTAAAGCAGGAACACACAAGTCGGGGATTTCTTATAATAACCCTGGTGTGTATACTCGCAATCGCTCTTGTTTTATTCATCTGGCTAATCCTGTACAAACGGAAGGTCGAGGTGGAGTTTCTGCGTATGAAAGCTGAGTTGGAATACTATCTGGCTACCAATAAAGAGGCTACGCCCACTAAAACGCCAGCGGAAAAGAAAGAGTTAAGCAATCTATCGGAACGGCAACTGGAAGTACTGAACTGTATGGCATCAGGTATGTCGAACAAACAAATAGCCAACAAACTCTTCATTTCCGAAAACACAGTAAAATACCACATTAAAAATATCTACCAGCTTCTGGAAATCAATGACCGGAAAGATTTTCTGGTTAACATACGGAAATAGACCGTATTACCTAAAAATTGCCTATTAATTCGGTCTGTTTATTGGTTTTTGCTTAACAACTACCCATTCGGGTAGTTGTTATTTAGACTAGACAGTATAGATTTGAGGAACTGCATACAAGTAATTCCTTTGTCTGTCGGCCTACATCACATTTGTGACCTTCTACTGACGAGTTGCTCAGGTGATGTATAACTTATCCTTAAACACTAGCTCTACCTTCTCCTGGCCAATGAACTCGGATAATCATTTTGGCTCACCAAATCCCGCCCTGAATTACCTTGAATTCACTAACTTGCTCGCGCAGTATAAACGGGCTGTTTATGAAAAGTGGCTTCCTATTCAACTTGTGGAGTTCCCCAGGGAAATTCATTTATCTAATTTAGGAATACCAGTCAATGAAGGTGCTGACCCTATAGGCGTAGAGTAGTTGGCCATCCATACGAATAGACTACCGGTTTCCATTAAACAGACTCCGTTGACGCCAAGCCGGATGCCCGTTCCCGTTAAAGCCTCATTAGTTACTTTTCAGGCACAACAGGCATTTTTTGGTAGTGATCGTTACCACTAGGAGAAAACATAAATTTTTCTTCTAAAGAGCGTGTACTTTTATAGGTAGAGTCTCTACGAGAGAAATTTTTATTTTATATCTTCTATCGTTAACGCTCACGCTACCTACATGGAACGGTATCTATCTTTCTTGTTGATATTCATTGCATGGACGGCAGCGGCACAAATCCGAAATCCTGCCAACAAAGCCATTTATCTGGAAGATATTTCCTGGACGAAGGCCCGTGAACTCTTAACTCCTAACGCGGTCGTCGTTATTCCCCTGGGAGCGGGCTCTAAAGAACATGGTCCCCATTTGCCGTTAGCTACCGACTATCAACAAGCCGAAGGTTACGCTAAAGAAATAGCGCTACAACGAAATGTTCTCATTGCACCCATTGTCAGTTATGGGTTTTATCCGGCTTTTCTGAAATATCCCGGCTCTACGAGTATCAATTTTGAAACAGCAACCGCTACCGTTGTTCAAATTGTACGAAGTTTAGCGTCCTACGGCCCCCGGCGGTTTTATATTGTTAATATAGGCGTCAGTACTACGCCAACCTTACTGATGGCAGCAAAAACGCTGGCTGATGAAGGTATCCTACTTTATTATAGCCGCTACGATCGGCAAGGCTTTGTGCAGGCTGAACAGCCGTTTCGCACCCGAGCGTATAGTGGACATGCCGATGAACTTGAATCGTCAAATTTGCTTAATCTGCGTCCCGACCTGGTAGATATGAGTAAGGCTGTGAATGACTCATCTATGAAAGGTAAATCGGGGGGCATAACCCCTGTAATGGTAGCGGGAGGGAACCTTAACACAAGTGGTATTAATGGTTATGCGGCCCTAGCTACAAAAGAAAAAGGCCGTAAAGGAATGGCCGCTTTTGCCAAAGAGCTTATTCGGGAGATTGACAGCGTGAGTACGTGCACTTTGCCGAAGGCTATCGACCGGACTGCTCTCTATGAGTCTTATATAGGCACTTATGTAGATAAAGCGGGAACTGAACTGGTAATTAGCCAAAAAGGCAATCGCTTGTTCTTCTTATGGAACAAGATAGACACAAGCAATTTCTTTCATTTATACCAGGATGCTCCTGATTATTTCTCTTCCATGAATCTGAATGTATTGTTTGTTCGGAATGATCTGGGGCAGGTAACAAAAGCATGGTGTCAGTTTCGAGGGGCGTCTTTTTGGGTAACGAAGTCAAACTAACAGCCTGCTAAACGCCTTGTAAATTCATGCGCAGAAAAGATTTTTTAAAAATAGGCGGTATGCTGGCCGCTACGGCTTCTCAGGCAAGTTTGTACGGTTCTCCGATTAGTAAGGCCAGCAAAGCTAATGCGCCTATCGACTTTATTCACGATGGCTTGTTGCTCTCACCTAAGGAGTATGCGAGCCTGTTGATGAAACTGGCCGATGAAGGGAAAATCAAGCCCGATTATTATTCCAATGGTGGCGTTGTAGAGGAGTTAGAAGCCAAATTTGCCAGCTTATTAGGGAAAGAATCAGCTGTTTTTATGCCAACCGGTACACTCGCCAATCATATTGCGATTCGCCAGTTAGCGGGCCAAAACCGCAGGGTGATTGTTCAGGAACAGAGTCATTTATATAACGATACCGGCGATTGTGCACAGACATTAAGTGGCCTTACCCTTATCCCCTTGGGGACTAATACGGTGGAATTTAGTCTGGATGACGTTGATAGTATCGTCAAGAAGACACAGGGGGGACGTGTGGCAACCCGAATTGGTGCTCTGTCGATCGAGTCGCCGGTACGACGTCAAAAAGACCAGCTATTCAGTTTTGATAACGTTCGTCAGTTAACCGAATATGCAAAGAGTAAGGATATAAAAACGCATCTGGACGGAGCGCGATTGTTTGTTCAGCCCGTTCATACCAACGTATCGGTCATTCAGTACGGTGCGCCTTTTGATACAATCTATACATCGCTCTGGAAGTGTTTCAATGCGGCATCGGGGGCAGTGCTGGCTGGCTCAAAACGCTTTACAGAAAACTTATTTCATGAACGCCGGATGTTTGGTAGCGGATTGCCCAATGCCTGGGCATTTGCTGCCGTAGCCCTGTATTACGCAGACAGCTTTGCTGATGAGTATAAGCAAGCCTGGACAAAGGCACAACAGTTATTTACCCTGCTTCGAAAAGACGAACGATTCAGTATCGCGCAGTTTGAGCATGGTTCTCACATCGTTGAGTTGACCTTAAAAAACGCCAACCCAACCCGTTTTAAAGAAGCGCTGGCTAAAACGAATCTTGAACTGCCAGTTCCTATCAAGAATAGCTTTCTTTTAAAAGTCAATCCCTCGCTCAATCGGGAAACTCCTCAAAATCTTGCCAGCCGATTTTTGGCAGCCTTGATTTAAACGTGGGGGCCGATACTAATGCATAACCCCCTGGTAGCTCTGCCATAAACCGGGATGACGGTTGGGCATTACAGTCAGGGGGTGTGCTAATTCGTTAGGTAATCTAAGGCCCATATTCAGCCGTTAGGACTATTCTTTTTAGTTACTGATTGTAAACGAGTAGCTTCCCGAACCTAAGGGAATACTGACCTGACCATTCGCCTGACTGACGCCTTTCAATTGGGCAACGGGCTTTCCATTTTCGCTGATTTGGCTAAGGCTCCTGGCGGGTAGATAGAGAGTCGCCGTGGTGTTGGCCGGAAGCGTTGTTTTATAGGTCCAGTTCGTTCCATTCCATTTCCATTCACTGCTGATCCGTCCATAAATTGAATCGTAATACCCTTTGGCAAACGTCATTTTATGGGTTGGGTCTGGCGTTGGTTTCAGGACGATCTCACTAAAGCCAGCCTTATTTGGATCTCGCTGAATACCTAAGGAATGGTTATACATCCAGGAGGCTACGGCACCAAACGAATAGTGGTTGAAGGAATTCATACTGTTGTTACCCCCAAATCCATTCTCAACGGTGTACGAATTCAGACGTTCCCAAATAGATGTTGCTCCATTTACTACTGAGTAAAGCCACGATGGATAATCCTGCTGCTGCAACAGCTTATATGCAGTAGCTGAACTGCTATTTTCTGACAGGGCATCGGTTATGGAAGCCGTACCGATAAAACCGGTCATCAATGAATAAGCGGGACGCTCAATTCCGCCATCATCTTTGTTTTTTCGCTCGATTGTCTCGTTCAAATACCGGGCAGCAAACGGTTTATTTTCGTCATTGAACAAACCCAATGCCAGCGGAATAGCATAGGAAGCCTGGGTATCAATTAATTGACCCTTATCCGACTTTTGGGCGTTCTGCTGCTGATTAGGCGGACCCATAAAGCCCGTTTTTACGCCCGATTTAATCGTTTTGTGGGTGGTTTTGTCCACATAAATCTCGTTCCATGCAGTTTTTATTTCGTTTTGTCGTTTCACGAATTGAGCCGCATCATCAGGTTTACCCAGGATGGTTGCCACCTTACCCAGAATTTCCAGATCGTAGGCATAATAAGCCATCCAGAACAACGTATTGTCATTTTTATTGCCTTCAGGACTTAGCCAGTCGCCTAGCGGGCCTTCATTCAGAATACCCGTTTCTTTCTCCACTTTTGTTTCTAAAAACTGGATATAGCGCTTCATGGCGTCGTAATGCTCTTTCAATAGCGCGACATCACCATATTGACGGTACGTTTCCCAGGCCACTACAATCCCGGCACTTCCCCAAAGTGTACCCCCAAACCCACCACCCATCGGAGCAACATCCGTAAATCGCCCATTTTCAGCTTGCACATCCCGCATAGCCAGCAGATGTCTACGCAGAAACAAATCGGCGTTGGTTAGGTAGGTTGCACTTTTGGAGAATACAGAAATATCCCCGCTCCAGCCCATGCGTTCGTTACGGGCGGGGGTATCGGTGGGAATGGACAGGAAGTTACTACGAAGCGACCAGGTAATGTTCTGCCACAGTTTATTGACTAACGCATTTGACGTTTCGTACTGTGATGATAAGGCCGTAATCGAGCTAATTACCAACCCTTTTACATCGGTTATTGGAATGGCTTTTTCAATGCCGGTTAGCTCCAGATACCGGTAGCCGTGAAAAGTGAAGTGAGGCTGTATGGTTTCGTCACCCCCTTTCAGAACATACATATCCTGGGTGAGGGCCGCCCGAATGTTTTCCATCATGACCATGCCCGTGTTGTCTTTGTATTCCGCCAGATTGGGGTACTTCACTTCGGCATAACGCATTGTAATGACTTGTCCCTTTTTGCCGTTTTTGATCATAATCTGCGGAAATCCCACCATGTTTTGTCCCATGTCATAGACAAACACGTGGGGCCGAACTTCCTCCACCTTAAGGGCGGGCATGGTCTTGACCAGACTCGCGTTATTACCCATTTGCCCAACGAGTTTAAAGTCGGTATACGCTAACGTCGATTTCCGTCCCAGGAAGTCGGTAAAGGTTCCATTATAGGCAGTTCCTTCCAAAGGCACGTCAACCACGGGTTTCCAACTCGCGTCGTTATAGGTGGGTGATGTCCAGTTTTTGACCAATGCCTCTTTGGTGGCATCATACACTTCGCCCTGAAAAAACGAACCATATCGAATAGGCCCATCGGTAAATAGCTTCCATTCTCCTGGATTGGACGTAACGATTTGCTCCGTTCCGTCCGTGTAGGTAATGACCATCTTACTCAGCAACGATTGGCGGTCACCGAAGTAATTCCAGCTTTCGCCACTATACGTGATATTGCCGCTCCACCAGCCTTCGCTCAGCCAGGCTCCCAGTGCATTCTTTTGCCCGGCTTTCACCGCACTGGTGATATCATAGGTTTGGTACATATGGTGCTTGTTGTACTGAGTCAAACCTGGGTTGAAGTAATCATTACTTACCCGGTTTCCATTCAGGTATAGTTCATAAATACCCCGTGCTGTTACATACAAGCGAGCTTTGGCGATGGGTTTAGCCTGTGTGGCGAAGGTGTTCCGAAGCATGGGAGCCGCATTTCGACTCGGGTTCGCAAGGACCAATGCGCCACCTTTAACTGTATACTGGCCATTCCCGACGGTTAAGTTGCCTGATTTAAAGACACCTGTATAAGGCTGATTGTGCAGATTCTCGGAAAATAACGCATTGGATGGATACCGGAAATTTCTGATTTCTACCTGCGAAAAGTGAGCCGTTTGATTGGCGGGAACCTTAAACCCAATATCGGCTACCATCGGAAAGCTAATGAAGTTATTTCCACTGCCAACCGGATTAAGGTTGACCCCCCGAGGCCCGAAGCGGGATGGTGGTCCTTCGGTTTTTTCCTTGAGCTTATTGGTATCTTCCTTTCCGTCTACGAATAGCTCAACCAAGCCGAAATTACATTCGGCCGTTACCGTATGCTTCTCGTATTTAGTTGCATTGTTGATGAGCGTCTGAGGAATGTCGAGACTTTTGAATGGCACATCTGCTTTATCTGTTTTCGTGTAGCCAACCCGATACATATTGAGTTTGGCTAAGCCCGTTGGTGAATCATTGACCGCTGAAATATCTAGTTCAAATGCGATATAGCTCTGGTTTTGGCCATTTTCTACCCCCAGGATATTCAAATCTTTGGTCATAAGCCTCCGGTCATTGCCCCCAAAAACAAAAGCAGCTTTGGTCGAGCTGGTTGCTTTATCCAGTTGAATACCAAATTGGAACTTGAATACCGACAGGTAATGCGAATAGAAAACCAAATCGTTATCGCCCCCACCAATCCACTTGGCTCCCGACCAAGCAGACATACCAGGATTCATCAACCCAGTTTCAAACCAGGACGTATTGGTGGCCGTCTGTCCAGTATTATCCCAGACCGTTACTTTCCAACTGTAACGAGTGGTGGGTTGAAGCGAACTACCGGCATATTCTATACCATGTGAAATGCGTGAGTTTACTTTTTTTGAATCCCAGACGATCTGATTTTTGACATCGGTTACAACGATTTGCCAGGCTTTCTGGGAGTAGCCCCGTTTAGCATCCAGCGCCTTCATTTGCCACGAAAAATGGGGATTGGTCTGATCAATCCCTAAAGGCATTGGCTGATAATCAACGGCCAGATTATCAATGGAAATGGCGGCAAAGGCATTGCCAAAGCATATGAGGAAGAGCAGAAACGGTAGGGTAAAGGCTTTCATGGTTATCTTGTTTCCCAGTAAAGGAAGTTGCCTACTTTCTTAAGACGATTTATATAGGCAGAGATTCCTAAATTCTATTTTATCATTTTGATACAATGATAAAAAAGGAACATGATTTATCAAATCTTTTATTGTACCATTTTTGCAGAACAAACGGCGTGAAGCGTTTTAGTCGTAAATAGAGAGTTTCGCTGTAAAATTTGCGTAGCATGCTTCGTCAGAACGACCCTAGAGAAATAAGTCCTCAAGGAGAAGGGTTACTAAAAGGGATTGCCGTTGATCCGGTAATTTTTGGCTTTCATGAGGATCAGTTAAAAGTGCTGATTATTGAGCATACGAATACGGGGTTATATGCCTTACCTGGAGGCTATATTCAGGAAACGGAAGATTTAGATGAGGCTGCTAAACGCATATTGACTATGCGGACGGGCTTGAGCAATGTCTACCTGGAACAATTTCACATCTTCGGCAAGTATGATCGCAATGATCCTGAGGTGGTAAAAAAAATCCTGATTGGCCAGGGATTCACGCCAACCGAAGGTCATTGGAGCCTGAAGCGGTTTATTTCGGTTGGGTATTATGCCCTTGTTGATTATACCAAAACCAGGCTCACCACTGATCCAACAACAGGCAGTTGTGAGTGGTATGAATTTGATAAGATTCCGCCGTTAATTCTTGATCATCGGGCCATCATCGACAAAGCATTAGCTACCCTTCGGAATAATCTTGACCAGATGCTGATTGGGTTTAATCTGTTGCCTGCTCTTTTTACCATGTCGGAATTGCATACGTTGTACGAAACCATTCTGGGCAAAAAATTAGTCGGCCCTAACTTCCAGCGTAAGATGCTAAGTCTGGGAATTCTGGAACGGGTTGACAAGAAGAAAACCGGTAAAGCGCATAAATCTCCCTACTTGTATCGCTTCAAATCAGAAGGCTCATTATAAAGAGTTGGCTAACCCCAATACGTCGTTAGCGTGGGTTTGGGGAGGTTAGGCAGATAGCTCTTCGTAATCAATTTCCATAAAATCAGCCACGCCAGTTAGCCAGTTCTGCTGCACAAACTCGGTATGATCTGGATGATTTGTATACGCATCATAAAGTGCCTGAGTTGCAAATTTCATGGATAGGCCAAAATCAAAATTGTTTTTAGGGCTGATTTGCTTTAGGCAGGCGAAGTTTAATACGCCTGGAATGGCGGCTAGTTTTCGGGCCTCCGCAAAGAAATTCTGCTCGTCAACAGAACCGTTTGGATAGTTTAACGAAAAAAAGACGGTATGAGTAATCATAGATGAACGGTCTTTAAGAGGTAGCTTTTAGGTGTTTAGTTGAATCCGTCGTAATAGGCTAGTGCACTAACCAACTCATGAACGGTAATTTTCTTTTTGGAAAAGTTATTGGGCAGACGCGTCGGTGGAACGGCCAAAACGTTCAGAACTGATTTCCGGGATAACTGAACAGGCCGAAGAGGTGTATTATCCTGTTGCTGGATATAAAAGCTCTTTTTTCGCAAGTACGTACCATCAAATGATTGCTCCAATGTATAGGGTTCGTTGCTCACTGGCCGAAACGTGCATTTGTACTGGGCTAACAGACGGGTTTTTCCTGCATATAACACCCGATAATAAATGCGTTTAGCTTTGTTGTTAAGCCGACTAACAAACTGCATATCATTGATGGTGAAAGCCTCCGGCGAAATCACATGTGGAACTGAATCACCTGGAAACTGGCAGAGGACCTGATTGGTCAACAAATTATACGCAATACCGCAGGGTATGAAGCTTTGAGAACCCACTACCTTGAAGCTGCCAATCTGCCAAATGGGATAGGTCAGGTATTCGCTACCCAGATAAACCGTTTGGGAAAGCCCCTGTTTTCGATCCGTTCGATTAATCAGTAAACCGCTGGGGTCTGTATATGATTGACATATCGTAATGACCCGCTTCTGGTCGTCCTGCGAAACGACACATTGCCCATAACTAACGACTTGTAGTAAAGACAGCAATACGATAAGCAGACGTGAACGGGTCATCGTAGAAATAAAAAAGCAGTGAAGAAACGTCTCGGGCTAACTTCTTTGGTGGAAGTAAGCGAGGAATTTATGAGAGCATAGGGTTTATACGAATCGCTGCTTTACACCCAGTAAAAAAGGTATAAAGCAGCCGCTTCGTAATGGTTGTTTTTTGAAGCTTAACTCAGTGCGTTCCGACAAAAGGCCACACATTTCTTCACTTCAGCTACCGCATTTGAACCCTCCGGTACCTTATACTCCAACTCGACCGTAGCGGGGAAGTTATATTTCTGGTCACGCATTAGCTTCAACACCGCGAGTAAGGGGGTATCGCCCTGGCCCCACGGTAAGTTTCCCTTGCCGTGATCAGCGGTTTGACGGTCTTTGATATGCATACTAGATATACGATCATGCTTTTGCTTGAGAAACACCAGCGGGTCGGGGTTTCCGGCTGCTACGTAATGGCCTAAGTCGAAGTTAATGGCATTCCCCGGCGATTGGGCAAGGGCCGTATCCCAGAACGTAGGTGTTTGCTGTTCATGCCCATGATAGCCTATCCGTAGGCCCTGTTTGTGCGCCATCGTCCCTAATTTAAGGGTTTGGGCATCATTGCTCGGATGCTCTACTGTGACCTGATTGGCACCCAGCAGTTTAGCTGCCTTCAAGCCGTATTCAATCTCGGCGTCCGAATTTTGCATGCCAAACGTATCAGGCTTAAATCCGTAAATTTTTACCCCGGCCTGATTATACATTTTGCGCACTTGTTCAAATTTATCCATAGGTGCCGAGAGCCGCCATTTGGCTACACTCTCCCGGTACGCTTTCATTTGCGCATCCGCATCGGCTAGTTGTTTCTTTTCGTCTTCGGTGAGTTCCTGCTTCTCCCGTCGTTTCCGCATCAACGGAAAAATAGCCTGCATGTTAACCGAATTTTTTGGCGCACCGGCGAATGATTCGGCAGGGCCACCCATCAATTCAATGGCACTTATTCCAGAATCCAGTACGTACTGTAGAGTGGCTTCGGCACTTTGGTCGGGCATATCCCGAAATGAATAGGTGATGACGCCAATCTGTACGCCGTCGATCAACGAATTCGGTTTATCGCCAAGGCTACGGATAAGGGCTGGCGCGCCAAACAGTTTTTGGCTACCAACAACTGCGGTTGACAGAAGGGCTGCCGTAGTGCCTAAAAACTGACGGCGTGTAGGTTGATTTTTCATGGTTTAATGCTGTATAATGGATTGGATTTCAGGAATATAAAAGCGTTTATTGTTGCGAAAATACTTTTAGCTGAGCCATTGACCACGGAATGTCATCCGGCTCATTTGCTAAGCTCTCGCGCAATTGCATCCTTAGAAATTTAGCTTTAACCCCATTCAACGAAATGGTATTATCGCCCTCAACACCCTTTACTTCGGGTAGTGCTTCCCGCCAGGTTTTACCATCAGAAGAAACCTCAATAGCGAACGCTCTGGGGTAGTTCTGGATAAATGGTATTGTCATGGTTGCCATCGGTTGTCCCGGTTTTGGCCGCCAGCCTTTCTTTATCGTTTGCGATGCGGTGAAACGCAATTCGGCTACGTTGATCTCTTTGGGAAATTCAAGTTGATACCACATACCTTTTTCCTGTCGGCCACCCGTCGACCAGCCCTCGTAGGTAAAGGCACTTGCGGGCGAGACATTGCCGCCAATCCGGGTAGATGCCGTATGGCTAGCCGTTGTGGTCAACGATTGTGGTTGTAGTTCATAAGGTGTTGATTTCAGGAGTTGAGCATACTGATAGGCTCCTTTTTGATCCGCCGTTTTTTTACGAACCGTTGCTACCTGTTGCGGTGAAATCAATGACGCATCATTTGACAGCCCATTCCGAATGTACGAAAGTACGTCGGCTACCCACTCATCGGATTGCTCTTTCATACTGGCCATCATGCCACCAGAGTAGGTTTTACCGTCAATGGCGCCTTCCAGACCATGCAAAACAACGCGAATTGCGTATTCTGGATGCGACTGTATGTGTTGCGAGCCCGCTAAGGCCGGAGCCAGCAATCGTCCGTTTCCTGCCGGTGTGCCCATCCCGTTATTTCCATGGCATTGCGAACATAATTCGTTGTAAATCAACGCGCCACGCTCCACTTGTGCTTTCTGATTGGCACTTAGTTCTGATGCCCCGAATGGACCCATATTCCGTTGCTTTGGCGGGGTCAGAATTTGCTCACCAACCAGTTTGACACCCGCAGCTTTATTGATGGTAATAGCCGACTTGATACCATCTTCTAATCCGGGTAGTTTCAAAAACTTGGCGGAAAGCATAGCCTGAATCTGAACGTCGGTGTCGGTATCGGCTAATGCTCGTTTATAATCAGCTTCCAGCGGAGTGCCGCCTGCTTTGTAAAGACTTTCTCCTGCACGAAGCGCCTGTATACGTAGGCGGGGGTTGGTATCGTTCAATAGTTTTTGCACCACACTCGTTTTTAGTGCGCCAAGCCCTTCCAGTGTCCACAACGCGTGCGTTCTGGCTAGTGTATTTTTATCTGTAAGTGCCATTGTGGTCAACTGGGGCACTACAGACAAATCTTTCCGCTGCACCAGAACCTGTTGGGCCAAATCGCGCCACCAGCCATTAGGGTGTGTTAGATGCTTCACTAAATCGGCCGACTTTTCCGTATACATGTTGGGGCGAGTTTTATCCCGTTCTTTACCCTCGTAGGTAATGCGCCAGATTCGGCCCAGACCCACGACTTTATCTAATTGATACTGCTCTATTTTAGTCCGCAGATAAGTACCCTTTTGGGTCCATTGGCCTTCCTGAATAATGCCATGATACATATCCGTAATGTACAGCGTACCGTCAGGAGCAGTGGTCATATCAATGGGACGAAACAGTGGATCGGTCGAACGCAGGAACTCGGATTGTTGATCCTGGTAAACGTTGTGCAGTGTAGTCAGGCCCTCGGTTACTACTGGCTTGACCTGGCGAACAATTCGGGCTACGGGTTCACCATAAAAATACTCTCCTTTTAAGTCGGCAGGAAGTCGGTCACCACGATACACATCATTCCCGGCGGCCCCTGTTACGTGATTCAGTGAGCCATCAGGTTGGCGAACCTCATCCATGCCACCCTGCATGTCGGCCAGTTTTACGGCAGCACCCCAGGGTACGTCAAAGCCTTTGGCAAATTCGTTGGGTACTTCGAAATTACCGTAGTGGATGGGGAACTGGAAATAAGAAGGCAGGCCACTTGCTCCACCCTGAAACCATAATTTACCGTCATCATCGTGGGTAATGCCCCATTGAGCCCTGTTAAAGCCTGTTTTCTCACGAATGACCCCGTTGGGTGTTTCTCGTACCCGGAACGCGTTAACCGTGCTGTATAGCCAGTTGTCCATTCCCCAGTACATAAAAGCCTGCTGATGCTCCACATTGCCCGAACGCCCATATTTATTGGTAAACAGTTCTTTCTTATCGGCCTTACCATCGCCATTGGTATCGGTGTATTTGTAGACATTGTCGGCATCCGATTCCATTGTCAGGATGCAGTCTTTGCCATAAGGCAGCACAAAGCGGGGAAAAATCAGGTTATCGACAAAGGCTGTTCCCGTTTCGTAGACGCCATCGTTGTTTTTGTCTTCCCACCGGGAAATCCGGCTTGTTGGCTTCAACTCGTCTTTTGAGTCGGCCGTGAGCATATACGTTCGAAGTTCCAGCACGTACATCCGTCCATTGCCATCGAAGGAAATAGCAGCTGGTTGCTGTATGGCGGGTTCGGTCAGAACAGGTTCAATTTTGTAGCCCGGTGGTAATAGAAAAAGCTTAGCCTCCTCCGCTGGTGACAAGGGCTGAACAGGTGCTTTAGCCTCTAAATCAACGCCTTTCCAATCCGGGTCTTCGGGGTTAGCGCCTTCTGGTAATTTGGGTTTAGGAAGAGTATCAGCAACAAAAACGTTCTGCTGCAGTCTAATTTGCCGGATTGGGTCAGAACCAATAAATGACGATAAGGCAAGCGCGATCAGGGCGATTACCAGACTACTAATAGAGATAGATTTTAACATAGTATCGAACCCCTGTTTCAACATAAAATCTAGCCTAATTTCCGTAAACTAGCTAATCAAAGCAATACTTTTTCGTGCGAATGTACAACTTCAATAGACTATCGAAGGCTAAACATCGACAGATATACCGTTTTAGTCGATAAATCAGTGTTCTTGGGTGCAATGAGGAGATAAGAGTTGACATAGCTAACGGCAACTGTTGATCAACGCAGTCTCTGCACAGGTTGGGAATGAGCAGGAGAATAGTCTAGAAAGAACGAACGTGGAGCCAATTATTGACCAAATTGATGGGTCCATTGATCACCCTATGAGGATTGATATAGGGAGGTTTGTGAAGGCCAGGAAAGCCTTTGGCGATACTTACCCGCGGCTGAGATGGCCAGCCGCCTGTTGAGCGTGAAGTGGTATCGGCTCCTATAGGAACCATAAAGCGGCTAGTGCTCGCCAATTTAGTTTCTATAGATTCTTTGGGTTCTATTCTGTTGCTAATCAGAATGCAAAGAATTCAAAGAATCTACCGCGCAGGTGGCCCCAAGAAACAATGGAATCCAGTTTGGCCAAGTACTAGTAGCGTATTCATATTCATCCGTTGATAAAAAAATAAGGGCTAAATGCCCTTAATAAGTAGAACTTATCAGTTCAATAAAGAAAGGTGAACAGCACTTTGACTAAAGAGTTACGAAAAATGCAAGAGCCCTACTGCAAAGTCATGCTGCACAATGATTATACCGAACAGAATAGATTACTCCATATGACTCGATTCAAGAGCGCCAAACCGGCACTTCCTCTATCGAACTGAATTTTTATGATCATGGAATTGGCAATACTTTGCTTTCCTTAAATGTAGACATGATCACCATCGTTTGGGTACTGGCCACCTCATCAATTTCGTTGATGACATCGAGCATCAATGCCTGATAAGACGAAATGTCTTTCGCAATTACTTTCAACAGGAAATCGCCTGAACCGGTAATGTGGTGGCATTCGATGATTTCAGGGATTTGATTAACCCGATCCACGAATGACATGGTGGTGTCCTTTTTGTGACCAACCAGCGTGACCATAACGAAGGTGGTAACGCCCAGGCCAATTTTTTCACGGTTTAGCTGCGCATGGTAACTCTGAATAATGCCCGAGGTTTCCAGTTTTTTTACACGTTCGAGTGTAGGAGCGGGCGAAAGGCCAATTTCTTTTGAAAGCTGTGCGTTGGTAATTTTAGCGTTGGCTTGCAGAATCTCTAATACGTTGCGATCTATCTGATCTAATTTATGAATTGACATAAATGGAGGTTGTCTGTTGAATTAATTTATGTGCAGAACACTGCAAAGCTACTATCTTTTACGATAGAAAATTCTTTAAAACCTTTGAATTTTCAGAAAAGTCGAAACAAATGTTGCTAATATGCACCATAAACGGCACAAAATTAAGATTTATATAGTAGTTGCCAAATCCTATTTTTATCATGCGGTATGCATAATAATCCGTTACTCTTTTCTACAAAACAGCTTCTTCGATTTAATAGACTGATTATCGTGGAATAAGTAAGCCTTATGGACGTCTCTGTGCGGTATACTAGAGCGTATAGTTTTTAGATTCTAGTATACCGAATCACATTAACATTCGTATTTAGTAAGAATGGTAAGTAGATCGTGTTTAACCAGGTAAACGAGATAAGCGATGCTGGCTATATGAAAATGCGGAAGAAAGAAAATCTGCCAACAAAAACTTGCCCAGCCTGCAACCGCCCGTTTAGCTGGCGGAAAAAGTGGGAAAAAAATTGGGAGCATGTCATTTACTGTAGTGATGCATGTCGGGGAGTTAGTAAGCGGCTAAAAACAAGCCTAAATCCCAGTATATAGGTTGTCAAACTCGAACTATAGCTACTTTTGTTGATTAACCCATTCTCGGTAATGCGTTCAATTGTTTATTCTTTCCTGCTGCTTACCATGTTTGTCTGGGGTAGCTGCCGTCAGGCAAAGCCCGTTCCTGTGGTTACAAGAAGGCCTCCCGTAAAGGCAGCACGTCCACAAGCTGGCCCAACTTCCCCCGTTGTTCAAAAGCCAGTTGTGGTTAAGACTACGCCACCTAAACCAGCAACCGTAGTGGTAACCGCCCCACTCGATTCTCTCGAAACGGAGGAGGAAACGTATCCAACACCACCACCGCCCAAACGTGAATTCCGGGCAGTATGGATTGCAACCGTTGATAATATTGACTGGCCAAGCAAAAAAGGATTGCCGGTTGCCGATCAGCAGCGCGAAATTCTGGCCATGTTTGACATGCATCAGCAAATGGGCCTGAACGCAGTGATTGTGCAGATTCGGTCGGCGGCCGATGCATTTTATGCAAAAAGTTCAGAGCCCTGGTCGGAGTGGCTAACGGGCCAGCAGGGATTGGCACCCGATCCCTTTTATGACCCGATGGAATTTATGATTGAGCAGGCGCATCAGCGTGGACTTGAGTTTCATGCCTGGTTCAACCTGGATCGGGCAACGTTCAGTAAAAATGCCAGTATAGCCCCAACCAATATCGTTTATCGAAAGCCGAACTGGTTATTAACCTATGGTGGTCGTAAACTCTTTAACCTCGGTATTCCTGAAGTCCGTTCCTATGTAGCTGGCATTGTGGCCAATGTAGTACGGGAGTATGATATTGATGGAATTCATTTCGATGATTATTTTTATCCCTATGCTGAACCCGGCCAGATACTACGCGATGACAGCGTTTATCAGGCTAATTACAATGGGATGACCAAGGCCGATTGGCGCCGTGATAATGTAAACAAACTCATTGCTGAACTTCGGGACTCAATTCGGGCTAATAAGCCATGGATAAAATTTGGGGTTAGCCCCTTTGGCATCTGGAAAAACCAGAATAATGATCCCCAGGGCTCAGCTACCAATGGCGGGCAATCGTACTATGACAATTATGCTGATTCCCGAAAATGGGCGCGGGAAGGCTTAATTGACTACATAGTACCCCAGGTGTATTTCAGTTCGGAATTCGGGCGAGTACCGTATAAAAGCCTTGTAGATTGGTGGACGCGCAATACGGGTAAGGCACATCTGTATATTGGTCATGGCGCGTACCGGGTTGGCCGAGGGTCTGAGCGTGACCCAGGCTGGTCTCGAGCCACAGAATTTCCAAATCAAGTACGTTATAACCGCCAGCAGCAGGCGGTACAAGGTAGCGTATTGTTCAGTGCCAAAAACTTAAAACTCAACCCGCTGGCATTCCGGGATTCGCTGCAAACAAATTTCTATCGCCACATGGCCTTAGTACCTACTATGCCCTGGCTGGATAGTATTCCGCCCATGCCTCCCCGCGACCTGAAAGCGGCTATCATACCAGAAGGAGTAGAACTATTCTGGCAACAATCTGCCGAAGCTAGTGATGGGGATGGTGCCACTTCGTATCTTATTTATCGCTTTGAAGGAAGGCACCCGCGTCTACGCTTAGATGACCCCCGTCATATTGTAGCCCATTGCATTGGCGAGTCCACGACCCGTTTTGTCGATAAGACCGCTGATCCTAAGAAGAAATATGTGTATGCTATAACAGCCATAGACCGGCTTAAGAACGAAAGTCGGGAGGTTATTATAAAGGTACAGTAGTTACTGCATTACATTATCCATAACCTCGCCAATTGGGAGGGCATTAGGGAAAAAGCTGACGAGCTTAAGCAGAATGCCTTCCACTACGGCATCCGGGCAAGAAGCTCCACAGGTAAGCAATACCGTAACCGGATGAAAATCATCTGGTTGGGGTAAGAAGTTCTCCGTAACGACTTCCTGTTTCGTATGCCCATCGAAATGGCGAATAAGCTTATCGGATAGTATTTTCTGTTCTGATTCAATGAAATAGGTTGGTAGTTTCTCTTCGCAGAGTTCAACGATATGCGAGGTGTTGGATGAGTTATAGCCACCGGCTACAATGGCAAAATCGGCCCGGTCTGGAGAAGCGGGATAGGTGAGTAGGGTATAAGTAGCGTCCTGGTTATCGTTGGTCGCATAGCATAACGTGTCTCGGGTATTGGCAAAGTGCGCTTCGGTTGAATCAGTATCCAGACCAAACTTCTGGATCATTACCTGCTTTAAATAATCGGCAATGCTTTGTGTATCAGAGGCCAACATGGTGGTCTGGTTCACTACGCCAATGCGATCCAAATCACGGGTTGGGTCAAATTCCGCCGAATATTGTCCGGCGAACTCAGCGTAAAATTCCTCGGCAGGTAACTCGCCCAGAATGTATTTTGCCAGTCGTTGGGTCTGAGCCATGTCTTTTACGACAACCGTTGGAGCTGCTTCTTTACTGTGCGAAAAGGTAGCGCGCGTTTCTTCATGACTGGGTTTGCCATGGACAATAACTGTATAGTTTTTTTGTCCAATCTGTCCGGCTTTGTTCCATACTTTTTCAACAAATGGGCAGGTAGTATCATACTTAGCCACATCCAAGCCTAGAACTGACAATTGACTCTGCGTTTCCAGGGTTGTCCCGAATGCCGGGATAATCACGACATCATCAGACTTAAGCTCAGACCACGGAATAAGTTGACGCCCGCTGGTATCCATAATGAAGCGCACGCCACGATCCTGTAAATCTGCATTAACATCAGGATTGTGAATCATCTCACTTAACAGAAATATTCGCTTGTCAGGATTTTCGGCAATGGCTTTATACGCAATTTCAACCGCATTTTCGACTCCATAGCAAAAGCCAAAGTGTCGGGCAATCAATATCCGAATTGGACCAAAATCGAGCAGGGTAGGGGTGAAGTCGCGCTTTAATTTATCCCGTTTCCGTCGAAATTCTTTCAGCGGAGTGATGATGCTACTGCGATAATATTCAGGTATATCAAACGATTTCATTACTAAGCGAGCAAACGGGTAGCCGCTAACGTAGTTAGGCTGACCCTAAGAATGGTTATTACTACTTGAAGAACAGAAGCCTAAAACGCTTCGTTCAGTACAAAGTTAACGCCAAACGGTATTGATGTGTAGAAGAAGGCTCATACCCAAATAACTATGCCTAAACGCTTGCTGAAGTACAAAAACTACGATGTTCATAGCATTACGACGATTGCGAACGGAAAACAGAACGCAAACATCGTAACTTGGGTGACCCAGACGGCAATGGATGGCAAGGTGCTCGCCCTAGCTCTATATAAAGTCGATTATACAATAGAGCTGGTTCGCGAAAGTGGTATGTTGAACCTGAACCTGTTAGCAACGGACCAAACCCGCTTGGTTCGAAAGCTTGGTCAGCAGTCAGGTCGTCATCAGGATAAATTTAAAAACCTGCCCTTTGCCCTGGATGATCGCGGTTGCCCCTATTTAACGGAATCTATCGGCTATGCTCAATGCTGCGTTATGCACAGCACCGATGCAGGTGATCATGAGTTATTCATCTGCGAAGTCGTCAAGCAGATTGTTCTCAATCCTGATAAAGAGGTGATGACCAATTCGTTTTTAAAGGAGAAAAAACTGATTCGCGGGTAAATAAGGGCTTTCAATTATATTTGGCTATCGTTGTTACAACCTCCTCTAAGCCAATTTATTGCTCATGCTAACTGCCAGTGTTTCACCTGCCAACCAGTGGTCATGGTGGCAAAAAATCCTATTTCGATTCTGCTGTATTTATGTATTACTGTATATGACCCCCTGGACATGGCTCGGCGATATACCTGTTTTGGGGTTAATTGGTGAGTACTACGGTAAAGCGGAGGCACAACTGGTTAATCTGGCCAACACCTATATTTTTCATGTAAAAGACGTACTCGTTCCGCTGAATGGTAGCGGAGATACATCGTATGGATACGCTCAATTATTTTTCTTTATCCTGACAGCTACTACGGGATCAATCCTTTGGGCGCTACTCGATAGACGCAAAAATTACGACATCGCTTATTACTGGCTACTGGTACTGATTCGGTACTATGTTGCCATGGTGGCGCTCCGATATGGAATTATCAAGCTCTTTGGGCAACAAATGATATTTCCATCAATGAGCGCGCTGGCCACTCCACTCGGCGATTTATTGCCTATGCGTTTCTCGTGGTATTTTATTGGCTATTCAACGCCGTACCAGTTTTTTTCGGGAGCCGTTGAGGTGCTGGCGGGGGTATTACTCTTGTTCCGCCGTACGGGCACGTTGGGTGCATTTATAGCTGCCAGTGTGTTTCTCAACGTAATGATGATGAATCTGTGCTATGACATTCCTGTTAAACTGTTCTCTATTCACCTGTTTCTATTCAGTAATTTACTGTTAGTGGGGGATGCGAAGCGCCTGCTTAATTTCTTCGTTTTCAATAAACCAACGGAACCCGCTCCTCGCCTTACGCTGCCTCGAACATGGATGCGAACGACGCAAACAGCGCTGAAAGTCGTTTTTGCTGGCCTATTTTTGATAATGCCGCTCTTTGGCTCCTACCAGAGAGCATATGGGGTGAGTGATTCTCCCAGGATTCAAATACTGACAAGTGGCTTTTTCACCGTTGACCAATTTAAGGGCAATGTAGCAGATAGTTTACGCTGGAAAGATGTTGTTTTTGAGGCAACTAACTCGGGCAGTATTCAAACCGCCGACACCTTACTCCGGCAGCGATACCGCAGGGGTTATTTCAGTTATACACTTGATTCGCTTAAGCAAACGATTGACTTTAAAAAGTTTGCTACGGATTCCACGGCTCTATTTTCGATGGGCTATACTATGCCTGATACCAATCATATTGTATTGCAGGGTAAAATTCGAAACGACTCAGTTGTAGTCGCTCTTAAACGTCAGAAGCGACATTTTCAATTGGCTGAACGGCAATTTCACTGGCTCTCCGAAGCAAACCGGTAATAGTGGAGCTAATAATCACGCCAATTTTTTAAACACAGAGGCACTAAGGACACAGAGACTTAAAATATTAGTTTTATTATTTTAGCTCTGTGTCCTTAGTGCCTCTGTGTTTAAAATCAAATTAATTAGCTTCAGCTACAGTTCAAGAACTTTCCCCAAAATATCGTCTAAATACTCCCGGGAATTGGCCAGACGGGGTACTTTATGCTGGCCACCTAATTTACCTCGCTGCTTCATCCAGGCATAGAACGTACCCGGTTGGACGACATGGATGCGTGGGCGTTTGAGTACCATATCATTATACCGTTTGGCATCATAGTCGGAATTGACTTGCCGAAGGGTTTCGTCCAGAAGTTGATTGAAACGTTGCTGGCTATCTGGCTCCTGCGTAAACTCAATCACCCATTCATGACAACCGTTGGCGCCATTGCTCATGTAAACAGGCCCGGCAGTGTAGTCGGAAATAATGGCACCCGTTGCTTCGCAGGCCTTTGTGATGGCTGTTTCAGCATTTTCAACGATGACTTCTTCGCCAAAGGCATTGATGAAATGCTTCGTACGTCCACTCACCTTCAGTCGGTGCGGATACAGGGAGGTGAAGCGGACTGTATCGCCCACTCGATAGCGCCATAAACCTCCGTTAGTTGAAACAATGAGGGCGTAATTTTTATCTAGCTCAACCTCGTCAATGGTCAACGCCTTCGGAAACTCCTGGTCAGCTTCGTGAATTGGCACAAATTCATAGAAAATGCCGTAATCGAGCATCAGCAGCATTTCGCCTACGCGACTTAAGTCATCCTGAATGGCGAAGAAACCTTCCGACGCATTATAAACTTCCTGATAACGAACGGTTTTTGATGGGAAAACCTGATGCTGGAACAACTCCCGGTAGGGTTGGAAATTAACTGCTCCGTGCATCATGACCTCGAAATTCGGCCAGACTTCCAAAATATTCGACTTGCCCGTGCGAGCCAGAATTTTGTCAATCAGCACCATACCCCAGGTTGGCGTACCCAATAAACTGGTTACGTTTTCCTGTGAGGTAATTTCCGCCATTCGCTCCAGTTTAGTTTCCCATTCGTCCATCAGAGCAACTTCAATAGAGGGCGTTCGAATGTACTGAGCCCAACTCGGCAGGTTTTTCATAACCACTGCCGATACATCGCCAGTGGCGCTGTTGGTCCCATATGGATTTTGATGAAGGCTACCGCCAATGGAAAGTCCTTTCCCTTCAAACGCCTTGCTATCCGGGTTGTTAGCCACATAGAGGGCCATCATATCTTTGCCCCCTTTGAAGTGGCTTTCGTCCAGCGACTCGGTAGTAACGGGAATAAATTTGCTCCGGGCATTCGTTGTGCCAGACGATTTGGAAAACCAACGAACGGGCGAGGGCCAAAGTACCTTATTTTCGCCCTTCATGACCCGCTCAATGTACGGAAACAGGTCTTCATAGCTCGAAACGGGCACTTGTCGCTGGAAATCTGCGATGGTCTTAATGGAGTTGTACTGGTATTTTCGGCCCCACTCTGTTCGACGACCAGACCGGATCAGGTGGCTGAAAACGTTCTGTTGCACCACGCCTGGTTGCTTCATCATAGCCTCAATGCGCGGTATGCGCCGTTGCAGGAGCCATTTAAGCGTGGTGTTTAGGACAGTCATGGAGCTAAAATATACATAAACTAACCGTGTTGAACGAGTTAGCGAACAAATTTACAACTATTGCGGATTGATTTATATACCGCTTGCCCGGTCAGGATAGTCTGTAATCAGCCCATCAACGCCCCACTCCTTCAATCGGGTCATATCGTCGCGCTGGTTCACTGTCCAGGGAATAACTTTTATCCCCTGCTGGTGTAACCGATTAATTTTATCCCTACTAAGCAATCGGAAATAGGGGCTATAAATATCAGGCTTAAAGCCGAGTTCCTCAATATTCTTCTCTGGGCTGCGGAGGTTTTCAACCAATGCAGATAGCCTGATGTTGGGGTACTTACCTTCGTTGATGCCCTGTTTCCACTGTTTCAATATGGTAAAGTCAAAACTTTGAATTGTTACCCGGTCTGGATTGACCCGATTGAGTTGGTCGTTCGGTAAATGCTTTTTTATAATTGCCTGTACAAGATCGCAAAATGCGGCTGGTTCAGGTTGACTTTTACTATACTCGGATGGCTCGCTTTTGATTTCAATATTATACGAAAATGAGGGAAGGTTCCGGGCTTTTCGATAAGCTTCTGCCTGTTCAATAACTTCGCTCAACAGGGGCTTATACGTTTTCAGCTTTTGCTGTTCTGGGTAAGCTGAGTTGCCTAGTGAACCCACGTCATAGCGTTTGATATCGGCATAATTTATCTGGTACAAGATCAGATTTTTCTGCTCTTTTTTTTCGACTGGCTTTCCATCGGGATCAATGCTGAAGGCTGCGTTGAAATAAGGGTCATGCGAAACGACTACCTGGTTATCCTTACTAATGACTACATCCATTTCTAAGGTTGTAACACCAAGATCAAGGGCTTTCAGAAAAGCGGGGACCGTATTTTCGGGCATCAAGCCCCGGCAGCCTCGGTGTCCCTGCAAATCAAATGTTGGTGATGGCTGAACAAAAGCAAGACCAGTCATGCAGAAAAAGAACAGAAGAACACGCATACGGGTGACTGAAAGGCTCAAAAGTACTACTTCTTTTTAGTTCGGCTTTCTGGATGCTATTTTTCACAACCAGAATTTAGCTGTGTTAGGCCTCAAAAATTGACTGAATGGCCATTATACCTATATTTAAGAACAATTTGTCTTGTTTGAAAAAAGAATATTTTTTGTTTGCTTAGTGCAATCAGTAAACTTGCATTAGCAACGTTTTGCTCACCTTCACGTTAATCATGCGCTACACAAAGGCTATTGTTGTTTCTCTACTTACCATTGTACTCGTTTGGGCATTAAACCGATCCTGGGGAAGTATTCCGGCCTTCGGTCCTTTATTAAGTCCATTTGTAGGGTTTTGGCAAAATGCCGAAGCCGCCAATACTACAGACGAAGAACTCACACTGAACGGTACTAAAGCTCCCGTTACAGTTGTATTTGATGACTTAGCGATTCCCCACGTTTTCGCTCAGAACGACCATGATGCTTATTTCGCTCAGGGGTACCTAACGGCTCGGGATCGGCTTTGGCAGATGGAATTCCAAACCCACGCAGCCGCGGGCCGCGTTTCCGAACTAGTGGGCGACAAAGCACTGGAGCTGGATCGTTTCAACCGCCACCTCGGTATGGGATTCGGAGCCGAAAAAGCCGTAAAGGAAATGATGGCAGATCCTCGTTCCCGAGAGTCGGTTGAGGCTTATACGGCCGGTGTTAATGCCTATATTAATCAGTTGAAACCAGCTCAGTATCCGCTCGAATACAAATTATTAGGGTATGCTCCTGAGCCCTGGCAGCCGATTAAATGTGCTTATTTTCTGAAATACATGTCTGGTGTACTGGCGCTTGGGGCCGATGACCTGAATATGAGTAACGTACTGAAAAAGTATGGTACAGTCGTTACAACGGATCTCTTTCCTGATTACCCATTTCGGGAAGACCCCATTATTCCCGTTGGAACAAAATGGGATTTCACGCCTGTCAAGATACCTGCCGTACCCGCCAACTTACTGCCTGATAAAAAGTCAGTAGCAATGAATTGGCCGGAACAGGACCCTACCATCGGAAGTAATAACTGGGCCGTTGGACCGCAGAAGTCGGCTTCGGGGTATCCAATTTTAGCCAACGACCCTCATTTATCGCTGAGTCTGCCGTCAATTTGGTACCAAATGCAACTCGTAACGCCGACAATGAATGTATATGGAGCCACAATGCCTGGTTCGCCGGGGGTTATTATTGGATTTAATAAACAAGTTGCTTGGGGTGTTACGAATGTAGGCGCCGATGTGCTGGATTTTTACCAGATACGTTTCAAGGACGCTACCCGACGGGAGTACTGGCACGATAATAAGTGGAAAGCCGTCAGCCGTCGGCTAGAAGTTATTAAAGTGAAAGGTATGCCCGATGTTGTCGATACCGTTTTGTATACCCATCACGGCCCCATTATGTATGAGGTAGGGGAGAAGCCATTTGCCAAAAATGTTCCGGTGGGTTATGCCGCTCGTTGGATTGCACACGAAGCCTCTAATGATTTCCTGACCTACTACCTGCTCGATCGGGCTAAAAACCATGACGACTATCGAAAAGCGCTCAGCTATTACGGGGCTCCAGCGCAAAATTTCGTTTTCGCTGACACAGCTAAAAATATAGCTATCTCGCCGAACGGACGTTTCCCCTTAAAATGGAAAGATCAGGGTAAGTTTTTGCTGGATGGCACCAATCCCGCCCACGACTGGCAAGGCTGGATTCCGGCTGCACAGAATCCGCATGTGAAAAATCCCCCCAGAGGTTTCGTGAGTTCGGCGAATCAGTCCTCTACCGATCCAACCTATCCTTATTATATTAACTGGCAATTTGCCCCGTCCGAGCGTGGTACGCGAATCAATCAGCGGTTAACAGCTATGAATCAAGCCACACCCGACAGTCTGCGCTCTTTACAAAATGACAACTTTAATCTTCAGGCGGCCAATGCATTGCCGGTATTTTTGCCCTACATCCAGGAGAAATCATTATCTGGGGAGCAGAAAAAGGCACTGGATATCATGAAAAAATGGCGCTATAACAATGACATTGCTGAGATTGGGCCAACTGTTTTTACCGAGTGGGTTCGCCAATACCTGGATGGCGTCTGGAAAGACGATTTCCCAAGCAATGACACAACAACCTTACGTTACCCAAGTTTCGACCGGACACTTCAGTTGGCGGAGAAAGAACCGAACGCTCACTGGTTTGATGACCTGACAACTCCGGCAAAAGAAACGATTGGCAGTGTACTAACACAAAGTTTTCGTGGGGCCGTTGACTCGCTAACCCGACAGCATGGTGCTATGGGTATATCCTGGCAGTGGGGACCACATAAAGCCACTCGTATTACGCACTTAGCTCGATTAGACGCCCTCAGTGCACTGAATGTGCAAATTGGTGGTGGACGAAGCGTAGTCAATGCCACCAGCGAACGACATGGGCCATCCTGGCGAATGGTGGTGGCCTTAGGGCCAACGCCGAAAGCCTACGGCGTGTATCCGGGCGGGCAATCGGGTAATCCTGGTAGCCCTCATTATCTGAACATGCTTGAAACCTGGCGCACTGGCCAGCTTAATGAATTGCTGTATATGCAAACAGCGCAAGACAAAAATCCCAGAATAAAACGGAAACTGGTTATTAAGTAATGCGGCTGGAAACCCGTGATTCTTTAAAAACTAAAACGTATTAAAAGCGGCTTTTCTGCCGCGTTACACAAATGATTCAAATTCTCATTATTGCCGTTCTAAGTCTACTGGCTCAATTCCTGCTTCCTTGGTGGAGTGTGGCTATTGTTGCTTTTCTTGTTTGCTTCTGGCGCAGTGAGCGTGCAGGCCAGTCATTTTTCTATGGCTTTTACGGTATTGCCATTGTCTGGTTAGTGTATGCGTTTATCCTCCATTCACGCACCGACGGGATTTTCACGGGACGCATGGGCGAATTACTCTTTAAAACGAATAACGCGAGCCTACCGGTTATTGTAACGGCGATTATAGGGGGATTGGTTGGCGGATTGGCGGGGCTATCGGGTTACTTTGTCAAACAGGCCTTTGGAAATCAAATCACAAATCGTACCTCGTAAATCGTAAATCCCTATACCTTTGTAGAATAAACTGATAACTAACTGATTCATTTCCTGTGAAGAATGCCTCGTTGATTCTAAACGTCATCCTGACGATTGCCGTAGCTGTATTGTACTACCTGCATTTTAAAGGTGCGCAGCCTGAGTCCTCAGCTCCCACCGTAACAACACCTGCCGAAGCTAAAGGCAAATCTATTGTGTATGTGAATGTTGATTCACTACTAACTAAATACGACTACTTTAAAGACACGCAGAAAGTGCTTGAAAGCAAGCGGTTCCAGTTAGAAAACGACCTGGCTGGTAAAGGCCGGAATCTACAGAACAAAGTTACGTTCTTTCAGCAACGGGCGGCTACAATGACTCAGGAACAGGGCCGCGCTACAGAAGCTGCCCTTCAAAAAGAGCAGCAGGACATCCTGGCCTATCGGGAGCGGGCTGCACAAAGTCTGGCTGTAGAAGAGCAGGCTAAAAACAAGCAGTTGTACGACCAGATTTACGACTACCTGAAAAAGATCAACGGACAAAACAAATATGAGTTTGTACTAGGCTACACAAAAGGTGGTGGGATTCTATTCGCAGATCAGTCTGTAGACCAGACGAAAGCTATTTTGGATGGCCTGAATAAAGAATATGCGGCTAAGCAAACAAAAAAATAGTTTCTAGTAAATTCCAAAGAGTTGAAACCCGGCTTGTCGAACATTCGTATTCGACAAGCCGGGTTTGTTTTGAACCAAATCGCAAATTTATTTTCCCGGTATAAACCTCCAGTGAATTTCCGGTGTTCTTGAACTTACCCGGTTACCTTTGTAACCCTATTAACCCATTTTGGCGTACCGAAGCCTGATTATCAACTAGAACAAAGTCTGGCTTCTGACACCATATATCCTACATCCTATATCAGTATATGGCTTCTGCTTCTATTGTTAAACAAGTTGATATCAGAAATCGCCGGGCCTCATTTGAGTACGCGTTTTTGGACAACTATACAGCGGGTATTGTTCTGACCGGTACCGAAATTAAATCGGTTCGGCAGGGAAAAGTGAACTTGCAGGATGCTTATTGCCTCATTCATAACGATGAAATGTTTATTCGGCAAATGAGTATTGCCATTTATACAGAAGGTACCCATTACAATCATGACCCCCTACGCGATCGAAAACTGTTGCTTACCAAGCGGGAGATTAAACGTCTTACCGAAAAATTAAAAGATCAGGGCCTGACCATCGTGCCTATTCGACTTTTTACGAATGAACGGGGTTTTGCCAAAGTTGAAATTGCGCTGGCAAAAGGTAAAAAACTTTATGATAAACGCGATAGCATTAAAGAGCGTGAAGTAGAGCGCGATCTGCAGCGGGAACGGTATTGAAATAGTAATAGGTAAATTAGGTGGAGTAAGTGTAATAGATAAGATATTGACCTTTCGCTAGCTTACTACACTAACTCCACGTAGTTTACCTACTACACTTACTTCACAAACAATAACTAAATTTTCGACAGCTATTGCCGTTATGTGGATAACTCTGTAACTTGCTACCGTACAGAGGCATCTAAACGCGATATGGGTAGGAAAGTATTAGTCTTAAATCAAGATTACAGTGCTCTCAGCATTTGCTCCGTTCCCAAAGCATTCCTGCTGGTTTATTTAGATAAAGCCGAACTCGTTGCCGAATCCGAGCAGTTTATGCTCCGAACCGTTTCTGCCGAGTTCCCGATGCCGACGGTTATTCGGCTTCATCGGTACATTAATCTGCCCTACAAAGGCGTCATGCTCACCCGGCAAAACATCTTTAAGCGAGATGGTCATCATTGTCAGTATTGCGGCACTACCGAAGACTTAACGCTCGATCATGTAATGCCTAAGTCACGCGGGGGCAAAACAAGTTGGGACAACCTGGCTACGGCCTGTAAGCGCTGTAATTCACGCAAAGGGGATTTTACGCCAGAAGAAGCTAATTTAAAACTTCGCCAGAAGCCCTTTAAACCGACATTTCTGGTCTTCCTGCGTGAGTTTTCCGGTTCGATTGAAGAAAGTTGGATGCCATTTCTAGCCAAGAAGGAGAAGGCATTTAAGTAAAGCAATTAGGTAAAGCGGTAAAAGTGAAGTGGGTGGAGTGAGTGGAATATGTCACGTCGAACTTATTCCACTCACTCCACCCACTTCACTTTTCTACCTTTCTGCCTTAAACTCAAAGAGTTTTGCCGATTTAGAAACTTTTTTTAGAAAGCAATTGCTATCTTTGCAGTCCTTTTTTGAGGGCAAAATTTTTACAACCAAAAGTCAGTCCGCCATTGACCCACGGGCTGATGTACTGAGTGGGTCAGGAAACTTTTTTTTATGAGCAAAACGCAGCAACGCGAACTGCCGGCATTTGATTGGGACCGGGCAGACAACAAAGGATTTGGAAGTGGCTATTCGGTTGAAGAACATAACCGGATGTTGGAACTGTACGACAACACCCTGTCGGAAGTTAAAGAGAAAGAAGTAGTAATGGGAACCGTCGTTGGGATAACGGACCGGGAAGTATTACTCAACATCGGATTCAAGTCGGACGGCTTGGTACCCGCTTCTGAATTCCGGGATATGCCGGACCTGAAGATGGGTGATGAAATAGAAGTTTACGTAGAAAATCAGGAAGACCCGAACGGCCAGTTAGTCCTATCGCGCAAAAAAGCGAAAGTGATTACCGCATGGCAGAAAATTCAACGTGCGCTTGATGAAGACCTCGTGATTGATGGCTTTGTAAAACGCCGGACGAAAGGTGGTCTGATTGTCGATATTTTCAGCATTGAAGCCTTCTTGCCAGGTTCGCAAATCGACGTGAAGCCGATTCGTGACTTCGACATTTTTGTCGGCAAGAAAATGGAGGTTAAAGTCGTCAAGATCAACTATGCTAATGACAACGTTGTCGTTTCTCACAAAGTATTGATCGAGAAAGACCTCGAAGCACAACGCGCTCAAATCCTGAACAACCTCGAAAAAGGTCAGGTTCTGGAAGGCGTTATCAAAAACATGACCAACTTTGGTGTGTTCATCGATCTTGGTGGTGTAGATGGTCTGTTGCACATCACGGATATCTCGTGGGGTCGTATCAGCCACCCATCGGAAGTTCTTCACCTCGACCAGAAGGTCAACGTGGTGGTTCTGGACTTCGACGAAGACAAGAAGCGTATTTCTCTCGGCATGAAGCAGCTCCAGGCTCATCCTTGGGATGCTTTGGCAGAAGACATTCAGGTTGGTTCGAAAGTGAAAGGCAAAATCGTAAACGTAGCCGATTACGGTGCTTTCCTGGAAATTCAACCAGGTGTAGAAGGCTTGATCCACGTATCAGAGATGTCGTGGTCGCAGCATCTGCGTAACCCACAGGAATTCCTGAAAGTTGGTGATGAAGTAGAAGCACAAGTGCTGACACTTGACCGTAACGACCGTAAAATGTCGTTAGGCATCAAACAACTGACTGAAGATCCCTGGACTCGCCCAGAACTGCGTACGAAATATGCAGTTGGAACCAAGCACAAAGGTCTGGTTCGTAACCTAACCAACTTCGGCTTGTTCCTTGAACTGGAAGAAGGTATCGACGGTCTGGTACACGTATCTGACTTGTCATGGACCAAGAAAATCAAACATCCTTCGGATTTCATCAAAGTTGGTGACGAACTCGAAGTTGTTGTTCTGGAACTAGACGTCGACAACCGTCGTCTGGCGCTAGGTCACAAACAACTCGAAGAGAATCCATGGGATACCTTTGAAACCGTATTTGCGGTTGGTACTGTACACCGTTGCACAATTTTGAGCAAAAACGACAAGATGGCCACCCTCGAACTACCTTATGGTATCGAAGGCTTCTCGTCGCTCAAGAATCTGGGCAAAGAAGACGGAACGTTTGCCGAAGTTGGCGAAACGCTTGATTTCAAAGTAACGGAGTTCTCGAAAGAAGAGAAGCGCATTATGCTCTCGCACACAAAAACGTGGCAGGAGAAAAACGAGCCAGTTAAAGAGCAAAAGGCTCCTAAAGCCGCTGCTGCAAAAACGGCTTCGGCACCAGCTCAGGCTGAACGGGGTGCTACCCTGGGAGACCTCGATGCACTAGCTGCGTTGAAAGAGCAAATGGAAGGTCGTAACTAAGCTTTTTAGCTTTGGATTATAGAATGCCCCTGGACTTTTTTGGTTCAGGGGCATTTTTTTGCAATTGACTTTTCTACATTAAAGATAAAATCGTATGTTTGCACTCCCGAATCCAAGACCTGTCATGTATTCGGTTTTATAAGGTTCCGTGGCCGAGTGGCTAGGCAGAGGTCTGCAAAACCTCGTACAGCGGTTCGAATCCGCTCGGAACCTCAAATGCATACCTTATTACTACGTTATTTTTGCCATTTTGCTACCGCTCAAAATAGAGCCTAGGCAAAATGGCATTTTTTGTAGTAAAAACATCATTGCTAAGCAGTTGTATAGGGAAAAAACGTGGTTATTTTTGTCGTTAATTAGAACCAATATAAATAAAAACGGTGGCACAAATAACTAAACATCAATTTTTGCCTATACAGTAATCGTGTCGTACTTTTGGGCGCTAATAAAAAAGCAGTGGTGATTATGTTGATTCACTCAATTAATATAGTTCATAAAATGAGTTGTTTATACAAGCTTTGCGGAGTCGTAGTTCTATCACTTATGCTGCTGGTTTCCGGTGGCCAGGTGAAGGCACAAGATGCTGCCCCGGCTGCAGCTGCTCCAGCAGGCGGTGGTGATGCTGAAAAAGGAAAGACCCTCTTTACAAACAACTGCGCCCAATGTCACGCAGTAAGTGCTGAAAAAGTTGTAGGACCTGGTCTAAAAGGAATCGAGAGCCGTGCTCCAAGTAAAGATTGGCTGCACAAATGGATTCGGAATTCATCTGCTGTTATCGCTACAGGTGATGCCTATGCTAATCAGGTATTCAATGCAAACGGCAAGGTGCAGATGTCTAGCTTCCCAAACTTAACGGATGCTGACATTGATGGAATTCTGGCCTATATTGACCAGGCTAACAAGCCAGTAGTAGCCTCTACAGGAGGTGGTGACGCTAAAGTTGCTCAAAATACTGGTGGTGGTTCTGCATCGACAGGAGGTCCATCAGAACTCTTCACATTTGTACTGATTGCCCTCCTACTTGTTATGTTGCTGGTACTGGGCGTTCTACTGGTAATCGTGACCATTCTGTCGAAAGCTGTAACACCTGCTACGGATGGAACCCAGGTTACTTCTTCGTTTGGTCAACGATTAAAGACAGGTTTGTCGGATGCCTTTAACAACCCAACTCTTCGTTCTATCGTAATTTGGTTGTTTCTGTTAGTGGCAGCAAAAGAAACGATTGATGGAGCTTATGGAGTCGGTATTCAACAAGGGTACGCCCCTAAGCAACCAATTGCTTATTCACACAAGCTTCATGCAGGTCAATATAAAATTGACTGTAATTATTGCCATACCGGTGCTCAGAAAGGTAAGAACGCTACCATTCCTGCTGCCAACATCTGTATGAACTGCCACGGTGTAATCAAAAAAGAATCGCCAGAGATTCAAAAAATTTACACCGCTATTGAAGAGAATCGCCCCATCGAATGGATTCGGGTTCACAACCTGCCTGATCTGGCTTACTTCAACCACGCCCAACACGTAAACGTTGGTAACGTAGCCTGCCAGACCTGCCACGGCGAAATCGAGAAAATGGAAGTCGTTGAAGCTCGCTCGTCGTTAACGATGGGCTGGTGTATCGATTGTCACCGCCGGACGGAAGTGAATACCAAAGACAATGCTTACTATGACAAGCTCGTTGCTCTTCACCGGAAAGAAAGCAAAGAACCACTCAAGGTTGCCAATATCGGTGGTCTGGAATGTTCTAAATGTCACTATTAATCCACGGGGCCATATAGGCCGGGCCTCATAAGGCCAGCTCATCCAATAGGGTACTTACCGCATACAACACGCATGGAAAATACATCTAAACGGTATTGGAAAGGGGTTGAGGAGTTACGCAATGACGCTACGTTCGTTAAGAACGCAAATAGCGAGTTTGCTAACCCTGACCTGAGCGAATCGTCGAACGACCTGGATGGTTTGCTCGGTGGTTCAAACACCCAACGCCGTGACTTCCTCAAAGTAATGGGCTTTGGTATGGCTGCCGTATCGCTGGCAGCCTGCGAAACACCAGTCCATAAAGCCATTCCGTATATTAACAAACCGGAATTTACATTCCCATCTATATCTGATTATTACGCATCTACCTTCAGTGAAGGTGGCGATTATGCGGCTATTCTGGTAGAAACCCGGGAAGGGCGACCCATTAAAATAGAAGGTAACCCATCATCGAGCATATCAAAGGGTGCTACTACCGCTCGTGCTCAGGCATCGGTTCTGTCACTTTATGATATCGACAAGCTGAAAGGACCAAAGCGTGGCGAATCAGATATTGACTGGGCCACTGCCGACAAGGAAATTATCAGTCAATTGAATTCGGTTGCTACCAAAGGGGGCGCTATTCGTATTATTACGTCTACCATCCTTAGCCCAGCAACCAAAGCTGTGGTTGCTGATTTCGTTGCAAAATATCCAACCACTCGCCACATTACCTACGATGCAAACTCCGTATTTGGTCTTGTACAGGCCAACCAAGCGTCGTTTGGCAAAGCGGTTATCCCATCGTATGATTTCAGTAAAGCCGAGACAATTGTTAGTGTTGGGGCTGATTTCCTGGGAACCTGGATTGCGCCTATCGAGTACATGGGGGCTTATGCAAAAGGTCGCCAAATTGGTGCAATAGGTGGTGGTAAGAAAACCATGTCTCGGCATTACCAGTTTGAGACAGGGTTGTCCATGACGGGCTCTAACGCTGACTATCGGGCACCTATCAAGCCATCTCAGGAAGGACTGGTTGTTGCTGCTCTCTATAATAAGGTAGCCGCTAAATTAGGTGGAACGGCCATTAGTGCTCCATCTGTTGAGGTTGCGCATTTAGATAAAGCTGCTACTGATCTGGCAAATTCGCGCGGTAAAGCATTGGTCGTATCTGGATCAAATGATCCAAACGTACAGATTGTTGTTAATGCGCTCAACAATTTACTAGGTAGCTACGGCTCAACAATCGACATCAACTCGCCGGTTAATTACCGTCAGGGTAATGACCAGCAGATGAATGCCTTTATTAATGAGGCTAAATCGGGTCAGGTTGGAGCTGTATTGTTCTTCGGTGCAAATCCAGTTTATGACCACCCGCGTGGTGCTGAACTGGCTGAAGCATTGCCTAAAGTTGCTCTTTCCGTTTCATTTGCTGATCGGGCCGATGAAACCGCTTCATTATCGAAGTATATAACACCAGCTCCCCACTTCCTGGAATGTTGGAATGATGCTGAGCCAAAGCAAGGTTTTTATAGCCTAACGCAGCCAGCCATCACGTTGATTTTTAAAACCCGTCAATTCCAATCGAGCCTATTGACTTGGGCTGGTAAGCCAAGTGATTATCAGACGTATCTGAAAAATTACTGGCGTTCAACGCAGTATCCAAAAGCTTCGGGCTTTAGCTCGTTCGATGCCTTCTGGGTAAAATGCCTTAACGATGGCGTATTTGAGCCAGACAAAGGGGCAGTAGCCGCTGGTGGCGCTTCGTTTGCTGGAAATGTAGCGCAAGCCGCTTCGGGAATCGCACAACGCTACAAACCAACGACCGGTATGGAACTGGCGTTGTACGAAAAAGTTGGTGTTGGAACAGGGTCTACCGCAAATAACCCTTGGTTACAAGAGTTACCTGATCCCGTTTCAAAAGCGTGCTGGGACAATTATGCGGCCATTTCGCAAAAAACGGCTCATGATATGAGCCTGGCTCAAAATGATCTGGTTACGGTAACAGTAAATGGTAAATCAGTTGAATTGCCTGTATTAATTCAACCCGGTCAGGCCGACAATACGGTTTCCATCGCTATCGGTTATGGTCGTGAGAAAGCAGGTAAATCAGCCAATGGAGTTGGTAAGAATGCCTACCCATTTGTAAGCATCACGGGTGGTTACATTACTTATTCTGCGTTTACTGCAAAAGTAGAAAAAGCAAGTGGCTCACATGTGATTGCTCAGACCCAGACTCACGATACTGTAATGGGTCGTCAGGCTGTACTGCAGGAGTCTATTCTGGCTAAATACCAAAAGAATCCGAAGGCAGGTCGTTATGAGCCTAAAGTACAAACATCAGTAGGTCCAACCGATCCAAACGATATTACCCTCTGGAACGGTTATGGTAAACCAACCCATTCCTGGGGTATGGTTATCGACTTAAATTCCTGCATCGGTTGCGGTACTTGTGTAGTTGCTTGTAATGCGGAGAATAATATTCAGGTAGTTGGTCGTCAGGAAGTAATTAACCGTCGCGAAATGCACTGGATGCGTATCGACCGTTACTACAGCAGCGATGGCGAAGCAGAAAACTACTCGGCAATGGAAGTGGCTTCGGCTAATCCAGAAGTAACGTTCCAACCAATGCTTTGCCAGCATTGCAGTAATGCTCCCTGCGAAACGGTTTGCCCAGTTCTTGCTACTACGCACAGTACGGAAGGTCTAAACCAAATGACCTATAACCGTTGTATTGGTACCCGTTATTGCGCTAACAACTGCCCTTATAAAGTACGCCGGTTCAACTGGTTCAAATACTTTGATAATGATAATTACGATTATCATTTCAATAATGATCTTGGCAAAATGGTCATTAACCCAGATGTAACTGTTCGTTCACGGGGGGTTATTGAAAAATGCTCTTTCTGCGTACAGCGTATTCAGGAGAGCAAACTGACTGCCAAGAAAGAACGCCGTAAGTTAGGAGCTGATGAAGTTCAGACCGCTTGTTCGCAGTCTTGCCCTACTCATGCTATTACCTTCGGTGATATGAACAATCCAGAGAGTACAATCTCTAAAATACTTGAGGTTGAATTAGAAGGGCGGGCTTTCCATGTGCTGGAAGAAATCAATGTGAGACCACAAATCTCATACCTGACAAAAATTCGGAACAAGGACGAAGAGCCTAAAAAGGAAACCAGTAAAGAGTCACACGCATAAACTAATTACGATTTATAACGAGTGAGTTGCAATCAGTAAAACATTGTAATTTCACAAAGCGTAAATCGTCTATCGTAAATCGTAAATACAATAAGTATATGTCGCATGTTACATCAGCCGTAAGAACTCCCCTTATCACCGGTGGCAAAACCTACGCCGACGTGACGGAGGATATCAGCAAGCAGGTTGAAGGCAATCCCACACGCGAGTGGACCATCGCCTTTACCATTGCGGTGATTGTGCTCATTTACGGAGCTGCCTGCGTATTCTGGACCTGGTGGGAAGGCTTAGGCGTTTGGGGCCTGAACAAGACCGTTGGTTGGGCGTGGGACATCACTAACTTCGTTTGGTGGGTTGGTATCGGACACGCCGGTACGTTGATCTCGGCTATTTTGTTATTATTTCGCCAAAAATGGCGGACAGCTGTAAACCGGGCGGCAGAAGCTATGACCATCTTCGCTGTACTATGTGCAGCCAGCTTCATTATGATGCACGCGGGTCGCCCATGGGTAGCTTACTGGTGTTTACCATTGCCTAATACACTGGGCTCGCTTTGGGTAAACTTCAAATCTCCGCTCGTTTGGGACGTATTTGCGATCAGTACCTACTTTACCGTATCGCTGGTATTCTGGTACATGGGTCTTATTCCTGACCTGGCTACAATTCGCGACCGAGCAAAGAGCAAAGTATCCCGTTATATCTACGGTGCCTTCTCATTAGGCTGGAATGGTTCGGCCAAAACCTGGGCTCGTTATGAGTACATGAGTTTAATTCTGGCGGGTCTTTCTACTCCACTTGTACTTTCTGTACATACGATTGTAAGTATGGACTTTGCTACATCGGTTATTCCGGGTTGGCACACCACTATCTTCCCTCCTTACTTCGTTGCGGGTGCTATCTTCTCCGGCTTTGCCATGGTACAAAACCTGGTACTGATTATCCGGGTCGTATTCAAGCTTGAAGATTATATTACGCTAGAGCACATCGAGTCAATGAATAAGGTCATTACCCTGACTGGTTCGATTGTGGGTGTTGCTTATCTTACAGAATTCTTCATTGCCTGGTATTCTGGTGTTGAATTTGAAAGCTATGCATTCATTAACCGTGCTACTGGACCATATTGGTGGGCATATTGGGCCATGATGACCTGTAACGTAATTACACCACAGCTTTTCTGGTCTCGTGCTATTCGTCGGAGCATTGTTTGGACGTTCGTGTTATCGGTAGTTGTAAACATTGGTATGTGGTTTGAGCGCTTCGTAATTATTGTAACCTCTTTACACCGCGATTACCTGCCATCGAGCTGGGCCATGTTCCACCCAACGCTGTTTGATATTAGCGATTATATTTTCTCGTTCGGTTTCTTCTTCACTTTGTTCCTGTTGTTCTCGAAATTCCTACCAGTTGTGAACATGGCTGAAGTTAAAACGATCATTAAATCATCGTCTGAGAAACTGCCAATTTCGGTATCTGGCGTTGCTAAAGGCGAGCGCGTTGCTAACCCAACGTTCAATAAAGACGTAGAATAAAACAGTTATAAGTTTCTGATTTCAACCTCTAAGCAGTGGAGGTTGAAATTAGAAAATCTGAAATAGACGAAAAAAAGGTATGTCAGACGTACATGGTAGCGGTAAATTCTTAGTCGGCATTTTTGATGATGACGATGTAGTATTAGCGGCCGTTAAAGAGGTTAAAAATGCAGGAGTGCGGATTCACGAAGTCTACACGCCATTCCCGATTCACGGATTAGATGTTGCGCTTGGTCACCCACGTAGTCGTCTGGGTATTGCTGCTTTTATGTTTGGCCTGTCCGGGACGCTCACAGCCCTTGCCTTGACATTTTACACAGAAGGCTTTGACTGGCCAATGATTGTTGGGGGTAAAGATTCTTACTCACCAGTCATATACGTACCGGTTATTTTTGAGTTAACCGTTCTCTTTTGTGCCTTAGGCATGGTTGGTACATTCATCGTATCAAATGGTATGGGACCCACGGTAAAACCGTTAATGTACGATCTGAGAACGACCGATAATAAATTTGCAATGGCTATCGACCTAAGCAAGAATAATATTGGTGAGGGTGATATTGAGCAGATTCTGAAGAAATCAGGCGCTGCTGAAGTAAATGTTAAGCAGTTCTAATGTTCAGGATGGGAATGATTACTAAACATACGAGCGTAACAGCACTGGCTATTGCTGGACTCCTATTTGTGGGAACATCCTGCAAAAAGGGACATGATAACACAGGCGTTGAGTACGCCCCGCAGATGTATGATGCTGTAGGTTATGAACCCTATCGTCAGATCAAGGCAAACACCATAAATCCTCAGGGATTAAATATGCGCCTTCCTGCACGTGGTACAGTAGCCCGGCCTAATTATCATACTACATTTGGTGAAGGCAGTGATGCTAAAACCGATTTAATGATGTACAACATTCCGGCTGATAGTATCGGAATAGCAGAACGAGTATTGATAAATCCGATTCCGGAGACTGAAAAAACGCTCGCAGAGGGTAAAATCATATATACCCGTTATTGCAGTCATTGTCATGGTGAAACAGGTAAAGGTGATGGGCTAGTTGCGGCACAATATAAAGGTGTACCTAACTACTCGACTGATGCTTATAAGACAATGAATGATGGCCATATTTTCCATGTAATTACACACGGAAAAGGCCGAATGTGGCCTCACGGTTCACAAATTACGCCAGAGGATCGATGGAAGATTGTGCAATACGTGCATAAACTTCAACAAGGTTAACACAATGCCAGACGCAGTGATAGACACTGACATAGGCAGTTTCTACTAATAGACGTCAAACGTCTTTTTATTAATTGACAACCAAATAAGAATGGCATCGGCTCACGCAATACCGTCCTTAGACGAAGAATTTGAATTTACTGCGGAATCCAAGCGTCGACTTTTGATCGGCATCGGAGCAGGGGTCGCGATGGTAGCAATTGGCGCGTACCTACTGGCATCAGGTGCTGGTTCGCATGAAGCCCACGGAGCTGCCCACGCTGCAGGAGCGCATGAAGCCCATGGAGCAGGGCATCATGAGTACAAATGGACAACCCGTATTTGGGCTAATGTCTGGCTTAACGCAATTTATTTTACAGGAGCATCTGTTATAGGCATGTTCTTCATGTCTTATAATTACTTAGCACAGGCTGGGTGGTCAGTTGCTTTTAAGCGCATTCCAGAAGCAATGCCTGCTTATTTGCCATTTATGTTAGTAGCGATCCTGGCTACATTTTTTATTGCTGGGCATGATATGTTCCACTGGACAAACCCAGCTTTATACGACAAAGCCAGCCCTGAGTTTGATCCCATTATCAATGGCAAAAAAGGTTTTTTAAATACGCCTTTTTACTTAGGCCGCATTATAGTCTATTTTGGTCTTTGGTACTTCCTCTGGCAAAAGTTACGTAGTTTTTCACTTCAGGAAGATTTGTATGGTGGTACATCTTACTACGAAAAGAGTATTAAATTTGGTGTCGCATTCCTATTAGTCTTTGGCGTAACCTCTTCTACGTCAGCTTGGGATTTTGTCATGTCTATTGACACTCACTGGTTCAGCACCATGTTTGGTTGGTATACATTGGCAAGCTGGCACGTAACTGGTTTGGCTATCATTACCTTAACGGTAGTAACGCTAAAAGAG